>CAZXLA010000059.1:0-7020 GCA_964641895.1 uncultured Tepidisphaeraceae bacterium
GCATTCACATTCCGCACATCGCCCCCATTTCCTCAAGTCGCTTTCGTTGCGGGTCCGATAACTATCCAATCATGGTCGGTTTGTAACGTCTTTACCTTCGTGCCGTCTTGTTTCTCTACACCGGACGAGCGGCATGGAAGCAGGAGAGGAAGCTTGAGCACCCACGCGGTAACCCCTGATCGGCTTGTGAGAGGCCGCGCCCGCTGCTACCATTCTAAGTTTCAACCCGACGCATTCGTCGGTGAGGACTTAATGAAACTGGTTGTGACGATTCCCGCCCTGAACGAAGAAAAAACCATCGCTCAGGTGATCAGCGGGATTCCCAAAAACATCCCCGGGATTGACGAGGTGGAGGTGATCGTCGTCAACGACGGTTCCACCGACCGGACCGCCGAAATTGCCGAGCGCGCTGGCGCGATTGTTATCAGCGTAAGTGGCCGTCCCGGCTTGGGTTACATCTTTCGAACGGGGCTTGAACGGGCGATGCGGCGCGGGGCCGATATCATGGTCAACATCGACGGCGACGGGCAGTTTAACTCTGCCGACATCGCCAAGCTGGTCGAACCGCTGCTGATGGATGAAGCCGATTTTGTAACGTGCTCCCGATTTGCCGATCCGGCCCTTCGTCCGGTTATGCCGACCGTGAAATACTACGGCAACAAGGCGGTCACCAGGATTATCAACTGGGTGTGCGGCGGGACCGATTTTACCGACGTTTCCTGCGGATTCCGCGCCTTCAACCGCGAAGCCGCCTACCGCCTGACGCTGTTCGGGCGTTTTACGTACACGCAAGAGTGCTTTATCGATCTATTCAGCAAGGGTTTACGCATCGCCGAAGTGCCCCTGAAAGTTCGCGGCGTGCGCGAGCATGGCAAGAGCCGCATTGCCAGTAACCTTTGGAAATATGCCACCAACAGCCTGCCGATCATTTTACGAGCCATGCGCGACATTCAGCCGCTGAAGTTTTTCGGCGGGATTGCCATGATCCTTGTCGTGCCCGGGCTGATTGCCGGCGGGCTTGTCGCCGGGCGATACTTTTACACCGCCATTGCCGATGGCAACGCGAAAACCTCGCCGTTTACCAGCCTTATTTCGGTCAGTGGCGCGCTTCTGGTTTTGGCGTTCCTCATGGGTGCCGTGGCCCTGCTCGCCGACATGATGGGCCGGCACCGGCGCATCACCGAAGAACTGCTATATCTGGCGCGACGCAAAATATATTCCAGCCGCCGCACGGTGCGGGCCAGCCTCCCCCCGACCGCCGAAGAGCCGCACGCGCAGATTCCGACGATGCACGATACGTGGTCGCTGCCGGTGATGAAGGTGGTGCATGATGTCGATAGCAAAGACGACTCGGGCGCGCCAGTGGGTGCACAGGAATCCGCGCGCGAAGCGATCTGAGGCGGAAGTCTGCCCACGAATTCACACGAAGTGAACACGAATAAGACCCGGGACACTCGGTTCTGAAATCATTGGTGTTCAATTCGTGTTCATTGGTGGGCGGTTCTTCATCTGCGTTAATCTGCGTTAATCTGCGGATTGAAGTTCTTCCGTAACAGCAGCATCCCCAGCCCCGCCAAGCCGAGTTCAACCAGTGTCTGCGCCACGCGCATCGCCGCGACGACGATGGCGGCTTTCGGGCCGATGAGGCTTGTGAGCGTGCCGAGGTAGATCGCTTCGCGCACTCCCAGCCCGCCGGGGGCGAAGATCGCCAGATAGCTGATCGTCATCGCCAGCGCGGCGATGGAAATGAACAGCGGAATCTGGCCCGGGCCGACGTCGGCGACGCTGCGCGTCATGAACCACAGCGCTAAGCCCGCGAGCAACCACTGAGCGAACGCGCACGCGACGGGAATGGCGTAATGGAGCAGATCGGGCATCTTCGGCAGCGGCGGTTTCTTCAGCTTCTTCAGGGCCAAGTTCACCAGTCGCCCGAACACGGCGGGGTGAAGGCAGATGATGCCGCCGACCACGACGATCAGGCAGTAGATCCACCCACCGGGCAGCACGCGTTGAATCGGCGCCCACAGCAGCAGCGGCGACCCCGTGATGAGGCCGGCGATGACCGCCAGCCCGTCGAGCACCAGCACGACCGAAATAGCCACCGCCGCCGGAATGTTGAAGCGGCGCAGCATGTACACCGCGCCCAACAGCGCCGCGACCTTGCCTGGCACGTATTTCCCTAGCGGCGGCACCCACGCCACCGCCGCCATCGCGCGCCACGGCGGGGCGTGCGCGTACGCGCCCAGAAGCGCGCGGTAAGAAATCATCTGGACGGTTGATACGCCGACGAGAAAAAGTGTGGCGAAAAGAACCGGAACAATTGAGAAAGTAACGGTAGAGAAATCGATCTTCCGAAAGTTGCTCCACAACGCCCAACCGACAAATCCGAGCACGGCGGCGAGAAGTAACAGTTTGATCGCGACGACGATGGCGCGACGCGCGTTGGGCGGTTTTTGATCAATCACCATCTCGTGCTGATCGTCCAAGGGCGTCATCCACAGCCGCGACGCGGCGAAAGAAAGTAGCCAGGGGCGTACGCCCCAGGTGTGTAACACAAATATCGAAGCCCCAACGGGGCGAAAGAACGATTTACCAAGCGTCCGTTACAACCTTGAACCCGTTGCGTTGGGAATGCCGATACGCCGGGAACCATGTCTTTCACCAATCGCCCTTGCGCCGCTTCGTGGCTCTCTTCGCGTCACGTTCTACCCGGGGTTTCCGCGCCGGGCTACTTTTTGCCGTCGCTTCGCGACTCAGCCAAAGCGCCGCGTACTTTTACCATCACCATCTCCACCGAAATCTCGTTAATGCAATACGGTTCGCAACATCGCATCTTCGGGCGCGTGGATTCCCACGGATACATAAAGCACGGCGAGCAGGCTTTGGCCGGCTTCACCACCAGTTCGCGATTACCGAACGGGCAAACGCGATCTGGATCCGCCGGCGCAAAAAGTGTGACGGCCCGAGTTCCCACGGCGGCGGCGAGGTGGGCAAGGCCACTATCCGTGCCGACGTATAATTTTGCGCGCTGCAAAATCGAAGCGCCAATTCCGAGTGACCCTGAAAGAGAAACTACTGTCAAGCCGGAGGCTTCAGCCCCGGATTGGAATTTGAATGTAATTTCACTTCCCGTCCCGCGTTCGTCCGGTCCTTCCAACAAAACCACACGCAACTTTGCTTCCCGCATCAGCTCGCCAATCAGCAAAGCATAATTCTCCACCGGCCAACGCTTGGCCGCGGAGAGGATGGTTTTTGCGCTGCCGGCATGAACGGCGATGTACGGCTTGCCGTCGTCAACGCCGGCCTTTCGCAATACATCATTCGCCGCGTCAGAATCTTCGCGCGTCAACTCAAATCGTGGGGCGTCATCCAGGTTCGGCTTAACTCCAATCGGTTCTAACAAGCGCAGGTTCTGAACGACATCGTGCAGCCCGCGCTTGGCCTCCACACGATCGCCCACGCTTGAAAGGAATGCCCGATTTGCCGCCGGGTAGGAGTGCATGACAACCCGCGCTGCGCCGCTGCGCCATGCCATCACGTTATATTGCCAGCGATTCGAAGGGAACGGCACGATAAGACAATCAATCGGCCCGGCGGCGCGGATGGCGCCGAACAAACTCACTGCCCCTTTGCCCGCCACCGTCACATCGACGCCCCGCACCCGCCGGAACGGCTCGGCCATCGCGTTCGTGGCGGCGACGACGCGAACAATCGCATCCTTCTTCGCGGCGCGCAGTTGACGCACCATCGGCTCGGCCATCAGCGCATTGCCAATGCCGGCGACGATGGGAATGACGAAGGTTGCGCTGCTGGGAGGAGTCATTTAGCCGCAGATTAACGCTGATGAACGCAGATCAGAAAGAGCATCAATTGCGAAATGTATTCAATCGCCGATTCAATGAAGCAACTTGCTCGATCGTATGATCATTCAAATCGCGTGGAACGCGATGGCAGACAGGAATGTCTGCCCCACCCGATGATCCGTTCTTCATCTCTGTTTCCTCTGTGCCTCTGTGGTTCAATCGACTTCACATCCCCGGCACGCGAATCGGCCAGTGCTTCACCGTTGGCAAATCGACCTTGGATGCCGATCGGCGGAACTCGGTGGCGGGGCGGGTGGCGGGTTGCGTGGTCGGCACCGCCAGCGGCAGCACGCGGTGGGTGACACGCTGGGCGAAGTTGGTCGGCGCGGCGTAGGGCATCGCCGGAACGGGATCAATGTGAATTTCATAAAGCGTCCACCCGCTCGTGTCCGCGCCCAGCGGGACGTTGACCAGTTTCTCATTCAGCCATCGGGGGAGCACGAAGTGCCACACGCGCCATGGCACGCTCGGTCGCTGGTCCAGGTAGTACAGCACCTTTCGTCGCTGGCACCACTTGAGCAATTCTGATTTCGGTTCACCCGCATTCTTATCCTTAACGGTCTGCACCGCGCGGCCCGTGAGCAGCACCGCAGCGCGGACGGCATATTTGCTCTTTCGTACTTTGCCGAGGTTTACGTATCGCTCGGCGACGGCCAATTCGGCATCTTTCAATCCGGCTTGATTCAACTGGTAACACGCCTGAATCAACTGCTCATTAAAGCCGGCTTCGTAATGAGCGTAAAAATCATGGCTCCGCGCGACGCGCAGATCAATTGCGTAAAGCGCGCCGTTCACCAGCAGCACACTGAAGGCGAACGTGCCGACGGCAAGCTGGCCCACGCGCGCCGGCCGATCCGCCGGACCGCTGCGCCCCCAGAGCCGCAGCAACCAGGCGGCGGTGAGGGTCCACACGACGAGCGTTGCTTCGGGCCGGCGCAGGACGATCAATTCGACGACGGTCACCAGCAATGCAGCGACGATGAGCAGCATTGCCACGAAGCGATCGCGTTCCATACCGCCGATGGAACCGACCAGCAGCAGCCGCACGCCTTGAATCACGCCGATAAAAAGCAAAGGCGTGATGGGCACGAGATAGCGTGCGTTGGCGTTGGGCCAGTTGATGCACAGCACCGCGCAGTACGCCGCCAAGCCGAGCCACAGCCATTGGAAGCGAAGAACGGCGTCGACCAATTTCGCGCCCAGCGCGGTGATGACCAGCCAGCCGACGACAATCCCCAGCCACGCCGCCGCCGGAACCGATGCGGCGAAGCGGAAGGGCTGCCAGAAGAGCCAACTGAACCAAGTGCCGGCATCGGCGCTGCGGCGGACGAGTTCGCCGGCGAGCGTGCGATCTTTGGCGGTTTCGGTGTTGAGCAGATCGAGCTTCTTCGCGTCTGCGGTGGCGCTGGGGCGCGGGGTGGTGGCTTCATCAAACACCGCGCCGGCCTCACGCTGCGCGATTTCCTGTTGCGGCGTGAGCGAAAGCACGTGGCGCAACGTCACGAACGACGCAAATGAGACCGCGATCACCGCGATCGACATCACCCATTTTGGCAGTGTCGGCAGCGTCCAGAACCGAGTGCCATTCATGAGCGCACCGCACACGATCAGGAATTGGAGAATCCCCGCCCAGCGAATCATCACACCGCCGAAGCACAGGGCGAGGAGCAGCGGCAGCCGCCAAGCCAGCCCGCCGCGGTTTTCAGATATTTGCAGCGCGATCAGAAACGAAAGTGCCGCGACGGCGCAAAAGAACGCCTCGGAGTGCGTCCAAAAAGTGAGCGAATACGTGTGGACGAGAATCCCCGTCATCAGCACCACCGCCGCGGCGCCGCGTGGGCTGGTGATACGCAGCAGCACGTAGAACCAGATGGCCAGTGAAGCCAGCATGCTGGCGATCGTGACGATTTTAAAGGCGCCGAACGTCGGCGAAAGCTTCATCACCCCCGCGATCACCAGCGGCCAGCCGGGGGGGCAGATGTTGACGAACTGCCCGTTGAACTTAAAGCCTTCGCCTTGCACGATGCTGCGCGCAATCGCGACGTAAAGATCGCCGTCGCCGGAGGGAACCCAGAAAGGGTTGAACAAAGCGATAAACAACGCCGCGCAAACGGCGAGTGTGGCGAAGCAGATTTTCCAATTGGCGATGGATGCAATGCGCGAATGCCGATGCCATAGCGCGACAGACGGCGGCCGTTGAATGGCAACGGCGGCGTTTCTTGTCGTGGATTCAATACTTCCCTGCATTCCAATCCTTCGTCACCATCGATTCAACGTCGAACTTTCAACGCTCAACGCTCAACTCTCAATGTCCAAAAATTCCATTGTGCGTGTGAAAGTTGGACGTTGTCATTTCCGTCGCGCATCCAGGCAGAACACCGCCTTGCTGCGGAAGCCCCCCGTCCAGCCGTGCCCTTTTACTAAATCGTGCATGCCTTTGAGCAGCGGATGTTTCCAGGGGAGCAGTTCGGGGTTGGTATCTTTAACGTAATCGGTCGTCAGCAAACCGACGGGGGAATCCATCTTTGCCAGCTCGGCCAGCGCATCGATTTCCTGAATGGTGAAATATTCCGCTACGTGCGCCAGCAGGTCGGTCGCCTGCGGTTTGCTGAGCGGAAATTTGCCGTCGAGCGAGAGATCGAACGTCAGCACCAACTGCCCGCCGGGCTTTATCACGCGAGAGAATTCCTTAACGATCTGCGCGTAGTTATCGGTGTGTTCGAGCACGCTCAGGCAGGCGAGACTGTCGAACTCACCGGTGGTGTGCGGCAGCGATTGCAGCGCCGCTTCAACAAAGCTCACGCGCTGGTGCGAGGTGTTGGCGCTGATGTCGGCGAACATCTGGTGATACGACTTGTCGTAATCCACGCACGTCACCGTCGCCGTCGGAAGTTGGTCGCAAATCAGGTAATCAAAAAAGGTTACGCCGCTGCCGGCGTCGAGGATTTTGATCGACCGGTCGCCGAGCGTCTTACCGTAGTCGATCACCTTTTCGCCGACGAACGGATATTCGTAGCGCCGGCTCCACAGTCCAAACGGGTCTTGCCCCCAATGCCGGCCGTATTTGGCCAGCGCTTCGCCGTGCTTTTTCAAAAAGTCGGCGTTGTAGGTGGTGTAATGGGCATAGGTGAGCGTCGCGAGGAGTTGCGACACGTCG
>CAZXLA010000059.1:7120-18614 GCA_964641895.1 uncultured Tepidisphaeraceae bacterium
GTTGTAGGTGGTGTAATGGGCATAGGTGAGCGTCGCGAGGAGTTGCGACACGTCGGACACCGTCGGAATGCCGGGACGAAGGTTCATGAATCGTGTTGGAGTTTAAAGAGCGTCGCCGAAAGAGCAACGTTACAAAAACCAAGCGACGGCGGCCGGCGCAAGGCGAAAGGTTATGGCGTGTATTGATCACTGGGCGCGAAGCCCGTCGGCCATTTAATACGAAGCATGTTGCGCTTGAAATCGGTGCTGTACGACTTGCCGCGCGTGCCGGAAATCACGCGGCCTTTGTTCAGGTTCAGCCCCTGCACGCTGCCGTCGGTAAACACCACGTTGGCGATAGCGTTGCGTTGGTGGCGAAATCGAACGTTGCCGTAAAACTGGTCTTTGATCGATGATCCGCCGAGGTCAACATTCCAGCTTCGCAGCGGAACGGCCGTCGAGCCAAGCAGTACGGCTTGTTCATCGGTTGGGAAGTAGATGCTCTGGTCGCCGCGCAGGAACGAGCCTTCGGAGGAGTTGGCGTAAAGATCCTTGTTGGCGTCGCGGAAGCGGCGTTCGGGCTGAAGCGGGAAACGCATGGCCGCATCGTCAATGTAGCTCACCGCCAGCACGCTATTAGCGGCGCCTTTTTCGTTACTGTTTGGAGGGGCGAAGAACGGAATGCCGACCGTTCCGGGAACACCAGCAAACAGCGGAGTGTCCCAGAAAAGGGCATTGTCGTTGTGTAAGTCAGTAAACTTCGCCGGGCTTGATAATGCAGTTTTAGCGACGCCCGAACCCGTCGCCCGCGCCGCCGGATTTTTCAGTTCCATCGGCAGGTGCGGCATGGCGATGCTGTTCTGGAAGTAATGCACCTGCTGGCGAATTTCTTCAGCGCCAGGGCAACGAAACACGGCCGACACCTTGTAGGCCAAGCCGCTGCCGGCATTTCTGATTCCATTCGTCGAATCGGGGTAGACTTTGGGGCTCATGGTCTTGTTCAGGAGTGTAAACCATGAAACCCACGGCGAAGCACTGCTGGAAGTGGGGTTGCCGAAGCCCGACCCGCCGCCCTCGGCGAAGTAGAAGCCGTAAGGTAACGACCCCTTATTGTCATTGGCATACACCTGTACGGCGATAAAAATCTGCCGCAGGTTGCTCTTGCACGCCGCCGAACGCGCCTGATCTTGAGCGCGGCCGACCACCGGCAGGAGGATGCCGATCAGGATGGAGATAATCCCGATCACGACAAGGAGTTCGACTAATGTAAATGCCGGCGTGACCGTCGCGCAAAACCCACGCAGACGAGGATTATTTTGGTGCGAATGCATAGGTTGCTCACTCGATGCTCGTCAATGAAGAGTCTGCGCTAGCAAAAAGCCTCGGTCGCGACGCATTGGAACGCCATTTTGACTCCACTCCCGCACACTGTGCAGGCGGCACCCCCGACCGGAGCGAAGTCTCGCAAACTTACCGACGACGACGGGTGGTGTCAAAAGAAATCAGGGATTTGCTGAGTCCCATATCCGGCAAAATCGCTTTCAAAGGCGCTGAAACAACTCTAGACGCCGTGCTGTTGTTACTTTTCGCTTGACAGTTTAATTCGGAACGAAGGAATCGGGAATGGACTCGCACCCGCCAGACGTTATCTTGCTGTTCAACCGATGCGTACCTTTGATATACGAAATTTTCTGCCCGGGGTTCTGGCCGCGGCACTTGCCATGAGCGTCGGCGGATGCGGGAACGATCCACCGCCCCCGCCGCCGTCGGTACCCACGGGCCCGCCGGGGAAGATCGAATCGACCATTACCGATGGTAACTCGTTCCCGGTCCGCAAGTTAGAGATTCGCCTGCTCCAGTCCCCGCCCGCCGGCACGCTAAGCGAAGGCGGCGACTTCACCGGCGTTTCCACCGCCAACGTGCGCGATCAGAAGGAAGGCCCGGATATGAAGCTGATCCAGCGGACCGAAACCAATGACTTCGGCAAGTTCAAGCTGGAAAACGTTGCTCCGGGCGAATACCTGCTTTCGGCGGGGACGTTAACCACGGGCATCTGGCGGCAGTGGATCACGATGGAACCGGGGAAAACGCTCAATCCGGCGATCAAGCTGCCGGGGCGGAAGTAACCGCTTAACATGACCGGAGCGCAATGGATTCGCCGGCGTGGTACGCCGCTACTCTGCCGACTCGATCGTCACCACCAAGCCCTTGGTTTGAAACTGCTCGTGATACAGTTCAGCGCGCTCTTTGTGCGTGGTGAGCAGCAACGCGACGCCTGATTTGTGGGCTTCTTCCATGCGTAATGCGGCGTCCTGCTCATTAAGCGGGGTGAGCTCGACGATGGTATCAACGACAAAAACCATGTCGTTTTTGTCATCATTATGCAGCAGCACCTTCCACGGCGGCATGGGCTGCGGGGGCTTGTTGTGCGGGCGTGGCTTTTGCGAAGGCCTGGGCTTCACCGCCGTCGCGGTTGTGCCTTGATCGGTATCTATTTTGGTGTTTTCGGGCATTGCAGACCTCACTTACGGGCGCGAATTGATTTATCGTTCGTTTCCTTTCCGAAAGCATATGCGCCGGCGTGCCATGCCACAATGAAAAAGTAAAACTTGCTGGCGCTGCCTCGGGGGGATTACCTTGCACGGCCATGAGTCAAAACGAACGATTAATCGCCGGCGCCATGAGCGGAACAAGCGTCGACGGCGTGGATGTTGCCATTGTCGCCCTTACAGGGTCGGGCTTCGATCTGCAGATTCGCCTGCTTCGACATCACCATGTGCCTTACGGCTCGGAACTGCGTCGGCGCATCTTCTCGCTGCGGCAAAGCGGCGTGTGTACGCTGGAAGACTTAGCGCAGATCGGCCGGGAGATTTCACTGGCTTATGCGCAGACGGTCACCGAAGCGCTGACGGCGGTTCACCTCAAAGGGGTGGAACTCACGTGCGTGGCGGCGCACGGGCAGACGTTTTTCCATTCGCCCCCGAACACTATTCAGTGGTTAGATCCGTCTTTGGTGGCGTCGGAAGTGGGTTGCCCGGTCGTGAGCGACTTTCGCCGGGCGGATTGCGCCGTCGGCGGGCAGGGGGCGCCGCTGGTGCCGTTCGCCGACTATGCCATGTTCCGCCACCCGATGAGCTTGCGCGCCATGCTGAACCTCGGCGGAATCGCCAACGTCACGGTGCTTCGACCCGGGTGCGCCTTGAGCGAAGTGATTGCCTTCGACACGGGCCCGGGCAATTGCGTAAGTGATCATCTGTGTCGCAAGCATGATCCCAACGGCCTGGGCTTCGATCGCAACGGGCAGATGTCGACGGTCGGCCTGCCTGATCTGGGCACAGCGCAGCGTATGCTGGCCGAACCGTTTTTTACCGCGCCGCTTCCCAAAAGCACCGATGTGCCGCAGATGATCGCCGCTTGGGAACGTGCCTACACCATGACCGACCCGCGGCCATTTCCTGATTTGCTGGCAACCGCGTGTTACGTCACCGCCAGCAGCATCCTCGACGCGCTGCACCGGCTGCTGGGGCGGCTGCCGGATGAGTTGATCGTCTCGGGTGGCGGCTGCCGCAATGCGTCGATCCTGGGCTTTTTGAAAGCCACGCCGGGCATGGTCGTGCGCACGACGGATGAATACGGCCTGCCCGCCGAGGCAAAGGAAGCCGTCGCCTTCGCCATCCTCGCCGCCGCCACGCTCGATGGTGTGCCTTCAAACATTCCAAATGTCACGGGGGCAAGACGGTCGGTGCTGTTGGGGTCGATCACGCCTCGGAATTGAAGTCATGGAACCACAGATGAACGCGGATGAACACGGATTGAATCAGATCACGGAGAAGATCATTGGTCGCGCCTACCACGTTTCCAACACGATTGGTTGCGGATTTTTAGAGAAAGTCTACGAGAACGCGATGGTCGTAGCACTGCGTCAGATCGGACTGAGGGTTGAGCAGCAGGTACGGTTCCCTGTCGTGTTTGAGGGCGTGGTGGTTGGCGAATACATCGCCGATCTGGTGATCGAAGGCATAATACTTGTTGAGATTAAGGCAGTGAAAGCGTTTGACGAAATTCACGAGGCTCAATGCTTGAATCAAATCAGAGCCAGCAATCTACCCATTTGTTTGCTGATCAATTTTGCAGAAGCACGTCTTGCCTTGAAGAGAGTTGTTGGCCCCAATTTTCCATCCTCTTAATCTGTGTTCATCTGCGTTCATCTGTGGTTCAATAAGAATTATGGATGACCGAGGCCATTTGGATACAGAGAAGCGATTGCAGGAGTCTGCGCGGATCGACTCCTTCTCGACCATCGACGCGCTGGCCATCATGAACGCGCAGGATCGCATCGCCGTTGAAGCCGTTGAAAAAGTTGGGCCCGATGTGGCGAAGGCGATCGAATTGGTCGTCTCGGCGCTGAACAGAGGCGGTCGGCTGATCTACTTCGGCGCGGGCACCAGCGGGCGGCTGGGGGTGCTGGATGCATCCGAGTGTCCGCCGACGTTTCGATCCGACCCGCAGGCCGTTCAGGGCGTGATCGCCGGCGGGGAAAAGGCGATGTTCGTCGCGCAGGAAGGCGCCGAAGATTCTCCGCAAGGCGGCGCGAAAGATGTGGACGATCGCAACATCGGCCCGAACGATGTCGTTATGGGCATGGCCGCCGGCGGGACGACGCCGTACGTCCACGGCGCCCTGCGCCGCGCCGGCGAGCGTGGGGCGAAGACGATTTTTCTATCGTGCGTGCAGCCGGTGCCCAATGAGCCGACGGTTGATGTCATTATCCGTCCGCTCACAGGGCCCGAAGTGCTGACCGGCTCGACGCGCCTCAAGGCCGGCACCGCCACCAAGCTGGTGCTGAACCAGATTACCACCATCAGCATGATTCAACTGGGCAAGTGCTACGAAAATCTGATGGTTGACCTCAAAGCCACCAACGTCAAACTCTGGGACCGCGGGGCGCGGATCATCGGCATGCTCACCGGCCTCGACCGCGACGCTTCGATGGAATTGCTAAAGAAAGCCGACGGGCACGTTAAGGTTGCGATTGTCATGCACAAGAAGGGCGTGTCGATAGAAGCGGCCCGAAGCCTGCTACAACAAGCAAGCGGTTTTATGCGAAAGGCGCTGGGCGAGTAGCATCCGCTTTGTTCTGTCTGGTTTCGCCGCCTTTGCGCCGGTGCATTTTATAGATGTAACTTGTCTGCCCCACATTTCATCAGAGCAGTCAGGTCAACCCATGTTGCGACTTTTCCGAGGCATTCGTACATCCATCAGCGTAAAGCTGCTGATCGTCTCGGAACTGCTGCTGATTCTTACCATTATTCTGATCATGGCCTCCGTGCTGCCCAGGATGCGCGATCAGATCATCAAAGACATCCAGAACCGCCTGCTCGCCGTCGCCAACACCGCGGCGCTGCAACTGGACGGCGACGCGCTAAAGACCATCCGCAATCCGAAAGACGCGTACACGCCCGCTTTTCAAATTCTCAAGCTGCAGCTCAATCGCATTCGCCTGGTCAATGATCTGGATGAAGAACACATCTATACGTTTTTTGTCGATCCGACCAGTGCCGGCCGCGTCCGCTTTGGTGTGATGACGCACGCAAACCCGTTCGTCGGCGACCTGTACCCCATGCGCGAAGAAATGCTTCCGGTGTTCGCCGATGGCGTTTCAAAAGTGACCGCGCTCTACGCCGACAAGAACGGTCAATGGATCAGCGCCTACGCCCCGATCATGGATTCACGCGGCGGCGTGGCCGGCCTGCTGGAAGTGGATGAGAAAGCCGACGCCTACTTCGCTGATTACAATCAGGTGAAGTGGACCACCGCCGGGCTTTCCGGGCTGGTGCTGGTCGCGTCATCGCTGATCGGCTGGATCATCGTCACCAGCATTGTGGTGCGTCCGATGAAGGCAGTGCATGACGGCATGAACGCGCTGCGGCGCAGCGAGTTCAGTCATCGCGTGATGCTCCGCACCGGCGACGAATTTCAGTCGTTGGGTGATACCTTCAACCATCTGGCGCGCGAACTGAACGTGGCGCGCAGCGTGCAGGCGAGCTTTGCCCCAAAAGATATTCCCAGCCAAAACGGCTGGGCGATCGCGGCCGCAAGCCAACCCTGCGACGCCACCGCCGGCGACTACGTGGATGCGTTTGAGCTGCCTGGCGACCGCATCGCGGTCGTGGTGGCCGATGTAACGGGGCATGGCCTTGGTCCGGCGCTGCTGATGAGCGCGTGCCGCTCGACGCTGCGCGCGCTGTCGGGCCTCGACCTCTCGCCGGCGAAGATTGTTGAGCGAATCGACGCGATGATCAGCGCCGATTTAACCGAAGGCCGCTTCATCACCATGATCTTTGGCGTGTTAAGCCCCGACGGTCGATTCACCTTCTGCAACGCCGGTCACGGCCCGGCGATGGCCATCCGCGCGGGCATCGCGTGTACCCTCGAATCGCATCGCCCGCCGGTGGGGTTGAACTGGATATGTGCCGACGGCGAAGGTGAATCGTCAATCCAATTGCAGCCCGGCGACCGTCTGCTGTTGGCCAGCGACGGCGTGACGGAGGCATTCAACATCGCAGACGAGCAATTCGGCGACGAACGGCTGATCAAAATTGTGTGCGACGAAGCGGTTCCGCACGATGCCGTGGTTTCAAGAATTGCCGCCGCCGTCGGCGCCCATCGCGGCGCGCGGGCGCAGAGTGATGACATTACGATATTGTGCGTGGATCGCGTTTGAAGTGACATCCAAAAGCGATTCATTCCACCGCTTGTCAGTAGTCCTCAACCACCAAACCCGGCACGCGAGAGAAGTGTTTGACGTTCCGCGTGAGAACGGATTGCTGGTGGCGAAGCGCAATGGCGGCGATCATCGTGTCGAAATCGCCAATGACTCCGCCGGCTACCATCAGACCGGCTTTAATACGTCCAAAATGCTCGGCGCATTGCGCGTCGAGTTCAAGAATGACGAGCGTGGCCAGAATCGCGTCGAACAGAGCCCGGCGTTCGGGTGGGTTGCCCGAATGGTGCAGTCCGACCAATACTTCGGCAACGTTAATCTGTGTTGTGCAGAGCATCTCACCGGCGCTTAGCTTTTTTCGCAGCCGTGATTCGAGCCTTTGCCGTTCCGGTTTTTGCGGACGCGAGATCAGGTCGATGATGGCGGTGCTGTCGAGAATTCCCATTGACTTTCCCCGAAAACGATGAAGGCCCTTTGTCGCCGATCGAGGCGAGGTAGATTTCGACTTCGGCATCGCTGAGAGGGGCATGCGCGTTTATCTTCGCAAACCACTCGTCCGCCGAGATCGGCTTTCGAATAACCCGTTTAATCGCCTGACTAAACGACTCTTCGGGCTTGCGCACCGCACAAAGGCGATCGTATGCCTCGATGTCGATTGAAATAGTTTTTGTCGCCATGGGTTGCCTCTGTGTACGTGTATGTACACAGTATACCTTGGTCCAAATGGTCCGGCAATTCCTTTTTTGCGCCGCCGGGATGAATTGACCGTGGCAAAAAAACAAGCCCCGAGGTTTCCCTCGGGGCCGCATGCACTTTCGTCCGCCTCCTCCGCGTCGCGAAAGCATTCATCGCTTTTCAATTGGCACAACCTTCAACCCCTGCGGGCCGGTGTATTCATCGGTCGGGCGGATGATGCGGTTGTTTTTGTGCTGTTCCATGATGTGTGCCGTCCAGCCGACAATCCTCGCGACGGCAAAAATGGGCGTGAACAAATCCAGCGGAATGCCCATGGTGTAATAGGCGCTGGCGCTGAAGAAATCGACATTCGGGTCTTTGTTCTTCGCTTCTTTGACGACCGGGATGAGCCGCTCGCTCATTTCATACCATTTAGGGTTGCCCGCATCCTGACCGAGCTGTTTGCTCATTTTGCGCAGGAACGTGGCGCGCGGATCGAACGTTTTGTAAACGCGGTGGCCGAAGCCGGGGATCTTTCCACCGGCGGCGAGGGTTTCGCGGACTTTTTTCTCCGCGGTGTCGGCGTCGCCGCATTCCAGCAGCAGTTCCATCACGTCCTGATTCGCCCCGCCGTGCAGCGGTCCCTTCAGCGCGGCAATGGCGGCGGTGACGGCGGCATGCATGTCGCTCAACGTGGCGGCCGTCACCCGGGCGGCAAACGTGCTGGCGTTCATGCCGTGCTCTGCGTGAAGCACCAACGCCGCATCCATCACCCGCACCAGCGTCTCGTGCGGTTTTTTGCCGAAGAGCATGTAAAGAAAATTGGCAGCGACGGACAGACTCTTATCGGGCGCGACCAGCTTTTCACCTTTGCGGTGTCGGTGATAGTTGCAGACGATGGTCGGAAACTGCGCCGTGAGCCGAATGGCCTTGCGGCGGTTGGCTTGCGGGTCGTTACTGCTTAAATCCGGGTCGCCCGGGCCTAATGCGCTGGCGGCGGTGCGAAGCACGTCCATCGGGAGGGCGCTTTTGGGCATCGCTTCGATCACGGCTTCCACGTGCGCCGGCAGGGCGGTGTTGGCAGCAAGATCTTGATGCAGCTTGGCCAGTTCGGCTTTGTTGGGCAGGCGGCCCTCCCAAAGCAGAAACGCCACCTCTTCGAAGGTGGTGTTCTCGACAAGATCGCCAATCTCATAACCGCTATAAACCAAACGACCGGCCGAGCCGTCAATGAAACAGATGCCACTCGTGGTTGCGACAACGCCTTCGAGGCCGCCTCCGGCTGTTTTTGGGGGTGTCGACGCGACTGCCGTCGACGGTGCTAAGGTAGACATAAGTCTGCTTTGTTGATCGATTTGCGAATTCGAGCTTCAACCGCGCAGAGTGCCCAACGACTTTCGCAAATCGCACAATGGAAACAATCAAGTCGTTGGCCGCGGTGTGACGACGCCACTTGAAATGTAGCCGTGTTGGGCAGGGGAGTCAATTTGAGCTAAGCCGACGGCAATTTCTGCCGAAAAATGGGTTGAGAGAGCCACCTATGCGACGAAACAAAACGGCCCGACCCAGGCAACCCCGCAGCAAGCAAGACGTTCGTCAAGCCCGCCAGATCGTGCGGCGATGGTTCGGATGGTTTATTCCGCCAGCCATCCTGTTGCCGATCCTACTCATCCTGCGCGTCAACCAAAGCCTGATCGCGGCGTGCATGCTGGTGTTTCCGCTGGTCATCATCCGCGTGGTGGAAGCGTGGAACGACTACCAGGTGATGCGCGATGAAACCGTGCGGTTGGCTTGAAACCCGATTGAGCCGCCGACTAGCGCCGGCCATCCGGCGACAAGCAATGAAGTGAAGAAAATTACGGTGGGGCAGACATTCCTGTCTGCCACGGCATTCCATGCTGTACCGGCGTTCGAATCGCGTGGAACGCGATGACAGACAGGAATGTCTGCCCCACTGGTACTCCGGTCTATCCCAACTCAAATCAACCCATCGACATTCCGGGTGAAATCCAGCACATCGCCGCGTTCGGTGCGGACGAAGTGATCGATGCCCGGGCCGCCGAAGAGTTTGTCGGTGCCGGCGTCGCCGACGACCAGGTCATTGCCTTCCCCGCCGTCGAGGGAATCGCCGCTTTCTTCGCCGAGCAGGATGTCGTTGCCAAGCCCGCCAAAGATCGTATCGTTTTCGGTTCCGCCTCGGATGATGTCATTGCCCTCGTTGCCCGAAAGGCTGTCGTTGCCGCCGGCGCCGTTGATCGTGTCTTGGCCGGTTCCGCCTTCGATCACATCGGCCTGGTTGCCGCCGGTGATCACATCGTCGCCGCCTTCGCCGAAAATGGTGGCGAGGCCGACGCCGGCGGTGATTACATCCCCACCGCTGCCACCGGTGATGGACGTCCGGCCGGCGCCGCCCGTGATGGTATCGTCGCCGGGGCTGCCATCGACCACATCCGTCCGCGGATCGTTGATGTCAAAGCTGGGGTCGGTGCCGCCGGTGGTGATGACATCGTCGCCGGCATCGCCGATGATGTTGTCTGCGCCAAATCTGCCGTTCAGCGTGTCGTCACCTTCGCTGCCGTCGATGGTGTCGTTGCCATCTCCGCCGGTAAGGATGTCGCTGCCCTCGCTGCCGCGCAGTGAAACCGCCTGCTTGCCGGCGAATGAAAGGTTGTCGTTTCCGCCATCGCCGACAAGCGCGATGTTGGCATCGCCCACAGCCAGGCTCATATCGACTTCAATCGTGTCATTGCCGGCGCGCCCGCTGAACTCGATGTCGACGGGGAAATTGATGCGCTGCATGATCACGACGTCGTCGCCACGGCGCATGTCGATGTCGATCATCGTTATTTCGGCAGGGTCATATCGCCGCGAGGAGATGGTTTGCAATCCCGTCTTGCCTTCAAAGATCTGCCGGGGAGTCGGGTCGCGGAAAAGTTTCACGATCAGATCGCCGCGGCTGACGCGCACGTGGACCCGCTCGTTTAAGTTATTGCCATCGATCTGCACAACGCCTTCACTCAGCGTAACGGCGAACAGACGACGGACTTCGAGCGGATGAATGTGCATGGCAAATCCTCACTGAACTTCGGTTGAACCAATCTAACGCGGACGCCGAGAGTGTAACACCCGCGCTGCGTGAGGCAATTGCAGGACAAAGCTTGATGGGCCGCTGGAATCGCGGTGCCAGAATTTGGGGTGCCAAGACATGGCTCTCAGGCCATGTCGAGCGGAGTCGGTGTGCGTAATTCGGTTAAACAGCGCACGACTTGGCCTGAGAGCCAAATGGTGGCACCCGGCACATTATTGTGCTTCAACTTGAATTGTCCGCCGCGGCGATTTCTTTCACGCCGCGGCTTCGGCGGCGACGCGGCCTGCGAATGCGCTGGGGTGCACACTCATCATGACCCGCGCCCCGCCGGGCGCTTCCCCCGATACTTGAGTCTCCGTATCAAGCAGCCGGGTGAATTCTTCGTTCAAGTGGCCCTGAATCTGACGCAACTCTTCACACATCGCTTTGCGGCGTGCGGCGAGTTGGCTGATCTGCTCATCAAGCCGGCGAATCGTCATCGCCTTCTGGTAAGCATCCTGAAACACGGTGGCCAACGGTGAGTTGGCTGCCCCATTGGGCGCGGCGAATTCCTGCGACATGGCGAACTCCTTTCGCAAACAACGACAACCATATTTCTTCGGCTGCCAGGCGTCCCTGCGTGAATCGACGTTATCAATGTCGCAAACGTGGTTGAGATGTCAATCGCGCCGCGCGAAAATTGCGCGGATTCTATAATAATCACACATGAAAACCAGCATTTACCGGCGGCGAAAAAAATTGAACCGATGGCAACACAACCTCATATTCGTTGCGGCGGCGTGGGCAGCACTGCGCCGGCGGTAATGGCTAAAGTGAGGTGGAGTCGATCGTGTTGCCATGGGCGCGGTCGTCGGGGCGGAAGATGTCTTCGATTTTAATCGTAAACAATTCCGCCATCTTGAACGCCAACCCGAGGCTCGGTTCATAACGCTCGGTTTCGACGGCGTTCACGGTCTGCCGCGATACGCCCAGGTGGTCGGCAAGGTCGGCCTGTGACCAATTCCGCTCGGCGCGAAGGACTCTAAGCC
>CAZXLA010000060.1:0-18397 GCA_964641895.1 uncultured Tepidisphaeraceae bacterium
CCGCCCCCGCGCCGCCGCCCGTGCTTCAGTTTTTGCAGAGTTTCGGGCCGTTCATACTCTTGCTGGTGGTGCTGTGGTTCTTCGTGATCCGCAGCAAGCAAAAGCAGGAGAAGAGCCGCAAGCAGATGCTCGCGGAGCTGAAGAAAAACGACCGGGTCGAAACAATCGGCGGGGCGCTGGGCACGATCGTTGAAGTGCGCGACGGCGAAGTGCTGGTGAAAGTGGATGAAACCAACAACACCAAAATCCGCTACCGGCGCAGTGCGATTCATCGTGTGGTAGTTGACGAAGAAAAGAAATGATCTGTTCCCTCGCCCGGTACTCCGGGAGAGGGTTAGGGTGAGGGTTCTTTCGGCGAACCTTATGCTTGAATTCGCTGAAGAATTGTCATCCAGGACGTAGAACGAAATTTCGCAGTTAGTTTGTAAATAAGAACCCTCACCCCGGCCCTCTCCCGGTGTACCGGGCGAGGGAGGAAGAGACATGCCAACCAATTTCACAGGCCGATTTACGCTGACGCTCGCGGTGCTGCTCGCCATGCTTTGGGCGATCTTTCCCGGCGCTTTCAAGGGCAAGTTCAATCACGGCCTCAAGCCCGGCATTGATATGGTCGGCGGGACCAGCCTGCTTTACGAGATCAAAGCCCCGCCGGGTTCAGCCGAAACAGGGCTGGCGCAACAGGTGATGGATGCGCTGAAGAAGCGCGTCGACCCGGACGGCGTACGAAACTTAATCTGGCGGCCGCAGGGCAATACGCGGCTGGAGATTCAGATGCCGCTGTCGACCCAATCGGGCGATGCGAAAGTGAAGCGCGACGCTTACGCCGCCGTGCAACACCAGATCGAACAGTACGCGGTGCGGCTGTCGAGCATTGTCGATGCCGTTCAGAACAGCGCCGGCGACGCGCGGCGCGCTCGGCTTGATGTGCTGGCAAAGGGCAACACCAAGCGGGCCGAAATCTTCGGCGCCATGGCCAGCGTGTGGGACCAGATTCAGGCCGCCAAAACCGCACGCGATTCGGCGAAACAGGCGGAACTGGAATCGCAGTTTGATGCACTGAAAAACCAGGTCGACGCCACGAGTATTACCGTCGCAGAACTGGAAAACGTTCTTCAACTCAACCCACAGCAGCGCCAGGCGCGGCTGAAAGATTTGAAGGACCGCTTCAACGGTCAGGGCTTCACCACGCTTTCGACTCAGATCGATGCGTTCGCCACCGCGTACGATGATTTTTCGAAAGTCCGGGCGACGATTGATGACGCCGCCGACTTAAAGCGGCTGCTCCGGGGCAGTGGTGTGCTGGAATTCCATATCCTGCCCAGCGACGAAGAGATGCGCAACATGCCCGAAGTGGCCGCCATGAAGCAGCGCCTGCTGGAGCGCGGTCCGCGGGTTGAAGCCGGTGATACGCTGCGATGGTTTGAGGTGGCGCGTCCTGATGAAATGGCGAGGTCGCACCAGCTTTTCTCGCCGGTAGGCAGTGACAAGAAATACGTGTTGGCGTGGGCGATTCCCGGCAAACAGTTGACCAACGGCGAAGGTCTGCCGAAGTGGGCGCTGGAAGGCGCGTTTCCGGATCGCACGCAGATGGGCAATCAGGTCGTCGGCTTCCGCTTCGATGCAGTGGGGGCGCGGTTGTTCAGCGATCTCACCGGCACCAACGTTGGCCAGTCGCTGGCGATTTCACTCGACGATAAGATTATTACCGCGCCCAACATTCGCCAGCAGATCAGCCGTCAGGGAACGATCGACGGCGGGGAGGATGGCTTTAGCAACGCCGAACTGCGCTACCTCATCAGCACCCTTGCCGCCGGCTCGTTGCCGGCGCAATTGGCCGACGAGCCGATCAGCGAACGCACCATCGGCCCGCAATTGGGCGAGGACAACCTCAAGGCGGGGTTGCTGGCGTGCATTTTCGGGCTGATCGTCGTCGCGATCTTCCTCATCGGCTATTACTACCTGAGCGGCGTGGTCGCGATGATCGCGGTCTCGCTTAACCTCGTCATGATTCTCGGCGCGATGGCGGCGCTGAACGCCACATTTACACTGCCGGGCGTGGCGGGCATCGTGCTGACGATCGGCATGGCGGTCGACGCTAACGTGCTGATATTTGAGCGATTGCGCGAAGAACAACTGCGCGGCATGGGCATCCGGCTGGCGCTGCGTAATGCCTACGACCGGGCGTGGAGCGCCATTCTCGATGGCAACGTCACCACCGCCATCACCAGTTTCTTTTTGATGTGGATGGGCAGCGAAGAAGTGAAGGGCTTCGGCCTGACGCTGCTGCTGGGCATCGGCAGTTCGCTGTTCACGGCGTTGTTTGTCACCAAGACGATCTTCGGATTCCTTGTCGAGAAAGTGGGCATCCAGAAACTGGGCAGCGTGCCGATGAGCCTGCCGAAGTGGGATCGGGCGCTGCGGCCGAACATCGACTGGATGAAACTCGCGCCGGTATTTTACGCGTTCAGCGCCGGGTTCATTGTGATCGGGTTGATTCTGTTCGGCATCAAGTTTCAGCAGGGCCGCGTGCTCGACGTGGAATTCGCCAAAGGCACCGCGGCGCAGTTCGAACTTCGCGCGCCAATGAAGATTGAAGAGTTGCGCGCCATCATCAACAAGGCCGCCGAGGCATCGCCGGATAAGCTGCCGTCGCCCAGCGTGGTATCGGTCGGCACGGATGATAAGACGTATGAAGTCATCACGCCCAACGACAACGCCGTGGCGGTGAAGGACGTGCTAAAGGCGTCATTGCAGGGAAAGTTGAACCTGCAGGAACCCAGCACGTTCGACATGGTCGGCGCAACGCTCGGTGAAGCGATCAATCGCGCGGTGTTTCCGATCGAGGCCGGTTCCAAGGCATTCGCCGGCGTTACTCCGACCGACATTCGCGATCACATCGGCGGGGCGGCGGTGGTGTTGACGAATCTTCAGCCGATGCTCGCCGCCGGCGACATTGAAAAACGCCTCGACCAGCAACGCCTGCAGGCCGGCGGGGAGCAGAGCGGGTATCGCAAGATCAAAGTCGAAACCTTCCCCGACCAGAACGCCGCCGTGGTGTTGATGAGCGATGATGCGATTCCTTATGACAAAGACCCCGACAAATGGCAGACCGAGTTGGCCGTGCCCGCCTGGCGGCTGGTGAATGAGGCGGTCAATAACCCGGTGGAATTGCAAAAGCTCACCAACTTTAGCCCGCAAGTGGCCGGCGAAACGCAAACGCAAGCGATGATCGCCCTGGTACTTTCTTGCCTGGTGATCGTGGCCTACATCTGGGTGCGGTTCGGCAACTTAAAATTTGGCACTGCCACCATCGTGGCGCTGATTCACGATACGCTGTTCGTCGTGGCGGCGATCGGCGTGGCCCACTATGCGGCGGAGCTGTCGTTTTTCCGCGATTACCTGCTGATCGAGCCCTTTCGCATCAATCTGACCGTTGTAGCGGCCATTTTGACGGTGATGGGCTGGTCGATGAACGACACGGTTGTGGTCTTCGACCGCGTGCGCGAAAACCGCGGCAAGCATGGAACGGTCGACCGGCAGTTGATCAACGACAGCATCAACCAGACCTTAAGCCGAACCCTGCTCACCGGCGGCACAACCTTGATGACGCTGATTGTGATGTACATTAAAGGCGGCCCGGGTATTCACGGCTTTACATTTTCGATGGTCGTTGGCATTATTGTCGGAACGTATTCATCGATTGCGATCGCGTCGCCGCTGCTGCTGATCGGCCAGAAGGAAGCGAAAGGCGCGAGCAAACCTGCCGGGGTTCGGCAGTTGCAAGGCGCGTCATGATGAATGCCGCAGTGTAAATGTCAGAGCTGGACGGCTCTGTTGTCGGTCCGGTTTGCATATCCAAATATCGCCCGAGGGAAAGGATTTCCCATATGGTTCGCAAGGACGTGAAAATTGGCGCGGTTGTATTAGCGATTCTTCTCGCAGTCATCGTGGTTTATGTATTGGTGGTGCCTTCGGGCAAACCCACCGCCGCGCCCGCGGTGGCGAATGCCGATGACGCTTTCAAAGAGCAGATGAAGCATAACGAGTCGCGGAACCTCGATCGCCCGGGGTCGGCGTCGAACCAACCGGCGATCGTCCAGCCCGGCGGCGCGGGTTTGAGTGGCGGCGTCGCGGCGAACGATCCATCCAGGAAAACCGACCCGTTCGCCGACACCGGCGAAAAGTGGATGATGGCGCTCAACACCGGCGCTGTTCCGCAGACGCGGCTCAGAAGCGGCAAATTGCCTGCGCCGGGCGCTGCCATCTCACCCGTCGGCCCGGCGGGCAGGGCCGCCGATGGTTCGCTCGCCGGCAACTCGCCGATTTCGATCGATTCGAATTCGTCGCTGCGGCCCACGGTCAAAACGCATACGGTGGAAACCGGCGACTCCATCGCCCGCATCGCCGAAAGCATTTACGGCAGCCAGGTGTATTACAGAGAAATCCTCGCGGCCAACCCCGGCGTCGATCCTAAAAAGCTCAAGCCGGGAATGGTTCTGAAGATTCCCGATGTTAAGGAAGTGAGAGGCAAGGGAGGCGCCGAGGATGACTCGCCCGCGCCCGCCATTGATGGCAAACTTGAATACCGCGTTACGTCGGGCGACAGCATGCACGGCATCGCCAAGAAGCTCTACGGCAAATCGGAACTGTGGGAACAGATCTACGACATCAACAAAGCCAAAATCGGCAACGATCCGGCCAAGTTGAAAGTCGGCATGATCCTCAAACTTCCCTCGCCGCCCACACAACAATAGAAAAGTTCACACGAAGAAACGAAGAAACGAAGGAAGATTTCATGCCGTCTTCCTTCGTTTCTTCGTTTCTTCGTGTTAAACCATTACATGAATGAGCAACAGCTTCTACATCACCACGCCGATTTATTATCCCAACGGCGAGCCGCACCTTGGGCATATTTATACCACCCTGTGTGCCGACGTCCTGGCGCGCCGGCATCGGCTGGTTGGCGACGATACGTATTTTCTCACCGGAACGGATGAACACGGCATCAAGATGGTAAAGACCGCCGCCGCGGAGAATGTTTCGCCGCAGGAATTGGCCGATCGCAATGCGAAAGTCTTTAAAGACGCCTTCGCACAGCTCAAAGTCACCAACGATGATTTCATTCGCACCAGCGAGCCGCGTCACAAGACGGCGGTGCAGGAGATCGTCAAAAAAATGGTCGCCACCGGCGACTTCTACCTCGGCAGCTACGAAGGCTGGTATGACGAAGGCCAGGAAGAATTTGTCACCGAGACCGAGGCGAAAGCCAACGAATTCAAAAGCATCATCTCCGGCCGGCCGCTGGTGCGATACAAGGAGCCGACGTATTTCTTCAAGCTTTCGAAGTATGTCGAGCAGGTCTACGCCGCCATCGAGTCGGATAAATTGCTGGTCCGCCCGGAGAATCGCAAGAATGAAGTGCTTAGCAAGCTCAAAGGCTGGACCGCCGATCTATCGATCAGCCGATCGAGCTTGAAGTGGGGCATCCCGATCCCGCACGATCCGGAACATGTGTTGTATGTTTGGATCGACGCGCTGAGCAATTACGTTACGGCGTTGGGGTATCCGTCCGGCGACGGCTCGGCGGGAGCCTCGCCCTCCACCGATTTGTTCTCAAAATTCTGGCCGGCCGACGTTCATCTTATCGGCAAGGAAATCCTCTGGTTTCACGCCGTCTATTGGCCGGCGATGCTCATCAGTCTGGGGCTGCCGCTGCCGAAACAGATTTTCGCCCACGGCTGGTGGACGGCGGACGGCAAAAAAATGAGCAAGACGATGGGGAACTTCATCGACTTGTCTCGGGTGCAGCAATTGGCTGAAACGTATTCGCTCGATGCGTTGCGGTTCTACCTGCTTCGCGCCGCGCCGTTTGGCAGCGATCTGGATTTTGGCGAGGCCGACTTCCACAAGAGTTTCAACGAGCTGGCCAACGTCCTGGGCAACTGCCTGAATCGCACGCTGAAAATGGTCGGAAAGTATCGCGACGGCGTGCTCGGCCCGGTGTCGCACGCGCCGAGCGAGCTGGATCAATCGCTCATCGCCGCCATCGATCGGTTGCCCGCTGCGCTCGATGCCGCGTACGCGAAGCTTGAGTTACAGCAGGCAGTGCTGCTCCCGCTGGAGTTGGCGCGGCAGACCAACGGCTACATTGACGCCACCGCGCCGTTCTCGCTGGCCAAAGACCCGGCCAAAGCGGCGCAGCTTGATACCGTGCTGCACCTGAGCGTGCAGGCGATGTATCGCGCGTTGATCGGATTGATTCCCGTGCTGCCAGAAAAGGCGTTGGAGGGAATTCGCCAACTCGGCATCGATCCGGCGACGGCTGGAAAAGATCCCAAAAAACTGTGGGATCATCTGCCGCTGGGGCATAGAGTTGGCGAAGGATCGCCGTTGTTCCCGCGGGTTGAGGCCCAGTAAGGTAATCGCTTTAGGTTGCGGGGGGAATAATTTTCAGCGCTCGTCCGGTTCGCGTGCGATATACGCCAAAATCGCGCCGATCGAGAGTGAAGACCGTGTCGATCTGTTCTCGGTCCGCAAGAAACACCAGCGATGCGTCGGCCAACTGGCACCGGATTGACCGATAAGTTGCCATGATAGAACCGATTGATTCGGCGTCATGGTTGTCAAGTGGCGCAAGCGTGATCGTTCCACTGTTGAGCATGCGAAACATCGCATCAATACCGATCGGATAGTCTTTGAGCATCCACGCCGCTTCGGTGATGACGGGCCAGCATGTTACCAATTGACCACTGTGCCGCTTGGCTTCCTCAACGCACGCGAGATGTGTTTCCTCCCTGGCAACGAGCATCGAAACAATCGGACCGGTATCGAGCAGCACGTTGCGACTCATTTACCAAATCCTTCCATATGCTTCGGATTTGTAGCCAGATCAGATGGCCCATCGGTTACGCATCCGAGCACGCCCAACGCGGCAAGCCGGTCAAACAATGTCGGGGAGGTCCCTCGATCGGCAAGTTCGCGCTCAATAATCGACCGCGTCCAATCCGACGCCGAAACCCCATTCGCCGCCGCTGCTTTAAGGAGCGCTGTACGGGTTGAAGCGCGGAGTCTGAAAGCGAACAGCTTCATCGGCTTGGCGTTTTTTCGGTCGCTCATGTATAACATAGTAAATAATCGTTATACGAATTCAAGTGCTTTGCGTTGACATCAGTCGCGCCGGACCGGAAAACCGACAGATTATGATCGAAAAAATCTTCAAAGCCTATGACGTCCGAGCCACCTACCCTTCGCCACTAAACGAAGACGCAGCGTGGAAGGTCGGCCATTCTACTGCACAATTTCTAATGCGTTCGCGCCAACAGGATGGCGGGAGATCCGCCGGCGCGAAGGTTGCGGATGAAAACACGATTGTCGTCGGTCGCGACATGCGGCCGCACTCGCCGCCGCTTGCTAAAGCCTTGTGCGACGGCATTCGCTCCACCGGCATGAACGTGATCGATGTCGGCATGGTCGATACGTCGTTCATCTATTTCGCCATCAATCATTTGGATTGCGTCGGCGGAATTATGACGACGGCTTCGCACAACCCGATCAACTACAACGGCTTCAAGATAAGCGGCCCCAAGGCCAAGCCCATCGGCGCCGCCAGCGGGCTGGATGACATTAAACGCATCGCATCCCAACTGACCAAAGTCTATGCCACCGGCGAGCAAGGCAAATACGGCGAAATCGACCTCTGGAAGCCCTATCGCGAGCACGTACTGAAGTTCCTGGATCTCAAGCGGAAAATCAAAATCGTTGTCGACGGTTCCAATGGGATGGCCGGCAAAATGGTGCCCGCGGTGTTCGGCGGGGTGGCGAATCTGGAGATCATTCCGATTCTGTTCGAAATCACCGGCAGCTTCACGCACGAACCCAACCCGCTGGTGGAATCAAACCTTGCAGCGCTCAAGGCGAAAATGGCCGAGATCAAGCCTGACTTGGGGGCGTGTTTCGACGGCGATGCCGACCGGTGCGTCTTCCTTGATGAAACCGGAAAAACCCTCGGCTGCGATCTGCTGACGGCCTTGCTGGCGAAGGACTTCCTCGGTCGCCCGCAGAATAAAGGCAGCACGGTGGTTTACGATCTGCGTTCGAGCCACATCGTGCCCGACACGGTAAAGGCCGCCGGCGGGGTGCCCAAGCGCGATCGGGTGGGGCATGCGTTTATCAAGAAAACGCTCGCCGAAACCAACGCGGTGTTCGGTGGCGAGTTGAGCGGGCATTTTTACTTCCGCGATAACTTCAACGCCGATTCCGGCGCGATCGCGTTCGCCTGTCTGCTAAGCGTGCTGAGCCAGCAGGATAAGTCCATGAGTGAATTGATGAAGCCGTACTACAAATACAGCCAGTCCGGCGAAATCAATTTCCAGGTGGAAGACAAAGACGGCAAAATCCGCGAGTTGGCCGACAAGTATAAAGCCGGTCAGGTCGACTACCTCGACGGCATTACCTGCGACATGGGCCCATGGTGGTTCAACGTTCGTAAAAGCAATACCGAGCCTCTCTTACGATTGAATGTCGAAGCCGCAAACCCACAACAACTAGACGATAAACTCAAAGAACTGAAAGTGATGCTCGGTGAGCCCATCCAGGGTCACTGACCAGCGCGAGGACAGTTGATGTGTGTTCCCAGCCGAATGTGAGTGAAGCGAACGTTCGGATCCGAAGCGAACATCAGATCAGTTGTCGCATTCCGACGCAACTTTTCGTAACTATCGGTGTTTCCATTACTCACGCTATTGCGCACCCGCGCGGTAGCACTCTTTGTTGGGACCACCATCATCCCGGGCGAGGTTCAATCCAAATGTCACCACTCTTATTCCTACGTCGAACCATTCTGGGCACGGTCGCATCGGCATGGATTGCTTCAGCGGCATCTGCAGGCGTGACGGGCTACTATCGTCACCCCACGATTCACAACGATCAGGTCGTTTTCAACTGCGAAGGCGATCTTTGGTCAGCCAGCACCAACGGCGGTGTCGCCAATCGCCTCACCTCGCACCCGGCGAACGAACAGTGGCCCAACTTCAGCCCCGACGGCAAATGGCTCGCCTTTACCGCCGACTATCAGGGCAACAGCGACGTGTACATCATGCCGTCCGACGGCGGCGAGCCCAAGCGGCTCACGTTCCACCCCAGCCGCGAAGATGTGGTGGGCTGGACGCCCGACGGCAAGAGCGTCATGTTCCGCGCCCGGCGAACGGGCAACGATACGCTCGAGCAACTCTTCACCATCAACGTAGCCGGCGGCGAACCCAAGCTCACGCCGATCGGCCGCGCGGGACTGGGATCGTTCAGCAGCGACGGAAAGAAAATCGCCTTCCTCCGCCACACATGGTTTGCCAATTGGCGTCGCTATAAAGGCGGCACCGCGCCGCAAATCTGGGTGGGTGACCTCGACAGCGGCAAGTTCGCACAGGTGACCAAAGGCGAATCGGTGCACAATTATCCGATGTGGATCGGCGATCGCGTCCATTACGTCACCGAGCGAGACGGCAACCTGAACATCTTCAGCGCCAAGCCCGATGGCTCGGACGAAAAACAGCTCACCACGCACGCCGACTATGACGTTCGTTTTGCAGACACCGATGGGAAGAGCATCGTGTATGTCGTCGGTGCCGACATCTGGAAGCTGAACCTCGCCGACGGGACGACTGAAAAACTCGGTATACAGATTTCGTCCGACCGCATTCGTGCACGCCCCCGCGCCGAGGACGCCGGCAAGACGGTGGACAGGTTTGATCTGAACGAGGATGGCAAACACGTCGCGATCAGCTCGCGTGGCGAAATCTGGATCGCCCCCACCAAGCCCGGCGGCCGGATCGTTGGGCTGACCAACTCTTCTGGCATTCGCGAGCGGCAGGTTTCGTTTTCGCCAGACGGCAAAAAAGTTGTCTGCATCACCGATGAAACCGGCGAGCAGGAACTGAAAGTGCTCGACGTCGCCAACAAAGCGCCCGCCAAGCTCCTCACCAGCGCCGGCAAGGGCTGGCTTTTCCCGCCGACGTGGTCGCCTGATGGAAAGCATGTTGCTTATGCCGATCTGAGTTGCACGCTGTTCGTCGTTAACGCCGAAACGGGTGAGAGCAAGAAGGTCGATCAGAATGACGTGTGGGAAATCCGCGACTATTCCTGGTCACCCGACGGCAAGTGGCTGGCCTACATGAAGGATGAAGTGAATCGCTCGCAGTCGATTATGGTCTACAACATTGAAACCGGCGACCGCGGAACGGTCAGCAACGGCTACACGGGTGATTATTCGCCCACATGGGACCCCAAGGGCAAGTATCTCATCTTCGCTTCCAATCGGTTCTGGAACCCGGTGTTGGATGACGTGGATCGCGAGTTTGTCACCATCAAATCGGCCCGCCTCTGCATGGCAATTCTCGCGAGAGACGGCAAATCGCCTTTCTTGCCCGAAGAAATGCTCGATGAACCCAAAGACGGTGAAGAGAAGAGTGAGGCCAAGTCATCAGACGAAAACGCGGAAGCGCCGACTACAGCCCCTTCCGAATCAGGCGGCGATGATGACAAGAAAGAAGACGCCGACCCATCCGACAAAAAAGACAAAAAGGCCAAGAAGAAACTCCCCGTCGTCAAGATCGATCTCGAAGGACTTTCCGACCGTGTGATCGAAGTGCCCGGAGCCAAACCGGGCAATCTCGCCGGCGTGACGGCGGTGAAGGGGAAGATTTTTTACATCGATATTCCCACGCGCGGCATGAACGAGCCGGAAGACGATCACCCCGCCGCCGGCCCGCGGCAGCGAGGGGGCGCGCTTTACAGCTACAACATCAAAGACAAGAAGTCCGAGGTCTTCCTTCCCAACGTCAGCGACTATTCCATCAGCGGCGACGGCAAGAAGATCGCCTGGCGCGATGAAGATGTGATCAAGGTCGCCGGCACCGACGCCAAGCCTGCCGATGATCTGAAGGAAAAGGTGAGTCTGTCGTCGCTACCGCTGATCGTCGATACCGCCGCCGAATGGGCGCAGATTTTCACTGAAGCCTGGCGGCTGCAGCGCGATTTCTATTGGGCGGAGAACATGGTGGGCGTGCCCTGGAGCGCCATGCAGGAAAAGTACAAGCCGCTGGTGGCCCGCACCGGCTCGCGCGGCGAGATTAACGATCTGGTCGGCCAGCTCATCGGCGAACTAGGGACGAGCCACACCTATGTATTCGGCGGCGACGCGAACTTTCAGCCGCCCAAGCCGGTCATGATCGGAATGCTCGGGGCTGATATTGATGTGGACGAAGCGACCGGCCTGCACCGCTTCGTGCGCGTGATTCGGCCGGAAAAGTGGGAAACTTTCGTCGTCTCTCCGTTGTCGCAAACGCATGCGGGCGTGAAAGATGGCGACTTCCTGCTGGCCATCAACGGCCGTGAACTGGCCGCAAACGACAGCGTTGATGAACGCCTCGCCGGGCTGGCCGGGGTTGAGGTGCAGTTGACCGTCGCGGGCAAAGCCGACAAATCCGCTGCGCGCGATATCCAGATCAAAACCCTCAGCAACGATTTCGATCTCCGCTACGCCGACCTGATGCGCCGCAATCGAGAATATGTGGCCGAACGGTCGAGTGGCCGCATCGGTTATTTTCACATTCCGGATATGAGCGGCGAAGGGCTCGTGCAGTTTGTGAAAGGGTTTTATCCGCAGATCAACAAACAGGCGCTGGTGGTCGACGTGCGAAATAACCACGGCGGGTTCGTCAGCCAGATGATTCTCGAGCGCCTCAACCGAAAAGTAATGGCCTACGACAAACCGCGCCGTGGGATTGTCAGCACCTATCCGGACAAGGTTCACATTGGCCCCAAGGCATGTCTGATCGACGAACACTCTGGTTCCGACGGCGACATTTTTCCTTTCAACTTTCGGCAGTACGGGCTTGGCAAGCTCATCGGCAAACGATCGTGGGGCGGCGTGGTGGGCATTCGCAGCGATAAAGGTTTTATCGATGCCGGCATGTCGAGCCAGCCGGAGTTTGCATTCTTCCATGGCACCGAAGGTTGGAACATCGAAGGGCACGGCGTCGACCCGGACATTGAAGTGGAGTTCCGCCCGGAAGACGAGTTGGCCGGCCGCGATCCACAATTAGATCGGGCCATCGCCGAATTGACCAAGCAACTGGAAGCGAATCCGCCCAAGCTGCCCGATCCACCGCCGTTGCCGGTGCGCGCCGGCCGCGGGGGGCAGGCGAGCGGGAAATGATTTCGTGCAGCGGCTTTGTTGGCGATGAAGTCGCGTCCGTAGTACTCAATGGCATTAGGCAAATTGATCGATGCCTGCCTAAAATGTTAAAACACGATTGATTTTTTTGAATGAGGAACAACGCCACCATGGTTACATTAGCTGACGCCCGCCGTGTGATTGCCGCCGCCGAGAAAAAGGCCGTCGCGATCGGTCAACCCATGAATGTGGCCGTCGCCGATGCCGGCGGAAACTTGGTTTCGCATGTGCGCATGGATGGCGCGTGGCTGGGGTCGATCGATATTTCGATCAAGAAGGCGTTTACCTCGCGCGCCTTTGATATCGCCACCAAAGACCTGGCAACCCACAGCCAGTCCGGAAATCAGTTCTTCGGCATTCACGCATCAAACGACGGCCGGATCATGATCTTTGCCGGTGGAATTCCGTTGAAGAAAGACGGCAAAGTCGTCGGCGCGATCGGCGTAAGTGGCGGATCGGGCGAGCAGGACCACGCCGTCGCGGAAGCGGGCGCGGCGGAGTTCTAAGTTGTATAAGGTCATTCGCAGCAACAAGTTGCGAGATTCGCCATCGGGTATCGGTGCGATTGATCTCCCCATGATCGGCGCGCCGAGCGTTGCGCCGCTCCAATGCGCTTGATTACATCTTGACACACGCCGATAATTAAACATTCGAGTCATGCGGCACCCGAGGAACATTCTCGCCATTGCTGTCGTTGCGGTCGCTCTGTGCGCTGATCGCAGCGTCGCCTCGGGCACGTCGTCGCATCGCCCGGCGGCCCAGACGCTTACCGGGCAGATCGTTCGCAAGCTGCAGAACAGTTTCCGCAGAGTGGTTCCAGCGGTCGATCCGTTCAAAAGCCGCGAAGTTCGTTCGGCGCCCGCCGACATCGCACAGTTTGCTTTAGTCGAAGCAATGCGCGACGCGCAATCCGTGTCATGGCTGCAATCCCGTCTGCCTCCCCCTTCCTGCTGATTGATTCCTGATGCGTAAGGTTATTGACCGCGAAGCCGCAAGCAACTTCGTAAGTCAAACGGTTGTATTCGCTCTCCGCTCTCAGCTACTGGATCTCTCATGAACTTCGGAAAAATTCTCACCAAGGTTTTCGGCAGCCGCAATGAGCGCCTGCTCAAGCGTTACCGAACGATCGTCATACGCATCAACGAGGCCGAGGCCAAAGTGTCGACGCTGACTGATGCGGCGCTGCGCGATCGCACGCTGGAAATTCGCCAGCAACTCAAGGCCGGCCAACTCCGCATGGCCGACGTGCTGCCCGAGGCGCTGGCCATTATTCGCGAATCGATGGATCGCAACATCGGCATCCGGCAGATTTTTAACCCCGAAGAAAATTTCGATCCCGACCAGTTCGACGATGCGATGCTTGAAGCTTACGACAACGTGCAGAAGCAGATGATCGCCACCGGCGAAACGTGGCAGAACATCGTCATCCCTCCGGAGATTTATGTCGCCGTTCGGAAGATTTACCCCGATTCGCGTCCGCCGTTCCGAGCGCGGTGTTTTGATGTTCAGCTCGTCGGTGGGTTGGTGCTGTACGAAGGCAAAATCGCCGAGATGGCGACGGGCGAGGGCAAAACCTTCGTAGGACCTCTCGCGTTCTATTTACGCGCACTGGAAGGCATGCATTGCCATGTTGTGACGGTGAACGACTACCTGGTTCGTCGCGACTCCACTTGGATTCGCCCCGCATTCGAAGCCCTGGGTCTGTCAGTCGGATACATCCAGAATGATATGGACCCCGGCGGGGACGCCCGCAAGCGCGCTTATCAGTGCGATGTGACCTACGGCACCAACAGCGAGTTCGGGTTCGACTACCTGCGCGACAACATGAAAGAGCGCGCCGAGTTGCAGGTGCAAGGCCCGCTGGATTTCGCGATCGTCGATGAAGTCGACAGTATTTTAATCGACGAAGCGCGCACGCCGTTGATTATTTCGGGCGCGGCCCACGACGACGCGCCGAAGTACAAGGCCGCCGACGGCGTTGCCCGGAAGCTGCTGGAATTGCACAAACCGCACGCCGAGGCCGAAAAGGAAGTCGACGCGGCCAAGCGCGCGATCAAGGCCGCCAAGGGCGACTTTGATAAGTCGGAAGATAAAAGAGAAAAAGAAGCCGCCAAAGCGCGCGAAGCCGAGGCCGAAAAGCGCCTCGTCGCCGCCGAAGCGAAGAAGGCTGAGATCACGCCGTTTTATGAAGTGGAATGGGACCGCAAGAGCGTTCATATGAGTCACGACGGCATCGCCGCCGCGCAGGACGAGGCAGGGGTGGGGAGCTTCTACGTCGGCGCGAACATGGAATGGCCACATCTCATGGAGCAGGCGCTGCGCGCGCATGTTGTCTTTGAGAAAGACAAAGATTACGTGGTTGATAAAGGCCGCGGCAGCGAGTTGGAAATTGTCATTGTCGATGAATACACGGGTCGGAAGATGACCGGCCGGCAATGGTCAGATGGGCTGCACCAGGCGATCGAAGCCAAAGAGCGCGTCACCATCAAGCAGGAGACGCAAACCCTCGCCACCATCACGCTGCAGAATTTCTTCAAGCTGTACAAGCAGATCAGCGGCATGACCGGCACGGCCATGACCGAAAGCGAAGAGTTCACCAAGATTTATAAGCTCGAAGTAGTCGGTATTCCCACCAACCGCCCGGTGGTCCGGCTCGATTCCGACGACCGCGTTTACCGCAGCGAACGCGAAAAGTGGGACGCGATCATTGAAGAGATCAAGCTCATCAGCGATGCCGCCCGGCCGGTGCTGGTCGGCACCACCAGCGTCGAGAAGAGCGAAATGCTCAGCAAGATGCTCCAGAGCAAATACGGCATCGAACACGAAGTGCTCAACGCGCGTTACCACGAGCGCGAGGCGCAAATCGTCGCCAAGGCCGGGCACACGCATAAGAACGCGCACGGCGAGATCGTCGGCAATGTCACCATCGCCACCAACATGGCCGGCCGGGGGACCGATATCAAATTGGCCCCGGAAACATGGTTCGAAGTGAAGCATGAAGCCGGCAAGTACCTGCTCGCGCAGCGCGGGACCGAGAAGAAAATCGAAGTGACGCCCGAAGACGCCAACGCGGCGGCGTACCAGCTTTCGCCCAACCGCAAATTCGCCGGCGGGCTGCACGTGATCGGCACGGAGCGCCACACCGCGCGCCGAATCGATAACCAGCTTCGCGGCCGCGGCGGGCGACAGGGCGATCCGGGGTCGTCGCGCTTTTATGTTTCGCTGCAGGACGAGCTGATGAAGCTTTTTGCCGGCGAGTGGACCATCAAGGTGCTCGGCTTTCTCGGCATGAAGGAAGGCGAAGCGATCGAAGACAAGCGCATCAGCAAGGGCATTCTTCGCGCGCAGAAAAAAGTGGAGGAACGAAACTTCCTGGCGCGCAAGAATCTGCTGGATTACGACGAGGTGATGGATCGCCAGCGCAACATCTTTTACGGCATGCGCCAGAAGGTGCTGGAAGGGCGCAACGTCGACCTGGTGATCTGGGGGATGATCGGCGAATCAATCACCGATGCGGTCGAAAAGTATGTGACGCAGGACTATCTCGCCGCGGTGGTGGCCGAATGGGCGCGGGCGAATTTTGAAGGCGTGCAGATCGATCCGGAAGATTTGCGCGGCATTAAGAAGATTGAAGAGTTGGAAGATTTCATCAAGGGCCAGGCCCGCAACGAGGCCGACAGCAACATCTCCGCCACCCTCGGCGAATTCATGGGCGAAGACCGCGAAGACAAAACCGGGTGGGATATCAAGGGCCTTTCCGGCTGGGCGATGAGCCGGTTTCAGGTCAACCTGAGTCAGGCGCAGATCCGGAACATGGATGCGCCGGAGGTCGAAGTAATCCTCCGCGACAAGGCCATCGATCAGATTGATGTCCGCGATTGCGCCGGCCTGTCAAAATACCTTGAGAAAAATTTCGCGATGCACCAATTATGCAACTGGGCGGAAGAGAAATTTGGCGTGCATGTGAGCGCCGAAGAGTTCATTCTTGACCCGATCCGCAATATCAACAAACCATCGGCCGAAGTTCGCCAGATTATTGAGAAGCGCGCCCGTGACGCTTACGGCCTGCGCGAAATTCAGTATCCCGTCGATCACCTGCTGCAGTTCTGCTTCGGTGATAGCGGCACGACCGACAACGCCTACGCCGGCGAATACGTGCGGCAGTGGATGATGGGCAAGTTCGGCGTGGATATGCCGCTGGAGCACATCCGCACGCAATCGGTTCGTAAGCTGCGCGAGGAACTGTGCGGCCTGCAGGAAGAATGGATCGAAGACGGCCGGCTCGAACAGGAAATTGATCGGCTTGTGAAGGAGAATGCCGACGAAGAATCGCTCGTCAAGGCGTTCAACAAGCGGTTCCACGCCAACCTGAAAATCGACGACCTTCAGCCGAAGCCCGAAGGTACGCGCGGCGGCGGCGACCGCGATGCCGACGGCAGCGGCACCCTCAACGCGCGCGATGTGCTCATCAACCGCGGGCGAACATTCCTGCGAAGAGAGCTGACGGACCTCGAACAGTTCGTTCTCATCCAGATTTTTGACCAAAGCTGGAAAGATCACCTCTACGCGATGGACATGCTTAAACAGGGCATCGGCCTGCACGCCTTCGCCGAGAAAGATCCGCGCGTGCTGTTTAAGAAAGAGGGCTTCCGTTACTTCGAAGAAATGATGGCCGGCGTGCGCGACAAGGTGACCGACCTGATCTTCCGCGCCCACGGTCAACCGGCGCAAGCCCAAAACAGGTACAACGTTACGGCGGCAACGCACGAAACGCAGGGCAGCTACGGCGTGGCCGAAAACCTTGCCAGCGAAACCGCCGCCGCCGCCGCCCAGCCGCAAGGCGAAGCCGCGCAGCCCAAAACAATTGTTCGCGACGCGCCGCGCGTCGGCCGCAACGACCCGTGCCCGTGCGGCAGCGGCAAGAAGTATAAGAAATGCTGTGGGGCGAGCGTGGTGGTGTAACACCATTCCCTCTCCCGGTACGTCGGGAGAGGGCCAAGGTGAGGGTTGTTCCGGGCAGGTTGATGGGGTGTTTGTCTTAGGGTTGCGCTACTGAAATAGCACCGATAAAACAGGATCGTTGCTGGCGAAACACTGCACGACTTGGCTTGAGAGCCAAGTCGTGGCACCCGCTCGATCACTATTGTTTGCTACACGGGCCCGTGGACTGGGAGCGCGGGGTGCCACGATATGGCTCTCCGGCCATGTCGTGGACCGACAAGCTGCATCATTCACGCGCACCGCGCACGACGACTCCGCACGACTTGGCCTGAGAGCCAAATCGCTGCATCCCTGTTTTCCTTTTTTAGCCGCTCCCACTGCGATGCCGTCGATGATTCGCGCATCGTCCGAGAACCCCACTGCGCCGTCGGGGGCGGTTCCAAGAATATGTTGTCCGATAAGAGTCGGCGCGCGCGGCTGTCGAGGGTTGATTGTCGCGTGCAACGAGGTCTCGGATTTTGTTTGATGTCGCTTAAGCCGGGGCTTCAAGATCACGGCGGGTGCGCGTCGATACCCAATGCGGTTTCGAAGCGCAGCGGGTTGAACCCCGGATGCGCGTCGGAAATCTCGGGTCTGAATGAAAGGAGGCCCACCAATCGATTGAGGTCATCGTTCGCGAAGAGCTACCCGAATGCCGGCAGAAACCGGCATGATCCGCCGGAGGCGTCGGGTGTGAATCGCAAAAGCTGCTTTAGATCCGTCCTACTGATAGCAGCCATCGTTTTTCAAAGGACTGAAATCTCGGCCGCGCCGAACCGCAGAACTGCGCGGCTGAACAACGTAAGTCACGGAGAGACATTCTATGAGCAAGATAAACACCAACGTCAGCTCGCTAATCGCGCAGCGCGTGCTCGCTCGAAATAATTCGAACCTGAACACGAGCCTCGAACGATTGAGCACCGGCTTGCAGATCAATTCAGGTAAAGACAACCCCGCTGGCTTGATTGCCAGCGAAAATTTGCGCGCCGAGAAGGCGGGCATCTCCCAGGCGATCGACAATGCCAGCCGCGCCAGCAACATCGTCGACACCGCCGAAGGGGGTCTCAGCGAAGTCAGCACCTTGCTGACTGAACTCCAGAGCCTGGTGAGCGCCACGGCGAACACCGGCGGGTTGAGCCAGGAAGAAATCGACGCCAATCAGCTTCAGATTGACTCGATTCTTTCCAC
>CAZXLA010000061.1:0-18004 GCA_964641895.1 uncultured Tepidisphaeraceae bacterium
GCCCCGGCCAAACCCGCCGACCCCGCCGACCAAACCCTCTTCCGCGACCGCGACAGCGTGGAACTGTCGGGCGTGCAGGCGTTCCTGCAAACGCTCAAAACCAACGACATCCGCGCCGAAAAGGTGGCCGAAATTAAATCGCAAATCGCCGCCGACACATACGAGTCAGAAGAAAAGTTCGACATCGCCGCCGACAAGCTGCTGGACGACGTGCTGTAACGACGTCGCTGTTGCCCGACGCTCAATGGAGCGCCGCGCCTCGTAGCGACGCCCGTCCCCGGGCGTTTTGAATGCGAAGCCACGACAGCAATTGGCCGAGACGGCCAACGCGACAACAATCCAGCATTCCAACACTGCACCCGCCGCGCCCCGGAAACCAAATGGTAACCGGGGCGCGACGTTTTGTTCCTGCCCCCTTCGCCCGGCCTGCGGTGAGCTTGCCGAATCGTACCCCGGGTGAGGGCCGGGGTGAGGGTTCTTGTGGAAAGCCGAAACCCGTATTTGCGAAAACAATTGCCCCATTGTGAAACGCGCCCGTTACCCCGGTTGACGGCGGGCGTGAGGGTTGTCGTAAAATGCCAATTCGCCTTCTCTCACTTCTGTATCGGCGTTGTCCGCCTGATCACCGATAATCTGAAGCACGCCGGATGAATCAATCATCGCGCTGCCGGTCAGGCGAAGTCTTGAATGCAAGAGTTCGATGTGAGTCTGAAATTTCATATTTGCCTCGCTTGTACAATCAGGCTTCAGCCGCACCCGCAGTACCGCCAGTGCGGGGCCGGGCGATTGATTTGCAGCGAACCAAGCGACTTGTCTTGTTGAAAAGGTGGCGGGCGTAATGGCGGTTAGCGGTTGCGTGGCCGCCTTCTTCGCCTTGCGTTCTTTGGCCGCCTTGCGCGCCCTTGCTTCGTTTACTTCCTGTCGGCGCAGACGCTCGGCGCGCTGCGTGGTGGCGGCTCGGCGGGCGACCAGTTCACGGCGCTCTCTGGCGGCGGCGGCGAGACGGCGCTCGTCGCGCTGGGCGCGCTGAACCGCGGCCAGCTTTCGTTCGACGAAGGCCTTTCGTTCGGCGACCGCAACCTTGCGGGCGGCGGCGTCGCGACGGGCGACGAACGCCTTTCGCGCCGCAATCGCTGTCTTGCGCGCCGCTGCCTCACGGCGCTGGGAGGCGGCGAGCTGCTCGGGCGTCTTCTTCAACTTCGCGGCCGTCTGCTTCTTTGCCGCGTGCTTCTGAATCGGTAACTCGCGCCAATCGACACCCGCCGGCGGGGCGATGGTTTGAATGCGGCATAGCTTCCAGCCGCCGGCAATTGTGGCGAGCGTTTCCGTCGAGCGAATCACCCGGCGGTCGATCATGCGGGCGATGTCCGGATCGACCTCCCGATACGGATCGCCCGGAAGCACGCCAAACGGAATCTGTTGCTCGACCAGAATGTTCGCATAGCTCCGCGGGCTTTTGCGTGGCGGAAGCAGCTCACGCTGCATCATCACGTCTCGGCCGGAAAGGAAACGAAGCACCTGTGCCTGAGGCCCGATCACGCGCTGGCCGGCGGGAACGAGCGATCGAATCTGCTGAGCCATCGCAATCGTGGGTACGAACTTGCCATTGCGATAGCTATCAACAAAGGGCGTGGTCCGCTGCTCGATCACAAACGGCAGCACCTTTCCGAGGTTCAACACCGTGACCAGGGCCAGCCCGAGCAGCAGCGCCAGTTCTCCCGCGCCGCCGCCCAGAAGCCGCCGGACGTGCAGCAGCGCGGTGAGCCACGCCAGCAGCAAAATGGGCATCACCATCAGGTAATAGCGCGGCGTGGTCGTGAGCAGAAGCGTCACGGCGACCGTGCCGAACACCAGCAGCGTCCAAAGCGCGTGACGGCGAAAAAGCAGGGCAACGCCGATAAAAAGCCCCAGCGACACCAACGTGCTAAAGCCCCACGGCAATCCCTGGCCGAGGAACGACTCGGGGAAATTCTCCGTCAGCAGCCGCGGGATGTTGTGGGCCAGGCGGGTGAACAGCGCGGGGGCGCGGCTGTCGGTGTCGGCGCCGGCATCCTGCAGAACGGCCAGAAACTCCTGTTCGTACCCGCCGCCGAAAATTCGCCAACTGCGGGTGCGCGGGTCGAGCATGAAGACGATCGCCACGACGGCCAGCACGACCGCCCCCGCGCTAGCCGAAGCGCGATCGCGCCGGCGGATGAGGTTGACGCCGGCAACGGCCAGCCAGGCGACGGCGATCACCCAGAACGTCGGCCGCATGCTCGCCGCCAGCAGAAGCCCGCCGGCGCACAGCGCCAAGGCGCGCACGAATCGGCCGTTTGTATTGGCCCGGCGCAGCAACTCCCAACCGAACAGGGCGACGACCGTGCCGAACAGAAAAGGGATGTCGGTGAGCAGTTCGTGCGAAAGCTGCACAAACCGCGAGTTCACCGCCAGCCCGAAAACGACCGCCGTCGCAATCCACGGCGGATAGTGCAGCCTGATCAGTTGATACAGAACGACGAGCGTGCCGGCGCTCAGCAGCAGCATCATCACGACGGCCGGCCAGGGCGCAAACACGCTTTGCCCGAACGCCTCTTGCACGCCGGCGAGCAGAACCGGCAGTCCCGGATAAGCGGTGTTGGTGGCAAACTCGCCGAAGTGGTATCCGCGGCCGCTCACCAGGGCGTCGGCCAACCCGCGGTAGAGTGAGGAATCCAAGCCGATGCGCCACTGGCCGTTGAAGCTAACGAGTTGAATCAGCCCGCAGAGGATGAAGAGGGCCACCCGGTGCTTCTCGATCGCACGGGCGACCCACGAATCGGCACAGCTCAAATCTGGTTCAACGATGATCGACGATTGCCGGGGCAACAGCGGGGCAGTGGAAATATTGGGTGCCGAGCCCGAAACCGACATGATCGCATTGTCGTGTGCCGCGCGCGCGCGTCAAGTCTGACCCGACGCTTGCGGCGTGCCTCAACCGCCGAGCATGAAATCCAGATATCTCGGTGAGAAGCGTGCGATGTTCGGGAAAATCGTCTCGACCTCAAGATCAGTAAACCCGCCGAACCATTTGGCGATGGTGGCGGCATACTGGTCGACGCTGGTGGTGGGAATCCATCGTCCCTGACCGACGTCGACGGCGGTGTTGCCCAGTGCCAGGTCGGGCATGGTTCCGTAGAATTTTCCGCCGTCCACCGCGGCGCCCATTACCATGGCGTGACTGCCCCATGCGTGGTCGGTGCCGGTGCCGTTGAACGCAAACGTTCGGCCGAAATCACTGCTGGTGAACAGCGTTACTTTATCGGCCAGCCCGAGTTCGATCATGGCGGCGTCGAACGCGGTCATGCCCTGGCTCAGTTCGGCCATTAAGTTGCGATGCGCGTTAAGCTCGTCGTTGTGCGTGTCATATCCACCCACGCTGGCGAAGAAAATCTGCCGTTGATACGCGACTGGCACCGCCGGCGTGCCAGTGGTTCCCCAGCCGCCGTTGGAATGGGCTTTGATCATGCGGGCGATCGTCCGCAACTGGTTACCTAAGCTGGTACTAAGCCCGGCGCCGGTCGGGGTGAAATTGGTGGCCAGCGGGGGATTGAGCGTGTTGTTGAACACCCCACCCACGGCGGCGGCGGCTTCCTGGCTGCGCTTGCCCATGCGGGCATATTCGCGGTCGAACAGGTTGGGGTGGTTCACGCCGTCGTTAAACAACTGCTTCATGATGCTGATGCGCGAATTCGGGTTGGTTTCATCATTGCTGCCGTTGCCGGTGGCGAACGAGGTAACGGTGCCGTTGCTGTTCACGCTGTACTGGTTGACGGAGTTGCCCACTTCAAACGTGTTGGTCCCGCCGACGGTGAGATTCATGCTGACGGTGGTGCCGGGGTTCGCGCCGTACGCGGCCGACATGAGCATGTCTGCACACCGGCCGCCCCAGCCCGTTTTGGCGGGTTGATCGGGAATGCTGGTCATCCATTCCACCTGCTGATCATTATGGCTGAACAATTGCGGCGGGCGGATGGAAGGCGTGCTGTTGTAGGTCGCCACGTTGGGAATGGGAAACGTGAGCGGGCCGACGTTGGTTACCACGGCAAGCTTGCCTGAATTAAAAAGGCTCTGCATGCCGGGGCAACTCGGGTGCAATCCCCACGTTCGGCCGTCGGAATTGGCGACGGTGATCGGGATGACGTTGCCCGGGTTCGCAGGGTCGGCCGGGTTGTAATTCGGAATGGCGATCGCGCCGCGGGCGGTCGAATACTTGGCGTAGTCGGCCACGCTGGTGGGGATGACCATGTTCGAGGCGTCGTTCCCGCCGTAAAGAAACAGGCAGACGATCGCCTTGTAGTCGCTAAACGCGCGGGTGGTGTCGGCGGCGAGGGCGGCGTTGATCATGCGCAGATCCCACACGGTGCTGACCATCGATGCCGTGGTCAGCGCCGCGCATCCGGCGGCCAGAAAATCACGGCGGGTCTGTTCGTCTTGCTGCTTTGTTCTGCGAGCCATGATGGCCTCCGGTTTTATCGATCTTTTGTAGCGACGGCCGTCTCGGCCGTGGAAACTGGAAACATCGATGACCGGCCGAAACGGCCGGCTCTACATTGTCAAACTCACCGCTGTGCCGAAAACTCCGAACTGGTCACGATCAAATGCACCGCCGCCCGCACACGTTCCAGCGGGTTGCCCGCTGCAAGCGTGCCGACGTGGCCGATGAGCGTCGTTCGCATTGCTGTCGACATTTGTCCATACATCAGAATGAGGTTGAGCCGATCCACCAGCGCCGTGGCATTCCCGGCGATGGCCTGCTCTACGCTGAAATCGAGCCGCACGTCGTTCCCGGTGACGGGGTTGCGGGTGGCGCTTTCCAGCACGTTGGCGGCGCTGACCACCGAAATTTCGTTGAGAATCTGAAACTCCGGCGAGAGCAACCCTTCCACCGCCATGTTGCCCGGCTGCGAGTAGCCCGGTTCAAAGAAGTTGAACACCGTCGGCGAGCGCAGGGCCGATTGCAGAAACGACGTATCGGTGGCGGGAATGCGGAATAGGCCGCTGGCCGACGACGGGCGGAATGCCCGCGCCATCGCCGAGAGGCGCAGCAATGGCTCGCGCAACTTACCGTAGCCCTGGGTGTAAACCGGGCTGGTGGTGTTGGGGTTGGTGGCCTTGTCGTAAGGGGCACGGGCTTCGTAGTCGAGCAGAATCGCCTTGACCACCGCCTTGATATCGCCGCGGACGCCTCGGCCGTTGTCGGCGAACACCTGCGATATGCGATACACATAGCCGGGGCTTGGGTTACTCGTCACCAGCCGCTGAATCAACTGCTTGCAGATGAACGGCCCGGTGTTGTTGTGGGCGAAGATGTTGTTGTGAGCGTCGGCCAGATCAAGCATGGCGTTGGCGATGCTGGGCGCCCGCGACGGAATCAGCGCGCCGCCGAGCAGTTGCTTCGAGCCGAATTCGTGCTGGCTGGGCACGCTTGCCGAGATCATGAGCGTCATCGGGTTGAATTGATCGACGCCCGGGTTTTGGCTGTTGGTCGGCGTGGTGAGGGCCTGATGCCAGTTCCAACCGGTAAAGACGCGCGCCAAGCCGGTTACTTCGGCTTGGCCGTAGGTATCGATCGGGCTTCCGTCTTCGCTCAGTTTCAGCGTGCCGTCGGGATGCAACTGGTAAAGCCCGACACTGAAGAGTTGCAAAATCTCGCGCGAATAATTTTCATTGGGAATCTGCGTGCCTGCGGCCTTGCGGTTGTTGCGCATGTCCAGGTACTGGCCCATCTGCGGGTTGAGCGAGACGTCTTCCAGCAGCGTGCGATAGTTGCCGAAAGCATGCTTGCCGACCATGTCATAATAATGGCACACTTCACGCGGCCGCTGATTCAGATCGCCGTCTTCCAGGCTGATGACGAAGATCTGGCTCAGGGCGAACGCGACCCGCAGCCGCAGTTGATCTTCGCCGATGAGCGCGTAGTTCCACCACGATTCAACGGCCATGTTTTCGTTGTTGGCCTCTTCGCCTTGGTCCTGGCGGGCGAGCACGTAATCGAGCAGTTTGGATTGCGGCTTCTGGAACTGCTCTTCAATCCACGCTTCGTAGCCCATCGCAACGACGCGGTTAATCTCGGCCTCGGTCGGGCCGAACGTCGCCTGAGTGAGGAACCGCGCGGCGTCGGCCTGCGTGGGAGGCGTGCTCGGCAGCGCCGGCGCGGGCGGCGGAGGCGTGAAGGTCTGGCTGCCCACGACGACGATGAACTGCCCGCGGATTTCGCCGTTCGGATACGCCGCGGTGTGAATGTTGAGATAGGTCTTGCCCTGCTTGACGAAATTCACCTGGTCGGCGGCGGTAAACGTGCCGCTGGGGACGAACGTCCAGGTGTAGGAGCCGTCGGCGTTGGGCGTTGCGGTATCGATGTCAAACAGAATGCCCGCCGCCACGCCGGGATCGGCAGGGCCGTGAATATGCGCTGCGGTTTCCGGGCCGGTGAGGTTGGTGTAGTTGAATTTCAGCGTGGCGGTAAGCTCATCGCCGGCCAGCAGAAGCGTTGCGGCGCCCGAGCCGGGCGAAACCGCGCCGCCCTGCGGCGTCAAGCGGCCGACGAATAGCGAGGTCGCGCCTTCGAGTTCGTAATCAAAATCTTCCGAGGTCGAAAGCAGCCCGTCGCTCACGCGCACGGTAACCCGCGCCGCGCCGCCGAGGGTTGCCAGCGGGTCGATCGTCAGCATGCGGTTGGCGCCGTCGCCGGTTACATGAATACGGTCATTCGGGAGAATGCGCGGGTTGTCGCTGGTGGCGAACACCATGAGCGATCGCGCCGGGGTTTCGCGGTCGCCGATCACAAAACTGACGCCCGATGCCAGCCGGCCGGCCGTGGCTCGTTGCGGAGCGATCGGGGTGATGGTCGGCGGCGTGTTACGGAAAGGCTGCCCGATGATTCTTTCGCCGCGATTCTTGCGGATGATTCCCGCATCCGACGCTTCAACGGCGCCGCTGGCGCTCACGTCGAATCGTGCGGTGGTGTTGTTGAGCTGTTTGCCGAGCTGCGCTTTCACCAGTCGGGCGTCGGCTTCATCGACCACCGTATCGGCATTCACATCGCCTTGAAGCGTTCGGAACGCCAGCGTCTGCGCTTCGCTGCCCGGCTGGGAGATGCTGACGGTAACTTCCTGGCCGTTGGTAACGCGTTCTACCGGCACGGTCACGACGTTGGATTGAATCGTTGCGGCGCCGAGCTTGGCCGCGCCCTGATCGAGCTTGACTTGAATTTTATCGGACACCACTCCGTCGAAGGTCAGCACGAGCGTCATGCCGGCTTTGACGTTGCGCGGTTCGATCGCCGACTGATCAATGGAAAGTGGAACATCGAACGACTGCTTGCCGTGCGTAACCCGCGAGGAAACAGAAACCAGCTGAGCGGCGGGAACGGCGGCGGCAAAACCCAGCAGGGCCGCGGCGGCGAGACTCAGAAAGGAGCGATTGTCTCTCATGGGGTGTCTCATGGTGGGTTTCATGGGGTTCTTCATGGAATGCTCCGCTTTTCTAGCGTGTTATCGACCGTGACCCGGACTTCGTTCGGCATCATTCAACGAAATTCAACGAGATTCAACGAGATTCAACGGGCGGCGGGTGGGCGAATCGTCGATTGCGATCAATCGCCCGGTGGAACATCCTTCCGCCGTTACCGAAATTACTCGTATTCTCTATCTTTGCAATCAGGAAACGCTCCGGATTGCAGACTATTTCGCATGGATCGATTTTGATTCTTCCGTCGCCGTATCGTCAACGCGCCCATGAGCAGCACCAAAGCCGAAGAAGGCTCGGGAACGGCGGCGCGGGGCAAATTGGCTGGAATGGTCAGGCCGAAGTTGGCCACCAACGCGGTGAAATCGTCCAGATCGACGTGCCCGCTGTAATTGAAATCGCCCCCGAACCACCGCCCGTCGTTTCCAAAGCCGGCGGCCAGGGCGGTGAAATCGTCGAGATCCACCGTTCCATCAAGATTTGAATCGCCGGAGAGGGTGTATCGCAGCAACACGGCGTCGCCGGTAAACGATTGCCCGAGAAAACTGATGACGCCCGTGTCCGATGCTTCAATAATCCCCACCGCCGTGCCGGGATTGACGGCGGCGCTGCTCGATTGAATGCCCGCGCCGTTCCACAAACCACCGTTGTAGCCCGACGCGATTAAGCTCGTGAGTGCGGCGAGCGGCGATGCCGCGGCGTAATCGACGATGGTGGCGTTCGTGCCGATGTCGAGTCGCGCGCCGTTGCCGGCATCGACTGTTAGCCCGCTGGCTTTCAAAACCAACGGGACCGCATTGCCGGGTTCGATCCGGGCGGTGGCCGTCGCGCCCACGTGCAGCGTTCCGCCGAGGGCGTAGGTGTTGTTGAAGTTAAGCACGCCTTCGTCGGCCACCATCGACCCGGCAAATGATCCGGGTGCGGCGATGAGCAGCGATCCCGCGCCCGACTTCAGCAGTGTCGCCGAGGCGGTGCCGAGAATGCCGCCGCGCAGTGAGGCGATGGCGTCGAGGTCGACGCTCACGCGGCGCGCAGCGCTTTCGATATCGAATGAGCCGTCCAGCACAAGCATGGTTTGCGGCGGCGAAACACCGATTGCAATATCGCGGCGGGCAATGATCGGGTTGGGCACAAACCGCGTAGCGCCGATCGCCATCAGCCGAGGCTCGTGTGAAGGCAGGAACGATCCAAGCCCGATCGTGAGCGTGCCCTTGCCGATGGGTGACGACGTAATGACCCCGCCGGCGTAAATCGCATTGCCGGCAAACCCCAGCGTGCCGGCGGCGAGGGTGGTTCCGCCGTCGTAAGTATTCGGGCCGGAGAGGATCACGTTGCTGCGCGTCGTCGGTTCTTCGCCGCCGAAATCGTGGCCGATCTGCACCGAAGCGCCGGCGATGCCGTTGATCAAGCCCGTAACCGCAAGCGGTTCGCCGTTGCTGTAAAGAATCAAGTCGGAACGGCTGCCGTTGATGTTGACGCCGCCTGAAAAAGTGAGCGTTCCGCCGCCGACCGGTACACGGCTTCCGATGACGCCGTAACTGGCGACGGGGGTGGTGCTTCCCTGTAGCGTGATGGGTCGGGTGAACGTCAGCGGAGTGTCGCCGGAGAATTCGGGGTTGTCGTCGCCGGTGGCGCTGCCGAGAAAAATAGTGCCGATCGTCCCCAAAGCGTTGGCATTCGAAAAGACGGTTGCTTTGCCGGCCAGCGTGGTTCCGCCGGTATGCAGGTTGTTGCCGGTGATGCGCAGCGCGTAGCGGCGGGAATCGACGACGCCCAAACCGGTGGAGCGGATGGTCAACGGCCCGGCGCCGCTGATCTGCCCGGCCAGCGTCGGTCCGGAGGCGGCATCGATAATCAGCCCTTGCGCATTGGTGATGGCGATGGTGCTGTTGAGCGTGCCGGCGGCACCGTCGGCAAACGCAAGGGTGGCGGTTCGGCCCACCTGCGCCGCGATGCTGATCGGCCGGCCGTAAGTTTCAAAGCCCGACTCCAACCGCAGCCCCACTTCGCCGTTCGTGCCAGCGGTGCCGACATTGATGCGCGAGACGTTGTTGAAGCCCGTTCCCGTCAGGTAGTGCGTTCCCAGGGCAACGGTGCCGCTGGCGATGGTCACGCTCCCGGTCATCGCCTGACTGCCGGTGACGGTGAACGTGCCGGCGCCGGTTTTCACCAGCAGGCCGGCGCCGACGATGTTGTGATGAGAACTGGTGGACTTACTGTCGGTGCCGAGAATGAGCGTGCTCGATCCCAGATTGACGGTGCCGGCAAGATAGCTTCCCACCTGATCGATGACCCCCGCCTCGCTGAGCGAGCCCATGGTGTCGTTGAAGCCGTTCATGTCGAGCGTGGCGCCGGCGGCGATGACTACGCTGCTCTCGTTGCCGACGATGTTGTTGCTGCCGAGGCGGAAGGTGCCCTGGAGGATGCGCGTCGGACCGCTCCAGATCGAAGCGGTGTTGCTCACGGTGAGCACCGCCGGGCCGCTTTTGGCCAGTCCGCCGTCCAAACCTTGATCGTTGCCGAAAATAAAGAGGCGGCTGGCGATGTTGGTGTCGGCGTGGATATAAAAGTTGGCGGTGGGGGCCTGAATGGTTCCGATGGTGCCGATGCCGACGGTGAGCGACCCGCCGGCGATGGTGGTCGGGCCGGTGACCAGCATGGCGCCACTGGTGACGGTAAGTGTTCCCGCCGCCAAGTTGACGGTTCCGCCGGTGAACTTCGCGGAATTGATGGTTCCGGCGGCGACGATGGTGTCGGTGGCGATGGAAACGTTGTGGGTCGCGACGCCGCCGTTATTCAGCGTGTTGCTGTTGTAGGTCGCCGGAATCACGCCGTTGGAAGCGCTGTAGCTGGCCAGTTCCACACCCACGCCTTGATCAATCACCGCGTAGGGGAGAATGCCATTGATGAGCGTAGGGGCCACGCCGAACGAAATATTGGTCTGGCCTGCCGCAACGGAGGCGATCGTAGAGCTTCCGATTCCCGGGCCGCTGAAAAGCACCTGCATGCCGTTATTGCCATTTCGGGAAAGCGAACCAAAGCGCAGGGCGGTATGGCGCGCGGGGTTGGGCTCCAGCGTGAGGGTGGTCAGGCCCTGGCCGGAATTGCTGTTCGTGCCAAGCGTCAGCCCGCCGGTCAGCACCGAGGTGTTGAGCGTCGCATTACCCACAACGTGAACGGCCGCGCCGCGCAGGGAAATGGGCACCGTACCGGTGATTTTGGCCGTGGTCGACGCGGTGTGGTCAATCACCAGTGCGCCGCCCTGGTTGATGGCCAGGGTGCCGGTGGTAAGCAGTCGCCCGCCGACGCCGCCGAGGTGGATTGTTCCGTTGTTGATGATAGCGCTGCCGACGTTTGCGGCGTTGGTGGCGATGACAAATGTACCCAAACCGGCTTTGGTGAAGCCCGACGGGGTGACGGTGGCGTTGGAAATCGTTCCGGTGAAGTTGACGCTGCCATCGTTGATCAGCGATCCGCCGGCCGTGCCGTTGCCGAGCAGGAGATTGCGGTTGGTGCCCGCGAACGCCGGCCCGAGCACGAGCGTTCCGCCGCCGAGGGTAACGGCGCCGGTGGGGTTGCCGAGTTGGGCATCCGTGCCGACGACCGTGTGTCCGCCGGCGAGTGTGGTTCCGCCGGTGTAGCCGTTGGAAGCGGTGAGGGTAAACACGCCGTCGCCGATGCGCGTAAGCCCGCCGGTGCCGTTGATCGCGCCGCCGAGGGTGATGTCGGCAATCCCGCCACGGCTGAAGACGCCGACGGTTCCACCGGCATTGAGTTGCAGCGGTTGATTGATGGTGTACGCGGTCGCGGCGCCGACGAATCCGATAGCGGCGCCGGCACCATTAAGGTTGATCTGGCTGGCGTTGCCCAACCCCGTCGGTGCGGTGACGGCGACCATGTTGTAAATGCCCGCCGAACTGCCGGGCGCCTGATTGACTGTGACCGGGCCGTTAAACGTATTGCTTCCTGCGAGCGTCCATGTGCCCACGGTGAGGGACGCCGGCGCGATCGTCACGCCGCCGCTGCCACCGATGTTGCCGGTGAAGGTGAACGAACGACCATTGCCGAGGATTAATCCACCGGCGGCCGTCGTGATATGATTGCGAAAATAAGGCGCGCGATCCGGCGCGGCGGCAAAGGTGTTGGAACCGAGCGACAGACTGCCGTTGGCGACGCTGAGCGTTGCCCCGCCCAGCGAATCAACCGTCCCAAGGTTGAGCGCCGCGCCGGTGACGCTTGCCACGCCGCGAATGCGGTTTTCGGCCAGCAGCGACACGACGCCGTTCGCCGATGCGCCGATGGAAAGGCCGGTCGGCGCCTGAATGATCTGGCCGAAGGTGATGGTTCCGCCCGGCGCCGGCGCGAGGGCCAGCGGGACGGCGGCGGCGACCGTGACGCGCGAATTAATCAGCAAATTCCCGCCGGTGGTGACGGCCAGCGACGGCAGCACGCCGTCAAACCGCAGGCTGCCGTTGCCGCCGGAACCGAGCGTAATCGACCCGCCGCCCGCCAGCCCCTGCACGATCACGCTGTTGAGCGTGAACGCCCCGGGCAGATCGTTCGTACTGGTGTAGGCGAGCGAACCGGCCCCGGCGATGGGAAACATCAGCGCCGTGGCATTATCGGGCGTTGGCGCTGCGGTCCAATTGCCGGCGTTGCTCCAACTTCCACTGGTCGATAGCCAGGTTTGGCCAAAAGAATGGGTATGGACAAGCCCCAACGCCGCAATTGCCGCGTGGAAAAGATACGACTTGCGCTGCGCCATGCGCTTTCCTCCAGAATCGCCCCGGTCGTAGAAGTACAATCCCTGCGACCGATAAAACGCCGCTGGATCTGTTTTAGTGTGCGCTGTTTCTCTAAATTTGAGGTAATAAATCCGCCAAAGAAAGCAGAAAATCTTCATCAGACAGACTTCGATGCAGTGGATAACTCAGAAAAGTGTTGACGGGTCGATTCAAAAGTTACTAATATAATGAATCGGTTAACCTCCGCGTGGCTCACTCACCTGCAAAAGTCCTGGTCCTCACCGGACACGACAAAGTGAATCGACCTCTGGTCGATGCGCTGAGTGGACAGTGTCACGTCGTCGAAACCGATTCTATCGAATCCGCCATCGAACTCCTTCGCAACGACCAATTTACAGCGGTTTTTACCGATTCGGGCGACTTTTTGCCGCTCGAACGCGCGTTGGTCAGCCAGCAGGCCAATGTAATCCTCAACACAATCGGCGAAGGCGTTTGCATTGTGGACGGCGAAGGCCGCTGCAATTGGATGAATAAAAAGATGCAGGCCTGGCCGGCGCGGGTGCATGAGAAGATTCGTCGGACGTGTCAGGAAGCGTTTGTGCTGTTCACCAAGCAGGTTTCGCCCGCCGTCCCCGACTCGAACACCCCGTTTTCCCGTTCCAAACGTTACAGCCTGAACATTGAGGAGCAACAATATCTGGAAATGATCGTATCGCCGGTCATTTCGCCCAGCGGGCAGATCGTGCAGATCGTAGCGGTGGTGTGGGACGCCACCGGGCCGCGGCGGTTGCAGCAGAAGATCGATGCCATCGATAAAGCCGGCCGCGAACTGGTGCGATTGGAATCCGAATCAATCGCCAAGCTGAACGTGGCCGATCGGCTCAAGCTGATGGAGGACAAGATCATCAGCTTCACGCGCGATTTAATGCACTTCGATCACTTCGCTATCCGTGTGCTGGATCGCAAGAGCAACAAACTCGAAGTGGTGATCAGTCAGGGCCTGCCGCCGGAATCGCTCAACATTGACTTGTTCGCCGAAGCCGACGGCAACGGCATCAGCGGATACGTCGCGGCAACCGGGCGAAGTTACATCTGCCCTGACGTTGAGCGCGACCCACGTTACGTGCAGGGTCTCGACGCCGCCCGCAGCACGCTCACCGTTCCGCTGCGCTTGCACGATAAGGTCATCGGCATCTTCAACATCGAAAGCCGTCAGAAGGCGGCGTTTAATGAGGATGATCGGCAGTTCGCCGAAATTTTCGCGCGCTATGTGGCGATCGCCCTCAACATTCTCAACCTGCTGGTGATTGAACGCGTCGGCGTAGCGCACAAGGTAGCCGACGACGTGACGAGCGAAGTGGCCGGCCCGCTGAATGATATTGGCTTGGACGTCGCAGCGCTGATGGATGAATACGTCGGCCGCGACGATATGCGCGGCAAGCTGCAGCAGATTCAGGATAACGTGGCATCCATCCGTAAATCATTGCAGCAGGCCGCCGACGGCCCGCAGATCGTGCTGGGCGCCGCCGATGTTAAGGGCGCCGATGACCCGGCGCTATTCGGCGCCCGCGTGCTGTTGGCCGACGATGTGGAAGACATCCGCAAAACGATTCATGATGTGCTGCGGAAGTATCACATTGATGTAACCGTCGCCGAAAGCGGCGCCGATGCCATCGCCAAGCTCGACGCCGGCGCCACGTTTGATCTGGTGCTGAGCGACATCAAGATGCCCGACAAGAGCGGCTACGAAGTTTTCGCCGCCGTGCGACGGCACAGTGCCATCACACCGGTCATTCTAATGACGGGTTTTGGTTATGACCCGAACCACTGCATCGTCCGAGCCAGCCAGGAAGGTTTGCAGGCGGTGCTGTTTAAGCCGTTCCGGGTCGAGCTGATGGTGGCAGAGGTGAGGAAGGCGCTGGCGGGGCGAGTGAAACAAAACGCGTGATGTGCGCGAGTGGCGGCGTAACGATTGACGATTGACGATTAAGCAGACTTCCTATCAATCGTTAATCGTCAATCGTTAAATGTTCAATTGGCAATCCGATGTAGGCGATTCATCTGCCCAGCCCGCGCCCCGTCAGTGCCCGCGCGATCGTCGCGGGGGAATTCGACAGGTTGTTGCCCTGACCCGGATCGATAATTTCCGCCGTCATTCGGCGGTTGGTGCTTTCGACGGGTTGTTTGCCGATCACCCCGGCGATCTGGTTTACTTCCGCTTTTTTGGCGGCTAGGCGCTGCTCTAAGTCCACCAGTTGGGCTTCCAACTGCTGAAATTCCGCCAGCGTGGCGTTGTAGAGTTCTTCGCCTTCACCCAGCCAGTCTTTGAACGACTTGTTCACGTCGGCAGCCTCCATATCGCACCCGAGAGTATATCCAGTTTATCGGCGCATTGCGCCAACGGGTGAAGCAACAACCCGTAAACCGCCAATTTCAAGCCGAGGGCTTCAGCCCCGGATCGGTCCGGCGCGCGCTGCCGTATCGTTATGAGGAGTCACCGAAAGTCCGACAATCGCGCAACAAGACAGTCCGATCACCAGTTGATAATAGTTGCAGAAAGCCTGTTTATTGCACGCAAAGAAGCAACAGAACACCAGCGCCGCCGAGGCGAAGAATCCGCCGGCGGTGCGCGGGGCCTTCCAAAGTGCCAGGAGGATTGCGATTCCCCCGGCGACAAACCCCAGCAATCCGCCCGAAGGCGCTCCCCCGAGTTGGCCGATCATGGCGGGAAAACTCAACGCGTCGTAGCGGAACGGCTGTACCAACTGCCATTCCACGGTCGAGCGCACGAATGCGTGCGGGTCCATCAACACAAACGGCGCAGTGACTGCCATCGCCAGCACGCCGGCCAGGACGATCGTTTTCCAGAAGCGACCCGAGGTTTCTCGCGCGCCGCGCAGCAGCGGAAGCAGCGGTACGGCGAGCACGAGATATTGCTTGCTGGCCAGGAACGCACCGATCGCCGCCCAGAGCATCCACCGCGCCCGGATCGCCGCATAAATCACAGCGGCGGCGAGGAAGATCAGCAGCGGCTCGGTCCACCCCATTTGCACCACGTGAAGCAAGCGCGGCGACGTCAGCAGCAGCCCGGCCGCCAGGATCGCCGTTTGATTTCTTCCCGCCGCCACCAGCAGAAGCGCCGCAAGGCAGATGGCGGCGGCTTGCGAATAGCGAACGTCGCCCGCCAGCGCCCCGGGCAGTGATAAAAGCAAACTCGCCGGCGGATAGGGAAAGGAATACGTCAGCCAGCCGTCGGGCGTGGTTGAACCTGTGCCGTAAAACTCGGTGTCGGGGTGATAGACGTTGCGATAGCGCGCGTGGTAGGGGTTCTGCCCATTCAGCAGCGCCGCGGACGATTCCCGTTGAAATGCCAACACGTCGATGCGGACGTGCGGCGCGGTCCACACCATCGCCCACGCCGCTGCGCCGAATCCGCCAATCATCAGGCCCACGCCCAGCGTTCGCAGGCGAGTCGCCAGCGCAAAGATCAGGCCGATATTAATCGTCAACAGACACGCGAGCATTGCCACGCGCGGCACGCTCATCGGGCCGATGTTGGTCGTCCCGCCGACGGCCAGGTGGACCAGGTTTGCGGTGATGATCAAGAGCATCGCGCTGTGCAGCATGCGCGGGGTGGCCAGGCTGGTGATCCGCCCGCGGCACAGAATCATCCCACCGGCCAGCGCGAGAACGGCCATCGCCAGCCAATGCAGCGCCTGCCAGTGCAATCGCCCGTCGTTGATCGCCACCGCGCCCCCGAGCACCGCGAGCGAGAGAATTTGCGCACCGCCCAGCCATCGCGAAGTAGCAGCAGGAGTAGCAACCGATTCACGCGGCTTGCCGCTTCGCTGCATCGACGTGGCAATGGGAACGGTGACTCTCCCAGAAAATGCCGTCATCATTTCCTCCCTTTGATTTGCCACACCCGCTCGTCACCCACGACCGCCACCGCTTCGTATCGTTCGCTTACAAAAGTCGTCATAGCGTGCCATGCGCTACGAAAGCTTGCCTGCCGCGCCGGGATACGCGCCAGTTCGTTGACGTATTTGCAATGCCGCTCGATGTACTCCGGCAGGTCTGCCGGCAGGACGATGTAACGCGGGCGGGTGTGACGCCAGTCGTCGATGAGCATGTCGCTGAAATGCGCGGGCGCCCTGTTGCTGTTCTGAAACACGAACGACAACTGCATGCGCGATGCCGAACGCAAATCGGTATTCAAGAGAATCTGCGGCGTGTTATCGCGCCAGATGCGCTCGCCGGGCAGCGTGTGCTGATCGAGCCAACTCGCCACCGCCGGCCAATTCGGCGGTTGGTCGGTGGCGACGCGCAGCGTGTCGGCGGCGCCCCATACGGAAAAAATCACCGGCAACGCCAGCGGGCCGGCGAGTTGGGCAATCGTCGCGCGCCTGGGAATGGCCGCAAACAGCAGCGCCGCCGGCGCGCACAGCGGAAGGAAGTGGTAGGCGTACATCCGCCGCTGCATGAGGATGCCGGTGAGTTCGATGGCGAGCCAGGCGATGACAAACAGCCACGCGTGAATCGGCGCAACGCACGTCTCTCGATGCACCGGCCGGCGATACACCCACCCTCGAATCAGCAATGCGACACCGAAAAGTGCCAGAAGAATCGCGGGGCGCATCAGGTCGTCCCACGCGAACGAACTTTGTGCAGCGTATTCGGCGATTTGTCGCGCGATGGATGGCATCAACCGAAGCTGATCCGACTCGTGCAGATACAGCACGGCAACCAGTACCGGAAACATAAACCCCACCGCGCCCGAAAGCAGAAGCGCGCCCATCTGCCGCTTGCGGCTTAGCTGCAGGTTCGTTAGGAAAAACACAAAACAAATCGCAATGACAAACGCCCCCAGCACACCAGCGCCCGTAGGCTTGACGAGCGCCGCGCACCCCGCAGCAAGCCCACCCGCCAGCGCATCGCGTCGATCGAGTGACGAAAGCGAAGCCAAACAGCACGCCGCCGCAATGCACGCAAAAAATGCTTGAATTGTTTCCAACTGAAACCCGGCGATAACGACCGAGTTGATATTCATCAGCACGATGCCGTAAAGCAGCATCGGCCATCGTGCGTATTCGCCAAACGTCTTAGCCGCTTGCCGGCTTAGCACCCACGAAGCAACCACGGTCATCAAAAGTTGCGTGACGACGTAACCCGGCCAATAGTTGCCAAACACTCGATAGAAAACACCGGTCATCAAACCGACGGTGGGAAATTTATTGTCAACAAGGTCTCCGCCAAAACGTCCGCCTTCGAGGGTCAGCTTCCCCATGTACGCGAACATTCCGCCGTCGCCGTCGAATGGAAGCGTGAGGTAGGTCAGCCGGCTGTAACATGCGATGCCGATCACCACCGCCGCCAGCGCCACCATGCCGCCGCGCCGCGCCGCCGACTGCGCCGCCGACATCGCGTTGCGCGTGGGGTCGTTTCGGACAATCGGTAACGCAGGCGCGGTAAACGTGCTCACGTCGTCAAGTTCGACCGTTTAGCGACGCGGCTTGCCGCGGCACTATCAGCATCCCCATCGTCGCAAATTGCGGCCGATAACCGTACAATCCTCGCATGCCTCGCCATCGGTATTAGCGACTTCAACATCAGCTCACACGAATGTTCGCAGCATTGTCACCCCGAGGAGTGCGCGAGGTAACGACGACGTGTAGTTCCCTCGCGAGTACGCTTCGGGCTGACAAACGACAGTATTTTTGTCGGCCCTGCCATCTCCAACAACCAACAACCAACAACCAACAACCAACAAC
>CAZXLA010000062.1:0-15516 GCA_964641895.1 uncultured Tepidisphaeraceae bacterium
GGAATTCGTGTGCGCGATTTGCCGATCGTGCCGGGAAAGTTAGTGTGAATTCTAACACTACAGCGCAGGGTCGTCGTTTTTAGCCCACAAAACGGGGTAGGAGCGACGATTCATACGGACTTACGAACGACTCCGCGCTGTAGTGCTAAATAACCACAGAGGCACAGAGAACACAGAGGAATGCAAGAATGGAAGACGGCGCGTCACGAAACGCCGGGCCATCGGGTGAGGCCTCGATTGTCTAATAACCAGTCATTATTCTCTCTTTTCTCTGTGTACTCTGTGCCTCTGTGGTTAAATAATTGATCGATATGACCATTGAACCCGTAAAACTCGGTCAAGCCATTCCCCGCGTCGACGGCAAAGCGAAAGTCACTGGCGCCGCCAAGTACGCCGCCGACTACGCGCTGCCTGGTTTGCACTTCGCGGTGATTGTTCACACCACTGTCGCCAAAGGAAAGTTGACATCACTCGAAACGGCGGCGGCCCGGAAGGCGGCCGGTGTGGTGGCGGTGCTCGATGCGGGCAACATCGCCGAGGCAAAGTTCGCCGGCAATCGTCAGCCGTTCCGCAAAGCCGGCGACGATGTGGATTACATCGGCCAGCCGATCGCGGTCGTCGTCGCCCAAACCTTCGAGCAGGCCCGCTTCGCGGCTTCACTGGTAAAAGCTGACTATGAAAGGCTGCAAGCGGTCACGTCGATGCTCGACCCCGCCGCCGCCACGCTCGATGCCAATGCTCGCGGCGGGCCGAATCGCGGCAACCCGGAATCGGCCCTCTCATCGGCCGCCGTCAAACTGTCGGGCACGTATGAAACGCCGATTCAAACCCATCACCCGATGGAACTGGGCGCCACCGTTGCTGTGTGGAACGGCGATAAGCTGACCATTTACGACGGCACGCAGGCCGTGCTCGGCTCGCGCAAAAGGGTCGCCGATGCTTTCGGCCTGCCCACGGCCGACGTCACGATCGTTTCCCCCTACATCGGCGGCGGGTTCGGCGCGCGGCTGCTAACCTGGCCGCACACGTATCTGGCCGCCGCCGCCGCTCGAATGATCGGAAAGCCGGTCAAGCTCGTGCTTACGCGCCAGCAGATGTCCTATGCCTTCGGCCACCGCCCCGCCAGCCGGCAGGAACTTACCCTGGGCGCCACGAGTGACGGCAAGCTTTCCGTCATCAGTCAGAACACCCTCAGCAGCACCGGCGTGAAGGATGATTTTGTCGAACCGGTGACCGGCCATACGCTGGTGCTTTACGATCACCAGCATTCGGGGATGCAGGCCAAGGCGGCCCGACTCAACATCGGCGCGCCAGCACCTATGCGTGCGCCGGGCGCGCCGCTCGGATTGTTCGCGCTCGAAGTGGCGATGGACGAACTGGCCGAGCAGTTGAAGATCGACCCGGTCGAGTTGCGGCTGATGAACGATACCGCCGTCGATCCTCGAAACAAAAAGCCATACACTGATCGCAACTTCGCCGAATGCCTGAAGCGCGGCGCAGCAAAAATCGGCTGGGCCGATCGCGCCGCCACGCCCAAACAAAAGCGCGCAGGCGACTGGCTCATCGGCTACGGCGTCGGCTGCTGCGCCTGGCACGGCGGAAACACACAGGCGACGGCGCGCGTGCGAGTGCTGCGCGACGGCTCGGCGGTCGTGGCGTCGGCGGCGCAGGATATGGGGACGGGAACCTACACGGTCATGGCTCAAGCGGTGGCCGAAGTGTTGTGCCTGCCGATGGATAAAGTATCGGCCGAGATCGGCGTGAGCACGCTTCCCCCCGCCCCCACCGCCGGTGGGTCGCGGCACTGTTCGAGCGTGGTCCCCGCAGCCCATCAAGCCGCCACCGCCGCCAAAAAGAAACTGCTTGAACTGGCGATGAAGCACGAAAAGTCGCCGCTCGCCGGCTTAGCTGCAGACCAATTGCAATTTAACAACGGAACCATTTCATCAGGTACAAAATCGATCACACTCGGCGACTTAGTCGCCCTCACCGGAGAAGCCAACATTGAAGTGACCGAAGAATACAAGCCCGACGGCAAACCCGGCTTCGTCGGCATGAACTTCGGCGCGCACTTCTGCCAGGTGGCCGTGCATGCTTTTACCGGCGAAACGCGCGTGAAAAAATTCGCCAGCGTGTTTGATTGCGGCCGAATCTTCAACCTTCACACCGCCGCCAACCAGCTATCGGGCGGGGTGGTGTGGGGAATTGGCATGGCGCTAACCGAAGCGGCGCATCTCGATTCGTCCGGTCGATACGCCGCCGCTGATTTCAGCGGGTATCACATTCCCAGCCACGCCGATATTCCCAATATCGATGTGGAGATGATTAACAAGCCCGACGAAAACTTCGGCGCCTTGGGCAGCCGCGGGGGCGTGGGTGAACTGGCGATCAGCGGCGTGGCGGCGGCGATCAGCAATGCCGTCTATAACGCCACGGGCAAACGTGTTCGCGAAGTGCCCATTACTCCCGACAAACTGATTTAGAACAAATCCAACGCGAGGTGTCGCCCATGAGCAAAGAAAACCAATTCGATCCCAACGTAAGCCGGCGCGAGTTGATGGCCGGCGCCGTGGCCGCCGGTGTTGCCGCGACCGTACCCGTATCATTCGCCTTCGCCGATGAAGCCTCCGCCGGCGCAGCGGTGGCCGCTGAGGGGCAGGCCGTCAAAATCATCGTCAACGGCAAGCCGCACCAGCTTACGATCGACCCGCGCGCCTCGCTCCTCGATACGCTGCGTGAAACGCTGTCGCTCAGCGGGACCAAGAAAGGCTGCGACCACGGCCAGTGCGGTGCGTGCACCGTGCACGTCAACGGCCAGCGCGTGCTCAGTTGCCTCACGCTGACGGCAAGCTGCGGCGGCGATGAAATATCGACCATCGAAGGCCTGGCCGGCGGGGATGAACTGCACCCTATGCAGAAAGCGTTCGTCGAGCATGATGCCTTCCAGTGCGGCTACTGCACGCCGGGCCAGATCATGTCGGCCGTCGCACTGATTGAAGAGGGTCACGCGAAAACCGAAGACCAAGTGCGCGAGCAGATGAGCGGCAACCTCTGCCGCTGCGGCGCGTATCCCAACATCTGCAAAGCAGTCATGGACGCGCAAAGCAAAATGGCCGGCGGACGGCTGTGAGGACTGTTTTGCCACAGAGACACAGAGGACACAGAGAAATGCAATATGGAACGGCAGAGAATTGAGGTTCGAGAACTGACGGCGGCCCAGATTTATTGCCGCGTCGATCCTTCATCCTTAACCATCTATCTTCATCTTCTCTGTGCTCTCTGTGCCTATGTGGCTCAATCAAACGAAGGAAAATAGCATGCAACCATTCACCTACGAAAAAGCATCCGACCCCAACAGCGCATTTCGAACCGTGCGCAGCGACAAGTCGGCCAAATATCTTGCCGGCGGAACGACGCTGGTGGACTTGATGAAGCTCTACGTCGAAACGCCGACGAAGCTGGTCGACATCAAGCGGCTGCCGATGGCGGAAATCAAACGCACCGATGCCGATTCGCTGTGGATCGGTGCCAATGCCACCAATACCGCCGTGGCGTACAATGAGATTGTTGTCAAAGATTATCCGGTTCTCAGCCAGGCGATTCTGGCCGGCGCGAGCGCGCAGATTCGCAACATGGCCACCGTCGGCGGGAATCTGCTGCAGCGGACACGCTGCCCCTACTTCCGCGACGGCATCTCCAACTGCAACAAGCGCAACCCCGGCAGCGGGTGCGATATGGTCGAGGGCTTCAACCGAACGGCAGCGGTGCTGGGTACGAGTGACAAGTGCGTTGCGACGTACCCCGGCGATATGGCGGTGGCGTTGCTGTCGCTCGATGCAACGGTTGTGCTGAGCACGGATCAGGCGGGCCGCAAGCTTCCTATCGATGAATTTTTCCTGCTTCCCGGCGACACGCCCGAACGAGAAACACCGCTCAACCACGGCGAACTCATCACCGCCGTCACCCTGCCGAAACTCGATGCCGGTGCCAAACAGGTTTACGTAAAAGTGCGCGACCGCGCCAGCTATGAATTCGCGTTGGCCAGCGTCGCGGCGGTGCTGTGGATGGACGGCGGCGTGATTACCCAAGCGCGCATCAGCCTCGGCGGCGTGGCGACCAAACCCTGGCGCGCCAAAGAAACCGAAGCCATGCTCGCCGGCAAGAAACCCGACAGCGCGTTGTTCCGCGAAGCTGCCGAAGCGGCGCTCAAAGACGCCAAGCCGCTGAAATACAACGCGTTCAAGCCGGAACTGGCCCGCCGCGCCATCGAGCGCGTTCTGATGGAACTGACGCAGGCGTCGTAAAAAATCTTGCGGGTGCCACGATATGGCTCTGGGGCCATGTCGTGCGACGTCGGACTGCATTGAGGACAAATCAATTGCATACAACCGATGTGGCGAAAACGCCCCACACTGACGGGACGCCAGTGATTCTTCGCGCGAGCCGTGTCGCCGTACCTTCGGCGTCCCGCCAATGAAGCCGGTACGCCGGCTTATAAATCCGTTCGTAGCTTGAGTCGTAAGCCCATCACCCGGCATCCCGCTCCGCCGTTCGCCAGCGTCGGACGTGGTAGGCGCGAACCGTGCCGTACGATTTATCCAGCGGGGTCGGGCCGACGTAGTCGCAGCGAAACCCTTCCACATGCTCGGCGTACGCCAGCGCCGCGAAGGCCTCCGACGCGTACACCTGGCCCGGCGGGGTGACAGGTTCGAGCCGGGCCGTGCGCGTCACGTGCGTGCCCATCACGTCCGGGCGATTGGTGGCGGGATTGTGGCACTTGTAAACCGGGCCCGCGTGCAGGCCGATGCGCAGGCGCAAGTCCAGGGTCAATTTCTTTGATTGCCTGGCCGACTCCAGTGCATCGCACAGCCGCAGCGCGAACTCGCCGGCTTCGCTCACCGATTCAAACACCATGTATAACCCGTCGCCCCAGGTGTTGAGCAATAGCGGCTGCGTATTGTGTTGATCGATAACTTGCTTCAGCAGGCCGAGGTACTGCTCGACAAACGGCAGCATCTGGTCATCGGGCAGTTTGCTAAAGCCCTTGGCGTCGGCAAACAGCATTGCAGCGATCTGCGTCGGTGGGGATTCCTGAGACGCTGCTGCCGGCGCGGCGCGCCACGCTGCAGCGGAAGCTGCTGATGGATTGGTTGTTTGTGATGGAATAACGATATCATTGGATCCTGCCATCCCATTCAGATCGATGATCTCCGGCTCCAGCCCGTGGCTGCGCCAGAACGAGACGGCACTGCCCGTGCCACCTACGCCCTTGCCAACCGCGCCCTTGCCAACCGCACCGTCGCCCCCCGCGCCGTCGCCGGGTTGCTGGTTCCACACGGCCATCGCCGAGAGGTCGGTCGCCAGTTCCAGCGATCGCACGCGGGCCAGGCCGTACAAAATCTGGTTGGCATACTCGTAATCGCGCGTGCGGTTCATGCTGGGTTTGCTCGACAGTTCGGTGACGCGCACGCGCTCGCTCGCGCGGCCGCCGGTGCTCAGCAGTTCAGAAAACCATCGCAACCACGGCTCGCCGGCGGGTTCGACGGACGATTTTGCGAACTCCTCGTGGCCGAACGGCAGCACCACGTGCAGATCGCCGCCGGCCTGCAGCGCGGCGCGGAGAAACAGCAGATCGCTTCCACTCGCCGCCGATGCAAACGCGTACGATACGCCCCCGCCGGCGCTCAGCCGCGACTTAATCTGCGCGGCGACCGTATCAACCCATTGCGCGGGAAAGCGCGGGGTGGGCCGATCGAGCGCATCGATCATGTGACCGCTGAAGACGATCACGCGCGGAATGTGCAGCCAGTTGTTGGCCAGGGTCAGATCAAGGCCTCGGTGGCGCAGCAGCATGCGCGCGTTGCGGCGGGTGGAGGCGATGTCGCCGTAGTTCCGCCCGGCCGACTCGGTTGCCTGACGATACCAATCCTCCGCCTGCCCACAATCGCCCTGAACCAGCGCCGCCTCGCCGAGCGTGGCTTGCAGGTAGTATCGGTTGCGCAGATCCACCGCGCCGGCCAGAAGAGGCTGGCAGGTCGCCTGCACCTCGGCGGCGAGCGCGTTGGCGGTGGATTGTTCACCGGCGCAGCAGGCGAGCGTGGCGGCGTTGATGCCCGTCCAGTAGCCGCGCGTGCGGTGGTACGCGTGCTGGTAGGCGTCGAACGCCAGCTTGAGATACCGCCCCGCGGCCGGCGAATCGCGATTGACCCACCAGACTTCTTTATCCACCCGCCCGAAGAAACCGAGCGTTTCCTCGTCGTCGTCGCCCTTGCGGCGCAGCGCTTCAAGAATCTGCCGGGCCGGTTCGATGGATCCGGCGCGAATCATCGATTCGACGCGCTTTTGCAACAAACGTGTATGATCCGGAAACCGCGCCAGGCCGACGGTGGTGACATCGAACGCCACCAGCGGTTCGGATCGCTTGATGGCGGCGGTGGCCAGCGCAACGAATTTCTCCGCCGCCGCGTCGGCTTCCACCTGCAGCGCGGCCAGTTGCAGCGACAAGGATGGTGGAACGGGGGAAGCCGTTTCGGTAGACATGAGCGGCAAATCGTACCCCGCACCGCGACAAGCCTGCAACCGCAGAGCGTGCAACTACAATTAGCTACATAACATTATGCAGCCGACTGCGAGTCGCGTATGTCCCGGCCGACGTGAAGGCAGCAAAGGCTTGACGACTGCTTCGACGGCATAGTAAATGCCCAAGGTATCATCATGCTGACGCGACCTTCAGTCGGCGGCGAAACGCGCTCAATCGCGCGTCATAAACGGACAATGGAGTGCTTCATTTTAACAAACGTGATCGACAAACCGATATAAAATAACGATTTATCAATCTAAAATTGTTTGTGTTCACTATTGTGCCACGCGGCACAATTTTCGTTTCGTTATGGGTCGGCTGGTGTAATTAGCGCCCACGCCGGTGCCGATGCCGGCGCAAAAGGCCTGATGTTGCAACACCCAGCAGCCCAAGAGTCGTCGGCTCGGGAACGATTGTGCCACGTGGCACATCGGCGGCGACACTCGAACCAAAGTTGGCGGCGAGGATGGTGAAATCGTCCAGGTCGATCGACGACGAGTAGTTGAAGTTTCCGTTGATCCATTCCCCCGCCGATCCGAATGACGCGGCGAGCGCGGTGAAATCGTCGAGGTTGACGCTGCCATCAAGATTGGCATCGCCGGCAATCGTGCCGCGTAACAAGACCGCGCTGGCATCGACCGTTCCGAAGATAGCGGGCACTAAACTAAGCTGCGACGCCTCGGCATAACCCACCGCATACTGCGCGCCTTGACCGGACACAATGCCGTTGCCGGTCATCGCCCCGCCGGCATATCCGGCGATAATCTGCGCCTTGATGGTCGCGAGGGGACTGCCATCGGCGGCGGCATAATCGACCACCAGCGCATTGTTGGTAAGCGACAATCTCGCCGTCGGCGTTGCATCGCCGGCGATCGTCAACGTGCCCACTCGGCTGGCGGGCGATCCCGGTCGCATTCGCACTTCGCCTTGGTCGATGCGCAGCGCCTGGGCGCGAATGCCCGCGGGGTCGAATCGTCCTGCGCCGGTCTTGATGACATTAAACGTGCCGGTGGCAAAAGTGCCCACGGTTCCGGGGGCGATGTTGGCCACGGTGAGAATGCCATTGGCGTTAGCGACGTTGACTTTGAGATTGCGCGCCACCAGCGTCGTCCCGCCGAGCGTTGTGCCGCCGTTGACAAGAATCGTGTTGTTGATGGTGCTGCTGGATTGCAGGTTGTTGAGGATGACCGCATCGCGCGATTCTTCATGATCGAGCACGATCGTTCCTGCGCCGTTCAACGTATAGCCACCCGTGGCATCAAACGTAATAACGGCCATTTTCTTCACGGTGTTAATCGTGACGGCGGGCGCGCCCACCGTGTTGGCTTTGAAGGTGGCGATGGCGGTCAATGCGTTGACAGGCCCATTAACCCAGTTGCCCACCGAATCATAGCTGCCGCCGGCGGGGTTGTTGAAGACCTGCGACGAGAACTGCGTCAGCGGCGTGAGCGCGATGTTGTCCCATTGTGCCGAGCGGTTTGGACGAAGCGTAAACGGCTGAATGTTCTGATTGGGGTCGAACTCAATTTCAAGCCGTGCCACGCCCGCCGATGCAGCGAATTGCGAGGAGTTGAACGACTTATAAATGAAGTACCCACCGGCGCTGCTGGTCACGCCGTTAACGCTGATGGGTTCGACGAAGAAGCCCGCCGTCGGACCGCCGGGCACGGTCGGTTCGAGTTCGACACCGGCCAGATCGCCCGTGGTGAGGTCGGTATGCGGCGGCGGGCCGGCGAAACCGTAGTTCCACACATACGCCGACAAAACATAATCGGTGTTGGGCGCCAGCGCAACGTTTTGTGTAATCTTGTAGTTATCGAATGCATCGATGCCGGAGGCGCCGAACAGTCTGCCTACCCTCGTTCCCAGCACCGATGATGGATTAGGAAGATTCGCCGGATCGGGTGCGCCGGCGGTCATGAGGGTGCCGGCTTCGGCGGTGTCGGGCGTCCAACCGACGGGAAAGTTGTTGGCATCAACCTGTTCGAAATTCGAATTGGTGATGAGCGAGGAGTTGGTCTGCTCCGTCCCCGCCTGGTACTGACCCAACGGCAGTTGAACGCCGGAGTTGGCCAACGACCAACCCGACCCAACCAGCAAACTCGCCGCGAATGCGGACTTGGTGATCAACAACTTTTGCATCTTCATTTCTCCTCCGAACAATTGAGCTATCAGCATTAAGCGATGAACCATGAACAGTATAACCGCTATCTTGAACCTGCAACGCCGAGTTGGTTCACAATCCGGCCACAAGCGTCCGCGTCATGGACAATCTGTCGCTTGTGAGGGGGTTTCATCCGTGCGGAATGAAATACACGTTACAATCGGCGCGTTCGCGCTTCGGGCGGCGCGTAAGTAACCTGAAAAGGACGATCGATGCGATATGAAAACCGTCATGCGGTGGTCACCGGTGCCGCCAGGGGAATTGGCCTGGCGACCGCCCGCGCGTTCATTCGCGAGGGCGCCAAAGTCTCGCTTCTGGATGTTGACGATTCGGCCCAGGCGCTGCCCAAAGAGTTTCCCGGCGCCGCCACTTTCTTCAAATGTGACGTGTCGAAATTCACCGACGTGGAAGGCGCCGTCCGCCGGGCGATTGATGTTTACGGCGACGTTTCGTTCCTGATCAACAACGCCGGCATTCAAACCTACGGCACCTGTGTTGATACGCCCGAGGAAGTGTGGGATCGCACGATCAACATCAATCTCAAAAGCGCCTTCCTTTGCAGCAAGGTCGCCATACCATCGATGCAGCGCGCGGGGGGCGGCGTGGTGGTGAATCTGTCGAGCGTGCAGGCCTTCCTCAGCCAGCATCAGGTGGCGGCGTATACCACGAGCAAGACGGCGCTGCTCGGGCTGACGCGCAGCATCGCGGTCGACTTCGCGCCGGCCATTCGATGTGTTGCGGTCTGCCCGGGAACGATCGATACGCCGATGCTTCGAAGCGCCATTCAACTTTCACCCGATCCCGCCGCCGTGCTGCAGGAATGCCGCGATATGCACCCCGTGAAGCGCATCGGCACGGCGGAGGAAGTGGCTGAGTTGATCATGTACCTTTGCAGCGACGCCGCGGGGTTCATCACCGGTCAGCCGATCCGCATCGACGGCGGGCTGGGGCTTGCCATCGGCGGGAGCAAGAGAAATTGATGGCAATCAGCCTCTCAAAAGCATCAACTTTCGCCGACGGGCTTGATCATCCCGAGTGCCTCGCCGCCCACCCCGACGGCTCGTGGTACGCCGGCGGAGAGCTTGGGCAGATTTATCACATCAGCCCCGATGGCAAGCGTGTCACCGAAATCGGCAACACCGGCGGGTTTGTGCTGGGAATCGCCGTCAGCCCGGATGGCGCATGGCTGGCCATCTGCGACCTGAAACACAAAGCTGTTTTCAAATTCGAAATCGGTTCGCGCACCCTGAGCGAATTCACCCGCGGCGGGGATGAGCCGTTTGGCATTCCCAACCATCTCGCGTTCACGCGCGACGGCCATATTTATGTGACCGACTCTGGCGCGTTCCGTAAGGTCACCGGAAAAATCCACTGCTTCAACCTCGAGGGCCGCGGCGGCGTGTGGCATCGTGGGCCGTTCAACTTCGCCAACGGCATCGCCATCGGCCCCGACGGACAAAGCGTCTACGTCTGCTGCACATGGCTGCCCGGCGTGGAGAAAATTGAGATCAAGCCCGACGGCACGCCCGGCAAACGCAGTGTCTATGCCAAATTCCCCAAGGCATTGCCCGACGGTTTGGCGTTTGATGCGCGCGGAAATCTGTACGCATCGTGCTACGCGCCGGCACGCATCTACAAAGTGTCGCGCGATCGCAAGGTAAGTATTTTCATCGACGACTGGGAAGCCCACATGCTCAGCAACCCTACTAACATCGCGTTCGGCGGAAAGAACTTTGATGAACTCTACGCGGCAAATCTGGGGCGATGGCATCTCACCAAAATCGCTGTGAAAACCAAAGGGTTGCCGCTGGCGTGTCATCCTGCGGTTGAGGCAAATCGTGGAGGGCGAGGCTCCCGCCGAGCCGTTCGTTAAAATGACGTTGTTCGCGCACCTACTCGGCAGGAGCGTCGCCCTCCACGACCACTTATGAAGCCAATTCGCAAAACAATCTTCAGCCAACCGTCGTGGCGCATCGCCACGCCGCAGGTGGAAGCGTGGCTCACCGAGCTCGGCGGGCATCTCGGCCCCGTCACGTTCAAGCTCGGTCGGCGGAAGATTACGCCGTTCAATCTGGCGCCATGGCACAGTGAGCGGCACGGTGAGCGATTGGGGAAGAAGCTCGCCAACTCTACCCTCCCCGTCATCAAAGTGCTGCGCGGCGATTTCTTCTGCCTTCCCTTCGGCGGCAACACCACGCCGTTTGGCAAAGAACGGCACCCCGTTCACGGCGAGACGGCCAACCGCAAGTGGCAGCTCGAATCGTTCGATGCGGGGAAAGATGTCACACGCATCCACTGCTCAATGACTACAACAGTGCGAAAAGGCCGCGTCGATAAACACATCGAACTCCGCCGCGGGCAGCACGCGATTTATCAGCGACACGTCGTGAGCAACATGAGCGGGCCGATGTGCCTCGGCCATCACGCGATGCTGAAGTTTCCCGATTCGCCCGGCTCGGGCCTGCTCTCATTCAGCCCGTTCAAGTTCGGGCAGACGTGGCTTGCACCGGTCGAGCGGCCTGAAAACCGTGGCTATTCCATGCTCAAGCCGGCGGCGGAATTCAGTTCGCTCGATCGCGTTCCGACCGTCTTCGGCGATACCACCGATCTATCCGTTTACCCCGCGCGGCGCGGCTACGAAGACCTCGCAATTCTTATTGCCGACGATTCCAAACCCCTCGCGTGGTCGGCTGTGGTTTTTCCCGCCGAGCGATATGTGTGGTTTTCGCTGCGCGACCCGCGGCAGCTCGCCAGCACCATCCTGTGGCTAAGCAACGGCGGCCGCCACTACGCGCCTTGGGACGGCCGACATGTGAACGTGATAGGCATTGAAGATGTCACGTCGTTCTTCCACCCGGGTCTGGCCGAAAGCGTCGCCGACAACCCGCTGTCCCGCCGCGGCATTAAGACGACTGTTACATTGAATCCGAAGAAACCGCTGATCATCAACTACATCATGGGCATCGCCGACGTGCCGCAAGGTTTCGACCGCGTGGCCGACATCATCCCCGGCGACGGCATCGTGACCCTCGTTTCGCGCAATGGCACGAGCATGAACGTGCCCGTTGATGTCTCGTGGCTCGCTGTAGCGACGCCCGTCTCGGGCGTTCTCGAAGAGAGCCGGAAGAAACGGCCGGCACCACCACAGCGGCCTCGCCACCCGGAGGGCTCCTGATGTCCCAGCGACCCATTGCTGTATTACGAGCGCGCGATCTCGGCCCGCAGTTCGTTAACAACTCACACCGCATGGTGGGACAGGATGGCGCGTTCTCGTTCCCGCTGCCCGATGGTTCAAGCTTCTGGTTCTTCGGCGATACGCTCATCGGCGCGCGCCCGAAAGGTTGTTCGCCGTGGATGATCGACGGCAAAATGGTCGATCACCGCGACATGACCGGTCAAGGTCCGTATGAGCAGATGATCAATAACACCGGCTTGATCCTGCCGGCGCAATCCGCCCAGGGCGGCCTGCGCGATTTTAAATACATCACCACGGCGCCCGGGCAACTGAAGAACCTGATTCCGCTGCAAGGCGAAGAACACCCTGATTGGGACCGCATGTGGTGCCAGGGCGGCATTGCGATCGATGAAAAGATCGTGCTGTCGTTCATTCAAGTGAAGATGATCGAGAAGAACGCCACGCCGCTGCCGATTGGGTTTGAAATTGTCGGAAGCGGATTGGCCGTCTCTCCCCCTCCATGTACTCAGGGAGGGGGCCGGGGGGAGGGTTCTTCTCCGACGGTCGATTGCGCAATTCTACAGAAGAACCCTCCCGCCCAACCCCCTCCCGGAGTACCAGGAGGGGCAGCATTTCGCCGCGTTATTCACAAAAGTGCGCACATTCTCTTCGCCGCCGATGAACCGCATTTCGGCGTCGCATTCCTCGCCTTGGGCGACACCGTGTACATCTACGGCACCGTCAATCAACCCGGCGGTCATCGCGCCTTTGTCGCGCGAACCGTGCCGTCGCAAATCACCGACGTAGCGACTTACGAATACTTCGCCGGCGGCGAGCGCTGGTCGCGCGCGCTTTCCGACGCCGCTCCGCTCTTCGGCAACATGCCCAGCGAAATGTCGGTGTCGTACAACGAATTCCTTGGCGCGTATCTCGCGGTTCATAGTTTGGATTTATCTGGAAAGATCGTCGGCCGAACCGCGCCCAATCCGTGGGGACCGTGGAGCGGGCCGGTCACGCTCTGGCAGATCGAACCCGCGCCGCTCGCATACGAGCTGCCGTACCCCTTCCGCCTCACGTACGCCGGCAAAGAACACCCGCAACTTTCGCCCGACGGCGGGAAGACGATCTATCTGACTTACATTGAGTTTGAAGAGTATTTTCCGCATTTGGTTGAAGTGGAGTTGGCATGAGCAATGCCACCGCAGAATTCCGGTGGGGCAGCCATTCCTGTCTGCCACGGCATTCCATGCCGTTCAAACTTTTATATCGCGTGAACGCGATGACAGACAGGAATGTCTGCCTCACCGTGTCAAAAGCGTGCAAGCGTGCTGGCCCGAAAGGACGTTCTAAGTGATCCCTACCGTTGAAGATGTCAAAAGTTCGCCGATGACCCATCGCTTCGGCGACTTGTTCAATCCACCCGGGTTGACGAACTTTCTCGGCAGCGTGCAGACCGAAGGGCACGACCCGGTCGCCATCCGCAGCTTCGCGTTTCCGCCGTTTGCAATGGGGGATAACGTTACCGCGGGGCTGTTCGTCAATGGGAAGTTTTTTCCTGCGTGGGGTCAGCCGGTGACGACCGTATGGCGGCCGGATCGCATCGAACGCACCGCCGAGGTCGATGGGCTTCACCTGCACAGCACCACCGTGCTGGCGGTGGGCAAGATGGCGGCGATCGTGCGGCTGAACGTGCAGAACCGGTCGGGGGCGGCGAAGAACGTCACGCTCAAACTCGGATTGCGCGGCGGGATCACAAAATCCGTCACAAGCTGGGCGGCGGCCGTCCCGCCGACGGAAGCCGACAATACCGTTGAAGTCGATTCATCGCGCAAGGCGCTGCGGTTTGGCGCGAAGAACTCTTCGGCGGTCCTTATTCAAGGATGTAACCCGCTTGCGAAAGAAGTGAGTCTGGTCGGGCTGCGGCATGAATTCAGACTTGCCGTTAGTGAGACGAAGACCATCGACTTTATTGCTTGCATCGGTGAGACGGCTGGGGAAGCTGAACGACTTTTCGATCAAACGTTCCGCGAAACCGCCGGCGCCATCGAAGACGCGACTGCGAATTGGAATGAAGAACTGCGGGCGATTTTTACGCCGGGCAACTCGCGGTATTCCGGGCATTTGCCGATCCTTGAAACTTCTGATCGCGATATTCTCAAGGTCTATCACATCGGCGCCGCAGGCATCGCTTACTTCAAGCGCGATACGCCCCACAGCGTTCACGGCCGCATCTACGGCACGCTGCTACCTCGCTACTGGCAGACGGTCACGTTTCTCTGGGATTACTCGCTTTCGGGCATGGTGCACGCGTTGCTCGATCCGGCGGTGATGAAGGCCAACCTGCAACGGTGGATGAAGCTGGATATTCACAAACACTTCGGCACCGAGTTTCTCACCGGCGCCGGCGTGGGCCCGTGGTATAGCGTGAACGATTTTGCCATGTGCGGCATCGCCCGCGACTACCTGCGCTTCAACGGCGACTTTGCGTTTCTCGATTCAACCGTCGGCGACCACAAAGTGCGCGATTATCTGGCCAAGTACGCCGAGAACTGGAAAAGCTTCAAATCCCCGCGCGGCTTGGCCGATTACGGCGGGCTGAACAACTTACTCGAGTGCGTGAACACTTACCTGCACGAAGTCGCCAGCCTGAACGCCGCAAACGTGTTCAACATGCGCTTCGCATCCGAACTGGCACAAATGCACGGCGATCAAAAAACCGCTTCGCGGCTTAGCTCAGAAGCAAATCAGCTCGCGCAAAAAGTAAACGAGCTATACGTCAAAGGCAAAGGCTATTTCAACGCCCGCTTCCCCGACGGCAGCACGCGCGAGGTTCGACACATTTACGATTTCATCACCGTGCTCAACACCATGCACGATGCATTGCCCGCAAGCCAGCGCGCGGAAATGGCCGACTTCTTCAAGCGCGAACTGATGACGCCCACTTGGGCCCACGCGCTCAGTTGCGATGATGATGATGCGATGTTCAGCGTACGGCCGGACCATCAATGGAACGGTGCCTACCCCGCCTGGCCGCCGCAGGCCGTAACCGGGCTTTATAAAATCGGGCAGGTCGATCTGGCCTTAGACTGGCTAAAGGGCCTGGCGAAAAGCGCCAATCAAGGTCCCTACGGGCAGGCCCACTTCGCCGAATCCGTCGTCGCCCCCGAAGACGGCGGCGCGATCAAGGCACCCAGCGATTTCCCCTATATCAATGACTGGACATGCTCATCCGTCGGCTCGTGGTGCAACACCATCATCGAAAGCATCTTCGGCGTACGCGCGGGTTTGCAGTCGATCGAAGCGACACCGCAATTTGGCAAGTTTGATCCGAAGGCCGTGCTGCGGAATTTGCGGTGGCAGGGAAAGTCGTACACGGTCACGAAAGATGGATTGAAGCAGGAGTAACGATTGACGATTGACGATTAATGAGACTTGGTGGCACAGACATTCCGGTCTGTGTCTCCGATGCAGTCTTTCAATCGTCAATCGTCAATCGTTACGCTGCCACTCGCGCAAATTACCGTATGTTCGCCGATCATTTCAGCCCCGTCGCCGCCATTCCACGCACAAAGTACCTTTGGCTGAGGAAAAACAGAA
>CAZXLA010000062.1:15616-17253 GCA_964641895.1 uncultured Tepidisphaeraceae bacterium
AGCCCCGTCGCCGCCATTCCACGCACAAAGTACCTTTGGCTGAGGAAAAACAGAACGATCACCGGCACCGTCATCAGCACGTTGCCGGCCATGATCATCGTCCAGTCGCCGCGGTTCTCGATTTGTGCGGTCAGCAATCCCAGGCTCAGTGGAAACCGGCCCTGGTCGCGCAGGTAAATCAGCGGGCGCAGGAAATCATTCCATGCCGCCAGAAACGCCAGCGTCGCGATCGCCGCCGCCGCGGGTTTGACTTGCGGCAGCATGATGTACCACCACGTTTGCACATGGTTCAGGCCGTCGATGCGGGCGGCTTCTTCCAGTTCCTTCGGCAGTGTTTTCATGTGCTGCACCATCAGGTAGATGAAGAACGCGGAGCCGAACAGCGGCGTAAACGTCGCGCCGAAAAACGTCGGCACCCAAATCGGGTTGAGCGTGTTGTACCAGCCGAGTTTCTGCCAGATGAGAAACGACGGGATCATCGTCACCTGCTCGGGCAGCATGAGTGTGCTTAAGAGAATCAGCAGCGCGATCGACCGCCCCGGCCAGTGCAGCCGGGCGAAGGCGTAGGCGACGAAGGTGCTGCTGAAGAGCGTGCCGGTGACGGTGAGCACGACGAGCAACAGGCTGTTGCCCAGATATTGCCAGAACGGAATCGAGTTGAAAATGCGGATGTAATTCCTCGTGAGTTTCCCCCAGATGGCCTGCGCGGTGGACGACGGCGTGATGATGATGCGCAGCATGGCGGGATGATTGATGCCTGACGCCTGACTTTCAATCCGCGCTGTCGGTGGCACAGACATTCCTGTCTGTGTCTCCGATCCTTCCCGCAGCGGCACCCAGATCTTCGGCTGATAGGTGTCATCCTCAAACGTCGGCGGCTGGAAGATGATGCTCATCGGGCGGTGCTGCGCGAGATAGGTTGACCGCGTACTGCGCCACGTCTTCCCGCCGACGGTTAATTCGGCATCGACGCGATGCCAACTGTCGTCGGCCTTGAGCGACAGAATGAGTTTGTGCAGGTCGGCGGGGTCGCAGGGGAAGTCGAATTGCGCGCCGACGACAAATGGCTCACTGAGTGATCGATACTGCGCCTCAGTTCCCCCGCCCGCCGCGGGCACCAGATACGTCGCCTTCGAAGCTCCCGCGAACGTCTGCCACTCGGGAGTGATGTTGAAAATGCGGGCGTCGAGGGATCGGACCTGCAATCCAAACAACACGAGCGATGCCTGTATCGGCTTTCCGGATGCATCGTCCACCTGGTACGGCGACGACTCGCGATAGGTCGGCATCGCTGGCAGCCACTTCCCCGCGGCGACTTCTTCGTCGGTTTTGGCGCTGGTAAGCAGCATCCACACAAACGGAAACAAAAACGCCGCCGCGATGGAGAGCAGCAGCAGATGCAGGCCGAAACGAATGAAGCCGACTCGTCCGTTCCCCAGCCGCGAAGCGGCGGCAGAGAATAGCCTGGGGCGTGAGCCCCAGGTAGACACAGGCCCGTCACGCAAGCCCCACAGGGGCGACAGAATGAAATGTGTCGACGCGTGATTTGGCGCATGTAACGAAATCGCCGTGCACCCATCGCACATTCTTTCGCCGCTTCGCGGCTTGATCGGGCGCGGCATGTTCACCCGGGGCTT
>CAZXLA010000063.1:0-11026 GCA_964641895.1 uncultured Tepidisphaeraceae bacterium
GTCAATCCCGATCCGTCCGAAACGGCACCGCCGGCAGACCGTTTTTGTTGTACAGCGTCGCCCGCGGGTTGTTCGCCCATGCATAACGCACCGCCTTGGGCGACGCGACGTTGGTATTGCTGACGACGATCGTAATACCTTCAATGATCGCGTCGCCGACGTGCCACACGCCGTCGTTGCCGGCTATGGCGAAGCCTTCCAGGTTTTCGCCTTTGGCCACCAACCCCGCGCCGATGTGGTCGAAGCTCAACACCGCTTTGTTTCCTTCGACGCGCATCGATTGATACGCCGGCCCGCTGAATACGACATCGCGGCCGTAAGCCAGCTTCTCGGCGGCCAACGCAAGGCGCTTGCCGACGTCCTGCTTGTTGCGCGGGTGAATGTCTTGGGCGTCGCCGATATCGATGATGACCGCCTGCGCGGTGTTCGGAACCGTTTCGGTCGTCAGGGTCTGCGCTTCGCGAAGCAAGGCCCACGCGCTATCAGGCTCGGCGGGCTGGGTGGCGGGTTCTCTCCAATTGGCCAACTGAACGATGAGGAAAGGAAAATCGCCCTGCCCCCATGCCTTGCGCCAATTGCCGATCATCGCGGGCAGCAGTTTGCGGTATTGCTTCGCCCGCGCCGCGTCGCCGGCGTTGGATTCGCCTTGATACCAGATGGCGCCGCGCATCGCGTACGGAATGATCGGATGGATCATCCCGTTCCACAGTGCCGCCGGCGCGTTGGGCGAATCCGGGCCGTAGGGCACGCCGGGGCGATTCGGCGCTTTCTCGCCTTTTGCTTCGGCGATCTTCCTGGCTTCTTCCCAGGCGGTCAATTTCTTTTCGTACTCGGCGAAGGTTTGCGGATACATCGTCACCGCATTGGCGAATCGCTCGATGATGTCTGCGAACGCATCATCGCTGCGCAGCGTTTCCATATCAGCAAACGCCTCGGCGGGCATGCCGCCCCAGCTTACGTTGATCAGGCCGATCGGCACATTCTGCAACTCCCGGTGCAAATGCCGGCCGAAAAAGTAGCCCACGGCGCTGAAGCCTTTGGCGGTTTCGGGCGTGCAGATTTGCCATGCGGCATCGACATCGGCGGCGGGCTCGCGCGCCGGTTTCTTCTTGGCGCTCACATTGAAAAACCGAATCCGCGGCCACAGGGCAGCGGGCACTTCCGTGGTGGCGTCGTTGGAATTATCCAGCCGCCATTCCATGTTGGATTGACCCGAGCACACCCACACTTCACCCATGACAATGTCGGTGATGGTAATCGTGTTCTTGCCCGCAACGGCCATGGTCAATGCATCAGTGGTGACCACCGGCTCAAACACCACCCGCCACTTGCCGTTGTCGTCGGCGGCGGTTGATCGGCTCTGGCCGGCGAGCGTCACGGTCACTTGCTCACCCGCGTCGGCGTTGCCCCAGACAGGAAGCTTCGCCTCGCGCTGCAACACCATGTGATCGGTGAAAAGTTTCGGAAGCGTTACATCGGCCCAAGCCAGCGCTGAAAGGGTCTGTACCGCCGCCACGACAAAGATTTTGCTGATCGACTTCATGTTTTCCTCGTTCCGAGATCGATGCTACAGAATTCACAATCGAGTACAACTTTGCCGATGGCTGAAGACGAACTGCCGGTTGTCGTCGTGACAGAAGGCTCCGATGTAGGGCCGCTGAACTGGCTGAAGGAGCGCGCCCGGGTGATTGAAACGGGTGCGACGGACGCGGACTTTGGCGCCGCCATCGCCGAAGCGCGCGGGCTGGTCGTTCGCACCTATACCAAAGTCAACGAGGCTCTGCTGACCGCCGCGCCACGGTTGCGGGTGGTCGGCCGCGGCGGGGTGGGGTTGGAAAACATCGACGTTGCCGCGTGCCGGCGGCGGGGGGTTGAGGTGGTTTACACGCCCGATGCCAACACCCACGCGGTGGGCGATTTCGTCTTCGGTTACATCGCTCAGTTGCTTCGTCCGTGGTGTTTCTTTCGTGAGACGGTGTATTCGCCCGCCGAGTTCAAACGGCTGCGCGATACGGTGCGCGGGCGACAGTTTGATGAGCTGTCGATCGGCATTCTGGGCATGGGCCGGGTCGGGCGGCGCGTCGGGCGCATTGCGGCCAACGGCTACGGCATGCGGGTGATCTATAACGACCTGCTCGATGTGCGGAGTCAGATCAGTTTTCCCGCGACGGCGGTCGGCAAGAGCGATCTTTATCGCGGCTGCGACATCCTGACCATTCACGTCGACGGCCGGCCGGAAAACCACGGCTTGGTGAACGGCGAGGCGATTGCGCAGATGAAACCCGACGCCATCCTCATCAACACCAGCCGCGGCGAAGTGCTCGATGCCGCGGCGCTGGCGACGGCGATTCGTCAGAAAAGACTCGCCGGCGCCGCGATCGATGTGTTTTCCCCCGAGCCGCCCGGCCCGGACTCCCCGCTGCTGGGATTAGACAACGTGCTGCTCACCCCGCACCTGGCCGCGCGCACGGCGACCTCGCTGCAGAATATGAGCTGGGTGGTGCGCGACGTGATGAGCGTGATCAACGGCCAGCCGGCGCGTTATCCCGCGCCATGATATGGCTCACGCTGCGGCGAGCGGATTGGGCGTAAAGACCTTGACATTGTTGCGGCCGGAATGTTTGGCGTGGTAGAGCGCTAAGTCGGCGGCTTTGATGAGGTGCGCGGGCACCTGGATCGGCAGCCCGGGTTCGAGGCACGCCACGCCGAAGCTGGCGGTGATCGCGATGGTGGCGGACGACGTGGCGATCGGTTTGGCTGCCAGCGCCCGGCGGATGGTTTCGGCAAGCGTCGCGGCTTGTTGGCGGTTGGTATCGGGCAGGATCAACGCCATTTCTTCACCGCCGTAGCGGGCGACCAGATCGGTCGGCCGTGCGGCGACTTTGACCAGCCGCGCCACCGATTGAAGCACCTCGTCGCCGGCGGGGTGGCCGTGCGTGTCGTTGACGGATTTGAACTTGTCCATGTCGATCATAATCAGCGCCAGCGGCTTGCCGGCGGCGACGGCCAAGGCAAATTTTTCGGCAAGAAACTCATCAAACCGCGAACGGTTGGCGAGCTTGGTCAGCCCGTCGGTCACCACGCGCTCCTGCAGGTTTTCATTCTGCTGCCGTAACTGCGTCGCCTGCATCTGGCTTTGGAGGGTGATCTGAACCAGCGTTTCGTTGGCCTTCTTTAAAATCGATTCGTAGCCGGCGGCCGAACCAATATTGATCTCGAACAAGCCGGCCATTTCCTTCGTCCGCTTGCCGATGTCGGCCAGCATGGCATCGCAGTCGGCTTCGGTGAGCTTGAACAGGTCGTTGGCCAGCTTCCGAACGGTGACGATTGCGGCGGCGGATTCGGGGTCGGCAAACACGTCGGCGCAGCAGCCGGCTAGCGCGACTAAGTTGGTCAGCTTCCGCAGGGCCGGGTCGGTTACCGCTTCAACATTGTGGTGGTTGCGAATCGGCACCTGCAAAAGCGGAGGGAGCTTCCATTCCTCGGCGAGGATGCCGCCCACGTCGGCGTGCGTCATACCGAGTTCGGTGAGTTCGATTTCGGCCAATGCCGGGTGCGACGCCGCCTTGGCAAACAGTGTGCTGTATTTGTCGCCGAGCACCTGGTCGAACACCATCATGCCGATGTCTTTGAGCAGCCCGCACAGGAAGGCCTCTTCCTGTTGCACCATCGAAATCTTTGAGGCGATGACTCTTGCGGCAGTGGCGGCGTAGATCGCGCGGCGCCAATAGGTGATGTGATCAAACCCGCGCGATTTGGTCTTCGATATATTTGAAACCAGCGAGAACCCCAGCACCAACGTTTTCACCGACTGCAGGCCGAGTATCACCAGCGCCTGGCTGAGCGTACTGACGGCTTTACTCCGCGCGTAAAAGCTGGAATTGACCGTGCGAAGAATCTTGGTGCTCAATGCCGGATCTTTGCTGATGAGCCGGGCGATCTCGGTAATGTCGACATCGGCGTTTTGCGCCATGTCGAGCACCTGCACCGCAATCGCCGGCAGCGACGGAAGTGTCGGACAACTCTTTATTTGTTCGATCAGTTGGGCGTTCATTTTCTTTCCCAACCCGGTCAAATGGCCACTGCCGAATTTCGTCGGCGGAATCAATCTCTCGCCCCGCTATTTATCGGTGGGAATGCTGAATCACTTTCGCGCGTTCCAATCGAAATTGTGCGCTTAGGTGCTTTCCACAGCAGGATTTTCGATTCCGCAGGGCAGGGCACAATCCGGCGCGTTAAACTTTGCCGAATACGCACATAGGAGCCAATCGCGCGGCAATACCGGTCGGCGAGGCGTTTCTCGGACGTTAGTCGGAGCGGTTTCAAAACCAATCTTTGTAAGCACAGATTACGCAGATAACGCAGATTTCACTCAATTTTATCTGCGGGACCTGCGTGATCTGCGGTTTTGAAATGGGTTCTAAAAAAAAGTTGGTTTCAGGCGCAGCGATCTATCAATCAAATTCGTCCCCGCGGAACGTGTTGCCCAGATAGGCGGCGCGGACGGCGGGGTCGTTAATGATCTGACGACGCGCGCCTTCTTTGAGAATCCGGCCGTCATTGATAATGATGGCGCGATCGACCACTTTCAAGGTTTGCGCGACGTTGTGATCGGTGATCAGCACGCTCTTGCCGAACTCGTCGCGCAGCCGAATCACTTCCCGTTGCAGGTCTTCCACCGCGATCGGGTCGACGGCGCTGAACGGTTCATCGAGCAGCACCAGTTTGGGTTTGGTGATCAGCGCGCGGGCGATCTCCAACTTCCGCTTCTCGCCGCCGCTGCACAGGATGGCCTTCTGGTTGCGGAGTTTGGTGAGACCAAACTGGTCCATCAACTGCTCCGCCTGGCGCACGCGTTCACGGCGGTGGAGATTTTGTGTTTCGAGGATCGCCATCAGGTTATCGTGCACGCTGAGTTGGCGAAAAATGCTCTGTTCCTGTGAAAGGTAGCCGATTCCGCGCAGCGCGCGCTTGTACATCGGCAGGTGGGTGATGTCTTGCGCATCGAACGCCACCGCGCCGGAATCGGGGGCGATCATGCCCAGGATCATTCGGAAGATCGTGGTTTTGCCCGCGCCGTTACGACCCAGCAGCCCGACAATTTCCCGCTGCGCGATGACAAAACTGACTTGATCAACGACCACCCGCCCGCTGTAGCTTTTGACGAGTTTGGTGATTTCGAGCAGGTTCATTTCGTGCTTTGGCCGGCGGACGATTGCCCATCGGAGGAGGCGTTGCGGAAGTTTCGACAGGGGGCTGCGAAAATCAAGTCGAGCCGGCAACACGAATGTGGATAACTCGTGGATAAATCAAATTCCCCCACCGCAGAACAGATCGGTCGGAAGCGATCGCCGATCGCCCGTCGTCGCACCGCCAATGGCCTTCACGATATCCGAACAGAACGCTAATATGTGAATCGTCTGTAACATTATATCGCGAAGGACTTTATGAATCATGGTGAAGCCGTCCGCTCAATCAACTGTAATGTGCGACGGTGGTGTCAACGCAAATTACTTCGATATTGAGAATCTGCCGCGCGCATCGAGCGCCTCGGTGGCACGACATGTGGATAATCCGTGCATGTCGGGGACAAGATAGATTGCCAAACCATGATTTTCTTGCGTTAAGAGATGGTGAGCCGTTAACTTGTATTTCGCTAAGTCATTTCCCTCGGCATCAGGGAGTGCAGACCGTTCGGGGAAGGACTCGACGGGTCCGCGTTTTGTGCCGTTCTCCGGAGGCGCTATGCGCTTTCGCACGTCGGAAAGGAGTGGCTGCTATGGCCACCGGAAAAGTCAAGTGGTTTAACGACCAGAAGGGTTTCGGGTTTATCACCAGCGACAACGCCGGCAAGGATGTCTTTGTGCATCACTCCGTCATTGAAGGAGAGGGTTTCAAGACGCTTCAGGATGGTGAGAGCGTCGAGTATGAGTTTGAGGACGGAGCCAAAGGCATGAAGGCGACAAAGGTCCGCCGCATGGCCACCGCAGCCAGTGCCTGATCAGGACGACAGGTCGTAAGAAATCAGCAAGACACCCGCGAACGTTTATCGTTGCGGGTGTCTTGTTTTCGTGGATGGCAACGATTCGCCATCATCCGGCCGCCACGGTCTGCCGCTGGTCGGCATGAATGATGGCAGCGCGAACCAGACCCATGAAGAACGGGCTGGGCTTGAGCGGCCGGCTGGTGAGTTCGGGATGCGCCTGCGTTCCGATAAAGAATGGGTGGACGTCCTTCGGCAACTCGACGATCTGCATGATCGGCTGGTTCGGATGCTTGCCGCTGAAGATCAAGCCGAACCGTTCGAGCGCTTCGATGTATTGCGGATCGACTTCGTAGCGATGCCGAAAGCGCAGCCGGATTTTGGCGGCGTTTTCGAACAGTTCGGCGGCGAGGGTGTTGGGTTTTACGTCCACTTCTTTCCCACCCAGCCGCATGTTTCCGCCCAGGCCCTCAATTTTCTTCTGCTCGGGTAGAATATCGATGACCGCGTGCTGGCAGCCGGGCTCGAATTCACTTGAGCTTGCACCCTTAATGCCGCAGACGTTTCGGGCGTATTCGATAACGGCCATCTGAAAACCCAGGCACAGCCCAAGGTAGGGCACTTTGTTTTCCCGCGCGTAGCGAATGCACTCGATTTTGCCCTCGGTGCCGCGGGCGCCAAACCCGCCGGGGACGATGATGCCGTCGCAGCCGGAAAGCCGCTTATCAACATTGCCGGCATCAATGGCGGCGGTATCGAGCCAGCGGAAGTTGACATTGGCATTCAGGTGCACCGAACAATGTTCGCCGGCCTTGATGATGCTGGCGTAGGCGTCGCGGAGGCTGGTGTATTTGCCGGTGACGGCGATCGTTACGTCTTTTTTGCCCTTATTAATGCGATCGATATACCACCGCCACTCGCTGCGGGCGCGGTCTTCCATTCGCTGATCGACTCGGTCGTGAACATCGAGCAGCGTCAGCACCTCGCGATCCAAGCCGGCTTCGCGGAGCATCTCGGGGACGAGGTAGATGCTGTCCACATCGTGCATGCTCATGACGCGCTTCATCGCCACATTGGTGTACATCGAAATTTTCTCGCGTACCTTTTCTTTGACGGGATTGGTCGCCCGGCACGCGACGATGTGCGGCTGAATGCCCAGTTCCATCAACCGCTTGATGCCGAGCTGAGCCGCTTTGGATTTTTGTTCGCCGAGCGTGCCGGGTTCGAGGATGTACGTAAGCGCGACAAACACCGCCGAGTTTTCGCCTTCTTCGTAGGCCAGTTGGCGGCAGGCTTCGAGGTAAAACGAGTTTTCGTAGTCGCCGACCGTTCCGCCGACTTCGACGAAGATCACGTCGGCGTTGCTTTTGACGGCCAGTTCCCGCAGCTTCAATTTCACCTCGCCGACCACATGCGGAATAACCTGCACATCGCGGCCGAGGTAGCCGCCTTCGCGTTCTTTTTTGAGCACACTTGAGAGGATCTGCCCATTGGTGGTGAAGTTGGCGGCGCTCAGGTCCATATCGAGCAGGCGCTCGTAGGTTCCCAGATCCATATCGGTTTCCATGCCGTCATCCAGCACGAACACTTCGCCGTGACGGAAGGGGTTGAGCGTGCCCGAGTCGATGTTGAGATAGCCCTCCATCTTGATCGGCGCGACGTTTAAACCCTTGTCTTGCAGGAGCTTGGCGAGCGACGACGAGAAGATCCCCTTGCCCAGCCCGCTCATCACGGTGCCGACGACAAAGACGTATTTGTGCCGGCCCTTGCGATAGCCGGTGGGCATCGGCGTGTAGAATTCGGTCTCGTCCTGTTGCCGACCGATCATTGCCAGAAGATCGTTGGTTGCCATGGTCGTCACCTCTTCAAACACGCGCCACTCGAAACATTGGCCGGAACAGCCGTACAACAACACAAACAAAAACCGGCAGTCGATGCTGCCGGTGTCACTTCCGCTAACTCTGCTGCCGCTGAATAAACGCCTGATACTGCTGCGGCGTGTCGATGCCGTGCGTCGCACGCTTTACTTTTATTACGTGCAGACATTCGCCGTGTTCTAGCGCGCGAAGCTGCTCGAGCTTCTCCGTTAATTCCGCCGGCGTTTGCGGCCAGGTTGCGTATTGCAGCAGAAACCCGCGGCGGAAGCCGTAGATTCCTAAATGCAGCAGATATGGCGAGTTGCCCGCAAACTGCGCTTCGCGACGGTAGGGGATGGTAGCCCGCGAAAAATAGATCGCCCTGCCGTCAAGGCCCAACACCACTTTAACCAGATTCGGATCATTCGGGTCCGCCGCCGACGGATAGTCCGTCGCCGCCGTCACCATCTGCTCTTTGTTCTGCTCCAGCCGGGTGATCAAGGCATCGACCAACTCGGGTTCGATCTCCGGTTCGTCGCCTTGTACGTTGATGATGATCTCATCTGTCAGCGTGCGAGCCACTTCGGCGATGCGATCGGTCCCGCTCTGGTGGGCCAATGAGGTCAGCACGCACTTGGTCTCAAACGGCCGCAGGGCATCGACGATCCGTTGATCATCCGTCGCCACAATCGTTTCACGAACCAGCGCGCAGCGTTTCACCCGGTCCACCACATGCTGAACCAGCGGCCGACCGGTTTCGCTGGCCAGCATTTTGGCCGGGAAACGGGTAGACCCGTAGCGCGCCGGGATGACCACGACTGACGACAATCAATTCTCCCAAAACGGAATTTACGACGAAAAACGACGACTCAGGTATGGAAAAATAATTTAGAGAAATGGGCACGCCGTGTCAAATTTGGATGAGGATTTACTTCTAATCGAGTGATTTCTTCCGCAAAACCGCAAGCGCGGTCTCATGCCAACACCGCGCCGGATGCCGCTTGCGGCTTAGCGATGCGATCAAATTGCCTCAAAATGACTATGCCGCGCATCGGCAGCTGCAACCACAATGGCCGCGATGGAACTGGGTTTTCCCGCGCGGATGCAGCGCCCAAAGCTCTGAAGCGTGGCGGCGGTGGTGCGGACGTCGTCCACGATGACCACGCGCCGGCCGGCCACCCGCGACGGATCGAGCAATCCGAATGCGTGGCGCAGGTTTTCGATCCGCTGCGACTTAGAGTGCGTTTCGGTCTGCGCCTCGGTGTTGGCCAGCCGCACCGCCACCGCTGCCACCCTAACGCGCGCCCGCCGGCCAAGGCGCCGGGCGATCACTTTGGCCTGGTTGTAGCCTCGCTGCACCTGTCGCATCGCATGTAGCGGAACGGGAACGATCAGGTCGGCATTCTCAAGCAAAGTTTGCACCGGCGGCCGGGCAAGGAGGCGATCGGCCAGAAACTCGCCGATCGGCCAGGCGCGGCGGAACTTCAGGGCGTGGATGAGATGCTTAACGGGATCGTCGTAGTTACACAACCGCAGCACACGATCAAAAGGAAACACCCCTTCGCCCAGACAATGCGGGCAGGGGGCGGCGTGCTCGGACAGCGGCAGACCGCACAGTTGGCAATACGCCTGCGCTTCCAACGCTTCTAACTTGCTGACGCACGCTTCGCACAACGGCCATTGCGCGGCGCGGCTTTCGCAAACACGACACGTCGGCGGAAAGCAGAAGTCAATCGCTTCCTGGCCGGCCTTGACGATTTGTTCGAGCAGCAGCACGACATGCCAATGATAATCGTGCGGTTCCGAATTCAGAAAAGTTAACCACGAAGGCACCAAGGCACGAAGGACCTATGGGTCGTCCAATGCGAATTGACGAAACTTCATTCTAAAGCTCAATTTGTTCCTGTCTGAGCTCTCCAGGAAAACGACAAAACCACAACCTCGCAAAGCATCATTTGTAAGCGGGTGCATTACTTCTACGTGCCCTTGGTGCCTTGGTGGTTAATTTTGAATTTGTATTGGTCCCGGTGCGCGAGAGGAGAGCGTTCGGCCCGGACCGAAGATCGGTTGGCCGGGCAACGTGCCGGTGAGTTTGCCATCGTTCACAACCAGTTGGCCATTAACGATCACGTAATCAAACCCCTCGGAATACGCGTGCGGGACATCGAACGTGCTTTTATCGATCACTTTATCCGCATCAAAGATGACGACGTCGGCGGCGAAGCCCGGTTGGAGCAGCCCGCGGTTGTGGAAGCGAAATGCTGTTGCGGGGAGGCCGGTCATTTTTCGAACCGCGTCTTCGAGCGTGATGAGCTTCAGCTCGCGCGCGTAGCGGCCCAGCACGCGGGCGTTGGTGCCGTAGCCGCGTGGGTGCGGCTGGCCCGACCCGAACTCGCGCACGCCGGCATCGGAGGCGATGGCCACCAGCGGATGTTTCAGGATGTTGGCGACATTTTCTTCATCCATTGAATGAAACACGCAGCTCGCACCCCCATCAAGAAAGATGGCAATTGCGGCGCGGTATTGGTCTTCCATCGTCACTGCTTCGCCGCTTGCGGCGTCGCGCAATAATTCGGCTTCTTTGCCATATTTGCGAAGGCGCGCAACCTGCTCAAGATTCTTCCCCACATACTCCGGATGTTTCTCCTGCGACGCGATGACCGCATACTTCATGCTCGTCTTCCCGCGGCGGGTTTCATAAGTGTCCTTCATATCGGCCAGGACTTTTTGCAATTGCGTCTCATCCGAGAGGATTTTCACCGCTTCATCGTTCCCCTTTTCAAGCACCCAATCGGGCATGAGCGTGCTGAGGGTGGTGCTGCTGGCGGTGTAGGGATATTGATCGACCCACACCTCAACGCCGGCGTTGCGGGCTTCCATCACGCGGGCCAGCGTGGCATCGCTTCCGCCGACTTTTTTCGCGTAATCGCTGGCGATCTTAAAATGGCTGATCTGCACGCGGCAGCCGCTCTCTTTGCCGATGCGCAGGGCTTCGTCGATCGCTTCCATGATCGATCCGCCTTCGCTGCGCATGTGCGAGGCATAAATGCCGCCGTATTTGGCCGAGACTTTGGCCAGTTCGATGATTTCTTCGGTGCTGCTCCATTGGCCGGGCGTGTAGATCAGGCCGGTGGAAAGGCCGACGGCGCCGTCGCGCATGGCTTGATCCAACAGCGCTCGGGCCTGC
>CAZXLA010000063.1:11126-17226 GCA_964641895.1 uncultured Tepidisphaeraceae bacterium
CGAATAAAGTTCTCGGCGTGCGGAAGTTTGTACAAATCGTCGTCGGCGTGGGTGTGAACGTCGATGAAGCCCGGGGAGACCACTTTACCCTTGGCGTCGATCAATAACTTAGCGGTCGCTTGACCGAGGTTGCCGACCTGGGCAATCTTTCCGGCGTTGATGGCGACATCACCATAAAACCACGGCGAGCCAGTTCCATCGACGATCTTCGCGTGGGCGATAATGATGTCGAAAGACGCAATGGCCGATGGCGGCGGGGCCGCGGTTGTTTGAGCGCGTTGTTGAGGGTCGGCTGCGCACCCGACCAGCGCGATGGCAACTAAGGAAGCAAGGAGCTGATGAAACATGCCCCAAAGGATAACGGCCGATCAGACAGTAATCACCTCGGCCGACAGGTTCACACACTCCCGCTCGATCAGGCACGGCCAATAAGCAAAGGCCTCGCGCACATTGGGCCGGCCTTCGGCGTAGCCGGTGGTTCCCTGCGGGCCGGAAGTGACCAGGGGAATCATCTGTTTGCTGAAATAGTCGACGACGGGTTTACGGTCGTCGGCGACCGAAATTCGTAAGACGGTTTCGAATAAGTCTTCTCGTATTCCACCTAAGCCGCACGCGGCATCGCCGGAGCCGAGGCATTCGACTAAGTGTCGCGCGGGCATCATGCCGTCGCGCTGCAGTTTTTTCAGTACTACGTCGGCGGCGGCGCGGGCTTTCTTCACGGCATCGCGGCCGACGATGGTGAGCATGCCCGCTGCGCGAAAGCCGGCCGCATAGGTGGCGCTGACTTTGAAAAAACGTGTCATCGGCGAACCCGTGGCACCACTGACGCGCACGCGGTTATTGTCTTCCTGCTTCACGTTGAGTGTCAGGAACGACACCGTCGCATCCGGCGAAAGATAATTTCCCGGGTCGCCGATCTCATAGAGCAGTTGTTCCTTGACCGTTCGCTCGGTCACCTCGCCGCCCGTTCCGGCGGGCTTGGTGACAATGCACGAACCGTCGCTGGCCACTTCCACAATCGGGAAACCGATGTTGTGATGATCGATCTCCATCCAGTGCGAACTGATCCCGCCGACCGACTGTGTGCCGCACTCGATCAAATGCCCGGCGATCGTCGCGCCGGCGATGTTATCCCAATCGGTGCTGCTCCAGCCGAAATGCGCCATCGCCGGTGCGACGACCAGACTCGGATCGGCAATCCGCCCGCCGACGACGATCTGCGCGCCTTGTTTCAGGCACTCGACGATCGGCGCCGCGCCGATATAGGCATTGGCGGTGACGAGTTTCGGAAACACGCCGGCGATCGGCGCGTTGGATTCGATGTGCGAGAAGCGTTTGGTTTGCGGATTTGATTCACACTCGCGTTTCATTTCCGGCAGCACGTCGTCCCCGGTGACGATGCCGAATTTCAATCCCGTCAACCCCGCATCCGTCAATAGCTTCGTCGCCGCATCGGCGCAGGCGCGCGGGTTGAGTCCTCCTGCGTTCGTGACGAGTTTGCCGCCGGCTTTGAGGAATGGGACGAGTGATTTGAGCACGTCAAGAAAATCGCGCGCGTAACCGAGCGATGGATCGCGGCTCTTCTGCTTGGCGAGGATCGACATGCTCACTTCGGCGAGATAGTCGAGCGTAAGCACGTCAACCTGCGCCTGCGCAACCAGCCGCGCGGGAGCGTCGTTGTCGTCGCCCCAGAAACCCTGAGCATTTGCGACTTTAAGTGAATTCATTGAATGGCCGCGGATGAACGCGGATAAGAAAGAGGACTGGTGGTGTGGATCGTTGGTTCACTTTGATACTACAGAAGTGTAGCTCGCTAGCCAGGGATGACGACGAGTGAACCCAAACTTTTTCAGGCGGTGAAAAACGCTTGGGGGGAGTTGAGCCTTTAGTCTTCATCTGCGTTCACCTGCATTCATCTGCGGCCAATTCTAGACTTGAAAAACGCCCGCCCGAAACCCACCGGCCGGCGGAGGGCGGCAGGCGGCTTCTAATGCGGTGATCAGCACTTGGCGCGTTTCGTGCGGTGCGATGATCGCATCGACCCAACCGCGGGCGGCGCCGTAGCGGATATCGGTTTTGCTCTGATAATCGCTCATGATTTTTTCGCGCAGCATGGCAATGTCGGCATCCACGAGTTTCTTCCCGAGTCGATCGGCCTGTCGCTGCTCAAGCTGCAGCAGCGTGTTTGCCGCCTGCGCGCCGCCCATGACGGCATATTTCCCGCTGGGCCAGGCGAAGATAAACGTCGGGTCGAACGCTTTTCCGCACAGGGCGTAGTTCCCCGCACCAAAGCTGCCGCCGACGATGATGGTGATCTTTGGCACTGTCACATTGCTGACTGCGTTCACCAGTTTCGCGCCGCTTCGGATGATCCCGTGCTGCTCGCTGTCGCGGCCGACCATGAAGCCGGTGACGTCCTGGAAGAAGATGATCGGCAGGCGAGTCTGCTCGCAATCCATGATGAATCGTGCGGCCTTGTCGGCGCTATCGTGATAGATCACGCCGCCGATCTGCAGTTCGCCCAGCGGCGATTTTCGACGCACGTGCTGGCTGGCGACGATTCCCACTTTCCGCCCGTTGATGGCGGCGTAGGCGCAGACCAGCGATTGGCCGTAGTCGTGCTTGTATTCGTGCAGGCTTTCTCGATCGACGATGCAGCTCAGGACGTCGTGGACGTCGTACTCTTTTCTTCCGTCGAGGCTCACCAGTTCGTAGAGGTCGGTGCCCGGACGTGCGGAATCCGGGGCTGAAGCACCCGGCTTGTGGGGTTCGGGGAGCAAATCGACGAGCGCGCGCAATCGCTTCAAACACGACGGGTCATCGGGTTCGAAGAAATCGACCGTGCCGGAAATTTGTGCGTGCATCTTCGCGCCGCCCAGTTCCTCGGCGCTCACCTGCTGGCCGATGGCGGCTTTCACGAGCGCCGGGCCGGCCAGATAAAGCTCGCTGCCGGCGGTCATGAGGATTTTGTCGCTCAGCACCGGCAGGTACGCGCCGCCGGCGACGCAATTGCCCATGACGGCGGCGTATTGCGGGATGCCCATGGCGCTGATGACGCTGTTGTTGCGGAAAATCCGGCCGAAGTCGTCTTCGTCGGGAAAAATTTCGTCCTGCATCGGCAGATACACGCCGGCGGAATCGACTAGATAAATTAACGGCAGGCTGCAGCGCATGGCCACACGCTGGGAGCGCAGCACTTTTTTACAGGTGGCGGGGAAAAACGCGCCGGCTTTTACGCTGGCATCATTCGCGACGCACATGACGAGCCGGCCATGCACGTAACCCACGGTGGTCACCACGCCGGCGGCGGGCACTTCGCCAACTTCGGGGTACATCGCATAACCGGCCCACAGGTTCAGTTCGATCTGTGGCGCGTTCTCATCGAACAGCAGGTGCAGCCGCTCGCGCACGGGCAGTCGGCCGAGCTTGCGCTGGCGAGCCTGGCCCGATTCGCCGCCGCCTTCGCGCAGGCGCGATTGCTGCTGCGCGATGAGATCGGTCATCTCGTGCAGCGTCTTCGGCTCGGCGGCAGTGGGTTTTGCTTTGATGCTCATTGCTCGGGAACCAGTTTGAACCACCCTTTGCCGTCTTCGCGCACGCGGACCAGCGGCGTGTTGGGTTCGTGATCAATCACCAGCAGCCAATCGCGCTGCATGGCTTCGCTTAAGAACCATCGACGCGAAATGAGGCTGGTGTACGGCTCGACATCGTACGCCATGCTGTACGCTGCGCCGACATGCCAGACGGTGGGCATTACATCAGGCGTGAAAACGACCGTTCGCCCGCGGTCGTCGCGGAACATCACCGCCTGCTGGCCCCAGGTGTGGCCGGGGACGATGAAGACGAAGACGCCGGGCAGTATCTCGGTCAGACGGTCTTCGAGGCGAATTTTTGGCAGATTATCGCGGTCGGGCGTTACGCCGATTTCGAATGCCCGTTTTGACGCATGCAACTGCAATCGTTCGCGGATCGGCTCCAGGTTCTCGGATAAATAGGTGCGCGTCATGACGCTTCTATTGACGATCGCATCATCCCACTCGCGCTGTTGGGCGTGAATGTGTGCGTTCGGGAAAGTGAGCACGGGTTGTGAAGACAGGGCCGATGAATCGACCCGTGCCGCGCGCGTCAACCCGCCGGCGTGATCGAAGTGCAGGTGCGTTACAATCACATCTCTCACATCGCTGAGCTTCGTTCCCGTTTCTTCAACCGCCTGGATGATGGTGCGATCGGTCAGCCCGAAAATGTCGCGATTTTTGGCGTCGAACTTATTGCCCGAGCCGGTTTCAATCACGACGGGGCCGGACGGATGATGCAATAGAATGCAGTTGTGATTGAGGCGGATTCGGTGCTTCTCATCGGGCGTAACCAATTTTTCCCAAACGATGCGCGGCACCAGCCCGAACATCCCGCCGCCGTCGAGCCACAGGGGGCCGGCGTTAAGAAGTTGCCATGAAAACGGTGGTGAGGTGGTGGGTTTGTGGGGTGGTGGAGTAGTCATGCTGGTGTGTCGCCTACTCCATCACTCAACTACTCCGTCACTCCGTCACTCCACCACTGCTTGACGTCACTCTGCGGGGATGAGTTGATCCGGCGATTGCAGCAGTTCGATGATGCGCGCCAGCAGCAGCGCCGCCAAACCGCCGTCGACTACGCGGTGATCGCAGCTCAGGCTGAGCGGAAGCAGTTTGCCGACGCCAATCATTTTGCTGCGGACGACCACGCCATCGCGCGCCCGGCCGACGGCGAGAATGCCAACTTCGGGGTAGTTGATGATCGGCGTGGCAAATCGACCGGCCAGCGAGCCGACGTTGCTGATGGTGAATGTACTGCCGGCCAAATCTTCGCGCGCAATGGTTCGGCTGCGCGCGGCGGCGGCGATGGTGCCGATTTGCCGCGACAACTGCACCACGCCCATCGCGCCGGCGTCGCGAATCACCGGGACCATCAGCCCGCTTTCGGTGTCGGTGGCTATCCCTAAGTGTACGCTGCGGTGGGTGATGATCTCCTGGTTCGGATCATCCACCGTCGAATTCATCCGCTGATACTCCGGCTCGCGCAATGCCATGCAAACGGCGGCGGCGACGAAGGGGAGATAGGTCAGTTTTTCGCCGGTTGCGCCGATCAAACGTTTACGGAAATTATCGAGCTCGCTGATGTCGGCCTCATCCATAACGGTAAAATGGACGGCGGTGCGGACGGATTGACTGAGCCGCTCGGCAATCACACGCCGCACGCCTTTGAACGGGGTGCGCAACACATCCTGGCCTGCCGGGATGTTGGTGGTCTGACGCGACGGAGCCGGGCCGGCACGGGCCGGCGTGGATGCGGGGAAATCTTGCAAATCGAGTTTCGGGGGTCTGCGCGAGGAGGGCGTGGAGGCGGGTTTAGCGCCGTTGCCGGCAGACTCGACATCGCGAAGCGTCACCCGCCCGCCGATGCCCGTTCCGCGGACGTTTTCGATATCCACGCCCATATCGCGCGCCATGCGTCGCACCGCGGGCGCGGCGCGCACTTTTCCTTCGACGGCGCTGTAATCGGCGCCGGAGAGTGAACCGACCACCGTTCCGGCGTCGGTGTGGTCGACTGTGCGGTCGTCTGACTTTTCAGGGTCGTTGTTCCGCAAAACCGCAAGCGGCTGTTTTTCGGCTTTGCCGTTCTCGGATTTTTTCGGCTCCGGTGCAGAACCCGAGCCGCCTTCGAATGTGACGAACACGGCGTGAATCTTGATCGTTTCGCCGGGCTTGCCGTGGAGCTTGGCAATCACGCCGTCGCGTGGGCTGCAGATTTCCGTGAGCGCTTTGGCGGTTTCCACCATCGCGATGATCTGCTGCGACTCGACCTTATCGCCGACGCTTACCTTCCACTCGATTAAGTCGGCGGATTCCAAGCCTTCGCCGACATCGGGAAGGAGAAACTCGTTCGGATTTGATGAAACCTTTCCAGCCATTCTCAACTCCACTCTATTTTTCCGCAGACTAACGCAGATTAACGCAGATTAAAAAAAGCAAAGAAAAGTTGGTCTGATCTACTTTCGATTCGTTGCGGAGTTTTCATCTCACAATGAAAACTACTTCGCAACTCAACGAGAATTTTCTTGCTC
>CAZXLA010000064.1:0-16893 GCA_964641895.1 uncultured Tepidisphaeraceae bacterium
GGGGGGCGGCAATGAGTAACGATCTACTGACGGCGGCGCTGGCGTGCGTCAAGGCCGGCGTCTCCATCGTCCCCATCGACCACACCACCAAGCGCCCGGCGACGGAGTTGCTGCCCGGCGGGAAGTGGAGGCCCTACCAGAGCACTATCGCGGACGAGGCGACGGTGCGGCGGTGGATTGCATCGGGCGTCCAGAGCTTCGCTGTGGTCGCTGGCAGAGTGTCCGGCGGGCTGCTGGTGCTGGACTTCGACGCGCCGGGCTTCTTCGAGCGTTGGTGCGAAGGAGTGGGCGAGTTGGCGCACGCGCTGCCGGTGCAACAGACGGGCGGCGGGGGGTATCAAGTGCTGCTGCGTTGCCCTAATCCCGGCGGAAATGACAAGCTGGCTTGGACGCCAGATGAGCAGGAGGACAGTGGTCGCACCATCGCCATCGAAACGCGCGGTGAAGGCGGCTACGCGGTGGTAGCGCCGTCCCTGCATCCATCGGGCAATCAGTACAAGTGGCTGAACCACCTGACGGCGGGGGATGTGGTGACGGTGACGCAGGGGCACGCCGAGAAATTGCTTGCTGCGGCGCGGGCGCTGGATGAAGCGCCGCTGACCGTGCAGGAACAGGAACGGCTTGAGGCCAAGGCCCGCGCCGTTCATCGTCAGCGACACGCGAGCAACAACGGACAGGCAAGCGTTATCGACGCCTTCAACCGCGTCCACTCAATCGACGCCATCTTAGAAGGGCACGGCTACGCCAAGGGCAGGACCGGACGACATATGCGCCCCGGCGGGACGAGCGAGTCGGTGAGCGTGAAGGATGGGCGCACCTACCACTGGTCAAGCAACGATCCGCTCAACGACGGCAAGGCGCACGACGCCTTCGACGTGTTCACGCATTTCGACCATGCCGGCGACGTGAGCGCCGCGGTGAAATCGGCGGCGGAGCTAATGGGGATGAAGCCGGGCAAGCAGACCAAGGGCAAGAGCAAGCCCGCCGCTGCGCCGTCTGTCGAGCCATACCGTCCGTTTCCAGTGGACATGCTGCCCGGAGTCGCACAGCGTTTCGTGAATGAAGGGGCGAAGGCGCTGGGGTGTGATGCGAGCTTCATCGCGCTGCCGTTGCTGGCGGAGTTGGCGAGCGCCATCGGCAACAGCCGGCGCATCCGCCTGAAAGCATCATGGACCGAGCCGCCGGTGCTGTGGTGTGTGATTGTGGGCGACAGCGGCACGTTGAAAAGCCCGGCCTTCGATTTGGCGTTGCGTCCGATCCGGCTGAGGCAAAAGCGGGCGATGAAGCAATACAAGCAGGCGCTGGCCGAGCACGCCGAGGCCATGGAACAGTTTGACGACGACCTGAAAGCATGGCGCAAGGCCAAGCCCGATGAGCGCGGCGAGCGGCCCAAGGAACCGGAGCAGCCGACGTGTGAGCGTTTGTGGTGTTCCGATACGACCGTCGAAGCTCTGGCGGATCGGCTGAGCATTGCCCCGCGTGGGTTGCTGGTGGCGCGGGATGAACTGGCGGGCTGGCTGGGGAGCTTCAACCAGTACAAACAAGGCCAAGGCGGGGACGTGGCACACTGGCTGGAAATGCACCGCGCCGGGGCGTTGCTGGTGGATCGTAAGACCGGCGACAAGACCACCATCCACGTTGACCGCGCCGCCGTGGGAATTGCCGGCGGCATCCAGCCGGACACGCTGCGCCGCTGTCTCACGCCGGAGTTTTTTGACAACGGCTTGGCCGCGCGGCTGCTACTGGCGATGCCGCCCAAGCGGGTGAAGCGGTGGACGGAAGCGGACATTGCCGTCAAGACTTTGAATGCGGTGGGGACGCTGTTCACGGAACTTTTGAGCTTTCAGCCGTCCACCGATATCGACGGCGAACCCGAACCCGCTGACATAGGACTGACGGATGGGGCGAAGGACGTATGGGTGAGGTTTTACAACGATCACGCCCAGCAACAGGCCGAGCTTGCGGGTGAGTTTTCGGCGGCGTGGAGCAAGTTGGAAGGTTACGCGGCGCGGCTGGCGCTGGTGGTGCATTGCATCCGGCAGGCGAGCAAGGACGGCGTCAACCCGTGGCACGCCGACGAGCAGAGCATGGCCGCTGGCGTGGCGCTGGCCGAGTGGTTCGGGCATGAGGCTAAGCGGGTGTACGCGATGCTCGCGGAATCGCAGGACGACCGCGAAGCCCGCGAACTGTTGAATTGGGTCAAGCAGCGCGGCGGACAAGTGACGGTGCGGGAGCTGACGCACGGGCTGCGCCGCTACCGTGGCAACGCCGAACAGGCCGAAGCCGATCTTGAGCGGTTGGCGGAAGCCAAGTTGGGGCGCTGGCAGACGGTGCGGCAGAATCCAACGGGCGGGCGGCAACCGCGCATCTTCCACCTGTTGAACGTCACCGAATCCTGCGAACCGGATGCCGTCACCGGCGTCACCGTCACCGAAACCCGGGTTAACGGTAGCGCTGCTGAGGGTAGCGGTGACGGTGACAATGGTGAAGCTGGCCCCGAAGTGGGGAGAGGTGACGATGTAGCCAGCGAGGATGAATACGACCGGTCTGAGCGCGACGCAATCCAAGAGCCGGGCATGTGAGCAGAGCCGGAACGAAATATGCTTGACTTTGAGACAAGCACGGGTTAGTGTGTGAGTATGGTAAGCAAATTGAGCGACCAGTTACGCGAAGCAATCGACGCCAGCGGGATGAGCCGCTACGCCGTCTGCAAGGCGCTGGGCGTGGATCAGGGGCTAATGTCCCGCTTCATGGCAGGGAAAGGCGGGCTGTCGATGGAAACAATCGACATGCTGGCCGATCTGCTGGGGCTGAAATTGGTGAGGACGAAGCCCGCGAAGGGCAAAGGACGGTAAGTCATGGCAAGCATCGGTAATGATCCGAACGGACGAAAGCGCGTCCTATTTGTGGCCGGCGACGGCACGCGCAAGACGATCCGGCTGGGGAAGATGGACCGAAAGAACGCGGAGCGATTCTGCGGCCGGGTCGAGAAGATCATTGGTGCGAACATCAGCGGCGGGGCGCTGGACGATGAAACGTCACGATGGCTGGCCGAGCGGGATGACGCGACCCATGCCCGGATGGCGGCGGTGGGGTTGGTGAAGCCACGCAAGACCAGTGGAACCACGTTGAAGCAGTTGCTTGATTCATTCTTCAAGCATCTGACCGTTAAGCCAATCACCTCTCTCGGTTACCAGGCGACACGTGCCGCGTTGCTGGCGGAGTTTGGGGCAGAAACCCCTATCCGCGATATCGAGCCGCTACAGGCCGACCAGTGGCGGGCGAAGATGAAGGCCGACGACTACGCCGAAGCCACCTTGAGCAAGCGGGTGAAACTGGCGCGGCAGATTTTCCGGCAGGCAGTGCGGTGGAAGATGCTGAGCGAAAATCCCTTTGAAGGCGTAAAGGCCGGTAGTCAGCAGAACCGAAGCCGACAGTATTTCCTGACCCGCGAGGACGCACAGAAGGTGCTGGATAAGTGCCCCGATCCGCAATGGAAGCTGCTGTTTACACTTAGCCGCTACGGCGGGCTCCGTTGCCCTTCCGAACATCTGGCATTGACGTGGGCGGACGTGGATTGGGAGCACGGGCGCATCCGCGTGACGTGCAGCAAGACGGAGCACCACGAAGGACGTGGCGAAAGGTTCATGCCGATCTTCCCAGAACTTCGCCCATACCTGCTAGAAGTGTTCGAGCGGGCCGAGCCGGGCACGACTTACGTTATCAGCCGCTATCGGAACGCCAACGCAAACCTGCGGACGCAATTGCAGCGAATCATCCGCAAGGCCGGGCTGACGCCCTGGCCGCGACTGTTCCACAATCTGCGATCCACCCGACAGACTGAGCTAGCCGAGAGTTTTCCCTCCCATGTTGTTTGTGCATGGATCGGCAACACGGAGAGGGTAGCGCAGAACCACTATCTGCAAGTGACCGATGCCCACTTTGAAAGGGCCAACGCCGAGCCCGCGAGCAGCGCGGCACAGAATCCGGCACAGTCTACGGCGGTTTCGGGCAGTAAGGGCAGGGAAGTGGCTGAGGCCAAAAACGAGAATCGCCCGTATTTACTGAGCGATACCGAGCAATCCCGATACTTGCTTAATAGTCAAGTAGCACCGACAGGACTCGAACCTGTGACCCGGGGCTTATGAATCCCCTGCTCTACCAACTGAGCTACGGTGCCGAATTCTCGACTAGATTACGGAATGATACTCCAGTTTCAACTCGAGGCGGTCGAGAAACATAGTGGGGCGGCCGGCGGCGTTTATCGCGGTCGGGTGTGTCGCGGCTTCAACGACCGGCAAGGCATCGGGGGAAATATTATCCCGCTCTCAAGATCATCCGCCTACGCACCGCCTCCCCGGTAGCGTATTACATTAAGTTCGACACGAAAAATTGAAGGAGTGCGTGATGGAAAGAGATTCACCGCTGGTGTTGGTGGTTGATGACAATCTCGCGATGCTCGACCTCACCAGTGTCACATTATTGCACGCTGGTTATCGGACCGAAACTGCTGAAGGGGGTGCCGACGTGATGCGGCGGGTTAATGAGCATCGGCCCGACCTTATTCTGCTTGATTTGATGATGCCTGATGTCGATGGTTTCACCGTTCTCCTACAGTTGCGGGGGGATCCCAAAACGCGGGATATCCCGGTGATCGTGGTCAGTGCCGCCGACAAAGAACTTGGGCGCAAAGCGGTGGAAGACTACGGCGCGGACGCGTTTTGGGGAAAGCACGAGATCGATATTTTCACGCTGCGCGAGCGGGTGGCATCAGTGCTGCGGAATAAACAACCTCACCGATTGCCAACGGCCTGATGCCGGAGAAAGTGCTTACCCCCATAGGCGATCAGGTTTCTTCTCTGACGCAAGACGGATCGACCGACGTTATTCTTGCGTTCATGAGTACCAAAAAAAGATTTCCGTGGCTTACGTTATTCGTTGGGGCCATGCTCGGATTCTTCATGCGGCCGTTCGCGGCCGCTGCATCGCGCAACGCGCCGCCGCCTAATAACCGCCAAGCGAAAATGAACCGCAAGCAACGCCAAAAGATGATGGCGAGGCACGCGGTGCATGCTGGAAACTTGGCGGAACATAACGGCGTCAACACCTGATAAAATCGACCGAGGCTCCACCATGAACAAGAACATGCGTCTACTGTTGGTCGTCGTTCTCATCGTTTTGCTGCTGGGTTTGCTGCCACTTTGGCCCTACAGCACCGGTTGGGGTTACTATCCCAGCGGCGGGGTGGGACTACTGCTTATCGTGATCATTGTCCTGCTCGTCATGCAAAATGCGTGATGTCTAAAACTCTGGCCGCTTGCGGCTTTGCGGCTGATCAGTGCAATGAGCTGGCGCAAGTGCCAGCGTAACAGTCTACAACTACGGCCCAATCGCCTGCCCTCCTCGTTCGCCGGTTCTTAGCCTAATGCAGTCTTCCAAGGGTAGAACGAATATCTTACCGTCGCCGATCGCGCCGGTGTCTCCCGTGCGGGCGGCGTGGACGATCGCTTCGATCGTCGGTTCGACGTATACGTCGTTTACTGCAATCTCCAGCTTCACCTTGGGAACGAGCCGTATTTGCACTTCGGCCCCGCGGTACACTTCGGTGTGGCCGCGTTGACGGCCGCAGCCGCGCACGTCGGTGACCGTCATCAGGTACACATCGCGTTCGTTCAGCGCCGCCTGAACGGCCTCTAGTTTTTCAGGTCTGATCACAGCAACAATGAGTTTCATGGATCGGTCTTTCAGTATCTAGTTTTCTCTACGAGTATCACAACAGTTTCGGCTCATCGAGCTTCATGGTCGACCCGCACCGCACGCCCGATGTGCACGCGACGGCGACGGTGTGTTTACATTTCGATGCGCGCGGTGACCGGCGGGCTGTTGTTCGACGACGAAAAAATCTTTTTCAAGCCTTCGACCATGATCGTCGGGTCGCCGCCTCGGAAGCGGAACTTGTTGCCCTGAACGGTGGTGACGTACGGGTATAGGTTCTTAAACTCCGCCGCCGCCGTGGGTTTTCCGCACAGGTCTGACCAGACGGTGATAAGTTCTTTAGGGCTGGGGCCTTCCACCACGACGCTAAAGCGTCTGCTGCTGCCGGCGATCGCAGCGGGGGTGGGGAGGCTTTCCCCGGCGACGGCGCCCAGAGCCTCGCTGAGGTTATAGCCCGATTCGCCGTGAATGGCGTAGTCGAGCCCCTCTTCTTCCTCTGATTCCTTGACGCGCAGGCCAAAGATGGCCTTCACGGCATATCCCAGAATCAACGAAACAACGAATGCAAACACCACAGCAATGCCTACGCCCAGGAGTTGCTTGCCGAATTGTTCCATTCCGCCGACCGGGCGGATGGCGAACAGCCCGACCAGAACCGCGCCCAGTGCCCCGCCAATACCATGCACGCCAAATGCGTCGAGCGAATCATCATACTTAAACAGTTTTTTGAGTTGGCAGCCGAAGTAGCACACGGCGCCGCCCAGCAGACCCAGGAAGATGCTCGACGCCGGGGCCACATGGCCCGCACAGGGCGTGATCACGACCAGCCCGGCGACCATTCCTGAGGCAAAACCCAGAATCGTCGGCTTGCCGTCTTTGAGCCATTCAACCAGCATCCACGACAAAGCAGCTGCGGCGGCGCAGATTTGGGTGTTCGCGAACGCCAGGCCCGCAACACTTCCGGAAACCGGAAGAAAATCCTTGCCGATGCCGATAGCGCTGCCGGCGTTGAAGCCGAACCAGCCAAACCACAGCAAGCCCGCGCCGATGAGCGTCAAACCCAGACTATGCGGCGGCATCGCTCGTCGGCCGTAACCCTTGCGCGGGCCGACGACGATCGTCAGCGCCAGCGCCGAAACCCCCGCCAGCACATGAACCACCGTTCCGCCGGCAAAGTCGAGCACGCCTTTCTGAAACAGGTAGCCGTTTACGTTCCACACCATGTGCGCCATCGGCGCGTAGACGATCAACGACCAAAGCGAAAGGAAAATCAGCAACGGCGCAAACCGCACCCGTTCCACTACGCTGCCGACGATCAAGGCCGGCGTGATGATAAAGAACATGCCCTGGAACATCGCAAAGATAAGTTCAGGCACGCCGGTGGGAACCGCGCCAACGGTATCGCCGGAGGTGAGAATCCCGCCGTAGCCGTCTTTGAAGGCTTTCAGGAACATCAGATTCGGATCGAATCCAAGAATGCTGACCGTGGCTTTGGTGCCGTCGTAGTCATTCTGGCCCATGGTAATGAGGGCTTTGACCGAGCCATCGGGTTGATCGACGACGGGGAAAACCAGTGCATAGCCGATCACCACCCACAGCACGCCCATCACGCCGCAGCACACCATCACGTTCAGGAAGGTGTTCAGTACGTTCTTGGCCCGCACCATTCCGCCGTAGAAAAGAGCGAGGCCGGGCATCATGAGCAGAACGAGCGCCGAGGAAACGAGCATCCACGCCGTCGATCCGCTGTCGATGGCCGGAGCAGGCGCAGCCGCGGCCACCGCCGGGGCGGCATCTTGCGCCAAGGCTAGTGATCCCGTCAAAAACACTCCTGCCATCGCCGCGGCTTTCGCCAGGCCGCCACTTCTGCTTTTGGGCAGTGAGAACATGAGATGCATCTCCGAAATATGACATGCCCGGTCGACTACACCCGCGGCGTGGCCGAACGCGGCAAGACCCAAGGACTTGTGGAATACAAAACCGAACGGATTTGAATTGATCAAATGCAACGGGTGTGCCAGTACCGTCCCGTAACGAAACCTGCCGCGCCGCTGCGCAATGAGGCAGGATGTCGCCGATGCTGCTTAGTTGCGCGGCACGCGACGAAATGCAATTCGCCGCCGTGCGACTATCATGGCTCCAATGCATTTTCTGTCCGCCGTCTCCGATGCTGCCAATGCCGCCCACGCGGTTGCCCGGGTGATCGAGCAGGCTCGCGCGATCGCCCGTCCCGACCTCGCGGCGCTTTTTATCACGGCCGCGCACGTCGACGAGGCGGAGTGGATTCTTGATCGCATCAACACCGAAATCGAGCCGCAGATTCTTATCGGTTGCTCCGCCGAAGGAGTCATCGGCGGCGACGTCGAAATCGAGCGCTCGCCGGGAATCGCCTTGCTCGTCGGCTCGCTTCCAGGCGTGCGCATCAGCGCCATCCACATCGGCGAAAACGAGTGGGCGGATGTGCTCGATGACCAGGTTAATCTCATCGAACGCCTCGGCCACGGCGAAGAATCGCGCGCGCTCATCGGCTTCGGCGATCCATTTACCTGTCCGATCGACGCGCTGATGAAGAATCTCGACGACCTTCCGCTGCCACTCATCGGCGGCATGGCCTCGTCGGCCCGGCGGCGGGGGGAGAACTGGCTTTTCATCAATAACAAAGTGGTCGACGGCGGGTTTGTGGGCGTCACGCTCAACGGGCCGATTAAGGTTGAATCAATTGTCAGCCAGGGATGCCGGCCGGTCGGCGAGCGGTTCATCGTCACCAAATCCAACCAGAATATCATCGAGCAGCTTGGTGGAAAGCCGGCGATCAACCAACTGCGCGACGTGCTGGAAAGCATGAGCGAAAGCGACAAGCAACTGCTGGGTTACGGCCTGTATATCGGCCGGGCCATTGATGAATATCGCGATGCGTTCGGCCGGGGCGATTTTCTCATTCGCAACGTCATGCAACTGGATCAGGAAACCGGCGCGATCGTGCTCGCCGACTACGTGCGCGTCGGCCAGACGGTGCAGTTTCAGGTGCGCGACGCGCAGACCGCCGACGAAGATTTGCGGGAAATGCTCAGTAAATCTTCAGCCAATCCGCAAGCGGCGTGCGCCTTGTTGTTCGGCTGCAACGGACGAGGGACGCGCATGTTTGCGCAATCGTGCCACGACATCGCCATGGCGCACGACATCCTTGGCGGAATCCCCGTCACAGGTTTTTTTGCCGCCGGCGAACTCGGGCCCATCGGCGGGAAAAACTTTATTCACGGGCATACGGCGAGCATGGCGATCCTACGCCCCGACTGATTGACCGCCAAGTCTTCAAGGCACCAAGAAGGCAAAAGGGTTTATTAAGCGGCACCGTCACTTGGAACTTGATCGATTGAATTCTCTGCTTGGTGTCTTGGAGTCTTGGTGGTAAACCTCGAGCTAAAATGAACGCACCTGATTCACGCACGCCGCTCCTCACCGACGATTGGGCCTACATGCTGCCGATGTTCGCCTTCCTCGGCTTCGTGTGGCTCGGCGGCAGTTATCCGGACTACTATCCGCACACCTATATCGCCCGCTGCGTATGCGTCGCGATTTTGCTGGTTTTGTTCTGGCGGCAATATACGAGGATCACGTGGAATGGCTGGTGGCTGGGGCTGATCGTCGGTGTGATTGGAATCTTTCAATGGATCGGCATGCAGCAGACGCTGCAATGGCTGTTCCCCAGTTTGTTCGCGCCAAAGATGGAACTGGATGCGGCTCGTCATCTGCTGTTTTTTTATCAACACGGATTTATCAATGCCGACTGGATGCAACCGGAGTACGCGGCGTTCAATCCGTATAAGCATTTCGGCGACCCCGTGCAGGCGAATGCGTTCATCGCGTTTCGATGGATCGTCGGCGCATCGATCATCGTGCCGATCATGGAAGAACTCTTCTGGCGCGATTTTGCGTGGCGGACCATCATCGCGCCCAACGATTTCAAACTCGCCGGCATCGGCGAACTGGATTGGAAAGCATTCGTCGGCGTGGCGGTGATTTTTGCGGTGGTGCACGGCAACTGGTGGCTAACCAGCATCGTGTGGGCGATCATGATCAGCGGCCTGCTGGCCTACACGCGGTCGATCGGAGCGTGCATCATTGCGCATGGCACGACTAATTTCCTGCTGGGCGCGTATGTGCTTTATACGCGCGATTGGTCCTACTGGTGATTTCCACCAAGCGTTGCGGGCGATTATCGGAGTAAAACAACAATCTAATCACGAGGCGTGCGCGTGACGATGTGCCGGTTGGAGCGATTATGCCTCTTCGCCGGTCCATGTTCGTCGTTGTTGGAATGCTGATGCCCGCCGCATATGCGCGTGCCCCGCAGGCGGGGGCGCTGCGGCCTGCAATGGTGGTCGTACATACGCTGGCCGATGGGGAACGAGCGTTTACCCACGACGGCAAACGATCGACGGCCGAATCGCTCGGTCGCCGTCCGGGCGACAAGCCGGTCACGGCCATTTACGCCACGCATTCCTCGCATTGATCGCACATTGCTCCCACCTCGCCGCCGCCTATCATCATCGTTGTGGCGATGGCGCACCCCCCCGAAAAATCTCAGCGCCGTATTTACCTGGATAACGCCGCCACCAGCTTCCCCAAACCGCCGGCGGTGATTGAGGCGATGACACGCTACGCGCACGATATCGGCGCCAACGCCGGTCGCGGCTTGTACGAAGAAGCGATTCGTTCCGCCGAGATCGTTTCCACCTGCCGACGCAGCCTCGCGAAACTGCTCAACGCGCCGTGCCCGGACTCGATCGTCTTCACGCACAACTGCACCGATGCATTGAACCTGGCCATCAACGGCGTGATCGATCCTGCGCGATCGAACCACCTCATTTGCACCGCGATGGATCACAATTCGGTTCTTCGGCCGATGCACGAATTGGTCGAACGCAAGCTGGCAACGCTCACGGTGGTTCGGGCCGACCGTGCCACCGGTCAGGTCGAGCCACACGACATTCGCCGCGCGCTTCGCCCGGATACGCGTTTGATCGCAGTACCGCACGCAAGCAATGTCACGGGCGTCATTCTGCCGGTTGCGGGAATCGCTGCGATCGCGCGGCGGCACGGCGCGTTGTTTCTGCTCGATGCCGCCCAGACCGCCGGGCATGTGGCGATCGATGTACAGGAGATGGACGCCGACCTGTTGGCCGTTCCGGGCCACAAGGGGTTGCTGGGCCCGCTCGGAACCGGCGCGCTTTACATTCGCCCCGGCATCGAAAGACAACTGCGCTCGACGCGCAGCGGGGGAACAGGGTCGCAAAGCGAATCGCTACTGCAGCCACTGATGATGCCCGATCGGTTCGAAGCCGGCAGCATGAATGTGATTGGACTGGCGGGGCTATCGGCGGGGATCGATTGGGTGCTGTCTCGAACCATCGATGCCATTCGCCGGCATGACATCGCGCTCGGCGAAGCATTCCTGGCCGGCGTCCAAGGCATTGCCCGGGTTCGTGTGTTTGGACCGACCGCCCTGCGTGAGCGCGTCGGCGTGTTTAGTCTTGAAGTTGAAGGGCTGGAACCTGCCGAGCTGGCGATGGTGCTGGAATCGCAGTTTGGAATTCTTGTCCGCGCCGGGCTGCATTGTGCGCCATTGGCTCACGATGCAATCGGCACATCGGCACGCGGGGGGACGGTACGGGTTAGCTTTGGGGCGATGAACACCTTGGATGATGTTTTAATTGTCGTGTCGGCGCTCTCGACGATTTCTGCGGGTTCTTGCGCGTGATTTGAGCGATTTGTTCCGCGAAACCGCAAGCGTGCGCCGGGCGGGTTGGCGCATCAACGTCTTTGAATCTGATGGCTTAAATCAGCAGTAGACCTCGTACGCGATCGGGAATGGAATCAAGTCCGGGCGTACCAGGTGAAGCTTTCGCAGCCGCACTTCGGGCGGGAGGGCGGCGAATTGATCGGCGGCCTTTTCGATACCCGGTGCGGCCATTGCCGGCGACGGAGCTTGTGAGCTGTTCATCAGGGAGATCGAAACAACCAAACCCTTGAGGATACTCGCCAGCATCATAGTAGGCCACCGATGAAGGGGGTTCGATCGATTCAGGCGACGCCCGTACGATTCGATCGAAGTGATGTCAAAGTACACCGACCGAGAATACAGGCCAACACAAATCTGATGTCGCGACAGTCCGACAACTCTAAAGCGCTTCAAGCCGGGGGGGCTGTACACGGCGTTGCGCGCCCGCCGTCGGTGAGGGTTATCAGACGGCCGGCGGCGTGGCAGTTTCTCCGTCGGATTTGACGCAACTTGCCCGATCCGGCTATTTCCTTCACTAGGGAATGGAGGAATCATGGGCGTGCGCGAGACGATTAGTAAAAACCCGACCCTCGTCACGGCGGTTGCCGCTGTTTTTCTTATGCTGGTGCTGGGCGCGATTGCATGGCAACTCTGGTACGCCGACACCGGCCCGTCCGTCGGTGGCGATGCGGGGCAGCGGTATTTCACGGTGGATGACGGCAAGACCTATTTTGCCGATGCCGCCACCCGATACCCGCCCTTCGAACAAGATGGCAAGCCGGCGGTGCAGGCGATGGTTTACAAAGACCTGGATACCGGCGACGTGTTCGTCGGCTATCTCATGCGCTACACGCCGGAAGGGAAGAAAGCGTTGGAAGCCGTCGACAAAATGCCGCCCGCGGCCCGACGCAACGCCGGCGAAGGGTTTGTCATTGAAAATGAAGTGAAAAAGCCACTGACCGGCGACGCAGGCTGGGTCGGGAGTAACAATGCGCTGGCGACGGCGGTTTTAAACGTCACGGGCCCAAAAGGCGGCTCGAACATCGAGCCGGTTGTGCCGTAAACGGTTGTCAGCGAATGCTGGAATCAACGCAACAGGCCCCAGTGTTGGTTACCCGGGGCCTGTCCATTTATGTGTTGTTCCCAATCCTGGTACTCCGGGAGGGGTCAGGGGAAAGGCGAAGCGCGATTGAAGCACTCCGCCGTCGACCCTCCCCCAAACCCCCTCCCTGAGTAAATGGAGGGGGAGTCGGGACAGGCCATTTATGGGATGGTCGTCAGCACGTCGTTGGCGTCGGCGGTGAGGATGGAATCGGTGCCGTCGCCGCCGTTGAGGGTGTCAATTTCACTGTCCATGGCGTCGAAGGTGTCGTTGCCGGCGTTGCCGACGAGTGAATCCTGGCCGGCGCCGCCGACGAGGAAATCGCCCGCAGCGCCACCGCGCAAGGTGTCGTTGCCGGCAAAGCCATAGAAGTTCACCGGACGGGTTCCGCCGGTGCTCATGGCATCGGAGCCGCTCCCGCCGAGCACGACTTCGACGTCGCTGCGAGCGTTGTCGCCTTCGCCGGCTTCACCATCGTCGGGAAGGGTTCCCAGGCCGATGGTGAGGGGCGCTGTGCGCGCTTCGTAAGTGATGGTGTCGCGGCCACCGCCGCCGAACATGTCATCGCCTTCGCTGCCACCGTCAAGGGTATCTTTGCCGTCGCCGCCGAACATGTAATCGTCGGCGCCGCCGCCGTTGATTTTATCGTTGCCTCGGCCGGCGCTGAGGCGATCATTGCCCCTTCCGCCGTTGAGCGTGGCATTGATGGTCATCTTCCCCAGGATGACGACATCAGCGCCCGACAGCATGTTGACGATGATCGACTTGACGGGCGCGGTATCAAAGTTGGTTTCGGTGGGGGTGCCGGCAGTGGTCTCACGGACCAGGAAGGTCGCGCCGTTGTTGCCAAACTCCACCGTGTCGGGGCTGTCGCTGCCGGTAATCGTCAGGGTGCTGGTGGCCGGATCAAATGACGCGGTCAGCAGCCTGCGGGATTCGAGCATTTCAATCGTTTTCACTGTGTTATCTCCGTTGAGTCTGTTGCTATGAGCTATCAGCTATCCGCAAAAGTTAAGGAATCGAATCAAACAGGTCGTTGTCATCAAAGGTGCCCGAGTCGCTGCCCGATCCGCCGTTGATGGTGTCGATCGATCCGTCTTGTGCCTGGAAGATGTCGTCGCCACCCTGGCCTTCAACGGAATCGGTTCCAGTGCCGCCGTCGAGGAAGTCGGCGCCGGAGCCGCCAATGAGGGTATCGTTGCCGGGCCCGCCGAAGAAGCTTTCGGCCCGACCGGAAGCGGTGGCGATGCGGTCGTTGCCGCTGCCTCCGATGATGGTTTCATTGTCGGTGGCGACGTTGTCGCCTTCGCCGGCTTCCCCGTCATCGCTGACGGTGCCGAGTCCGATAACAAGGTTGGCGGTGCGTTGGTTGTAGTCAACCGTGTCGCGGCCGCCGCCGCCCAGCATGGTGTCTCCACCGGAGCCGCCGTTAAGCAGGTCGCGACCGTCGGAGCCGAACATGTAGTCGTTGCCATCTTCCCCTCGGATGGTGTCGTTGCCCCCGCCGGACGAGAGGGTGTCGTTTCCCGCGCCGCCGTTGATTTCGGCGTTTACGATCACCTTGCCGAGGATCACGCTGTCGCTGGCACCCCCGGCGTTGATGGTGACGCGTTGAACGTCGGTAAAGTTCCACGATGTTTCGACAATCCCGCTGCCGGAATTCTCAAAGACTCGGAATCCTCCGGTCAGGCGCGCGAACTGGATGCTGTCTCCGCCGCTGGTGCCGGTAATGGTTAGAATGCCGGCTGCCAGGCTGGTGCTCAGCAATCGACGATTTTCAAGATGCTCTATCACAAATGGCCTCCTGTCGTATCGACTGGAATGAAAACAAAACAAGGTGATGGCGTGCAATTCAGCACGTATCTGAACTGGGGCGGCGGCACCATGCGAACCTCCGTGTTCGTGGCAACCACAACTCTAGGCCGGTAAGGCCGTTGGCGTCCACTCTTGTGCCGCCCTTCACTGTTCCATTGAATAGACGCCACGGACGAAAACCACTTTCGTCCGTTTCGATAAATCGGCGGTTGGGTGGAAAAATCGTTAATTTTGCGTTTATGGGCCGTTCCGACAATATGACGATGAGTGATTAACCTAACGCCGGAGCAGCCCCGCCGCGGCGGAGCAGTTGAGGGCTGTGGGCTCCGGAAACTTCTCTCGGATAAGGGCTTATGCGACCATACGCAATCCAGACACACGGGCAACTCGGCCGATTCATCGAGCGTGAGTTTTTACTAACCAACGGCACCGGGGCATTCGCCGGCTCGAGCATCCTCGGGTGCAACACCCGGCGCTACCACGGCTTGCTGATGGCTGCCACGCTCCCGCCGGTGGGCCGGACCGCCACCGTCAACCGCATCGGGGAAGTCCTGAGGCTCGACGGCAAACGGGAGATGTTCGAGCTGAGCATCAACCAGTTCCCCGGAGCCAACAACTTCCACCCGCGCGGCGACAAATACCTGCAGCGGTTCGAGCTCGATCACACCGCCCGATGGTTTTATGACGTGGACGGCGTGCGCGTGCGCAAAGAACTGCAACTGCTCTGGCAGCGCAACGTGGCCGTCGTGCGCTACGGCATCGACCCGGCCGGCCGGCGCGTGCAATTGGAGTTGCTGCCGTTTGTCGCCCTTCGTGATTTCCATGCGCTTCGTCGCGGGAAATCGAATTTTGATGTGGCCGTCGATGCAACGGGCTGTTCGGTGGGCGAGGGGAATCATCGTGTTTACCTGCGTTGCGACGCCGGGCAGTTTTTCCGTATGGACGATTGGTGGACCGATCACGTGCTGGCCATCGAAACAGAACGCGGGCAGGATGATAAAGAAGACCTGTACGTGCCCGGCCGATGGGCGGTGGACATTGACGGGCCGATGACGATTCAAGTGTCGATCGCGCTGGAGCCGACCGAAGCGATCGACTTCGACGCCGAGCTGGCCCGGCGGCGGATGGCGGCGCCGCAGATCGCGGGCGCTTCGGAAACCGTGGCGCGCCTGGTGCATGCGTCGAACGATTTCGTCGTGGCGCGCAACAAGCCCGACGGCTCGCCGGGCGTCACGGTCATCGCCGGCTACCCGTGGTTTGCCGATTGGGGCCGCGACACCATGATCTCGCTGCCCGGCTTGTTCCTCTGTACAAGAAGGTTCGCCGAGGCCGCGGCCGTGTTGGGCGTTTTTGCGCAGTATGTCAGCCAGGGAATGATCCCCAATCGCTTCAAGGATTACACCAACGAACCGGAATACAACACCGTCGATGCGAGCCTGTGGTTCATCCACGCGTGCTTCCAATATCGTGACGCCAGCAAAGACAATCAAACATTTGAAGAAGTGCTGTTGCCCGCCTGCCGGCAGATCATCGCCGAGTATCGCCAGGGCACGCGCTACGGCATTAAAATGGATCCGGCCGACGGGCTGGTGACGCAAGGAGATGAATCCACGCAGCTCACGTGGATGGACGCCAAGTGCAACGGCATCGCTTTCACACCGAGGCAGGGCAAGCCGGTGGAAATTAACGCGTTATGGTACCACGCCCTTTGCCTGATGAAGCCGTTCGATCCAGCGGTAGGGAAGTTGGCCGAACTGGTGAAACAGCATTTCGCGTCAACGTTCTTTCTCGGCCCACAGCGGGGATGCGCCGACGTGGTAAACGGGCAGTTTCGCGACGTCTCGATCCGCCCGAACCAGATCTTCGCTGTCAGCCTGCCGAACTGTGCGCTGGAAGAATCGCAGCAGTCGGCCGTGGTTGAAGTGGTGCGGCGAGAATTGCTCACGCCTGTAGGTTTGAAAACGCTGAGCGGGCTTGATCCGAAGTATCGACCGAAGTTCACCGGCATCCAGATGGACCGCGACGCCGCGTATCACAATGGCACCATTTGGCCGTGGCCGATGGGCGCATTTCTGGAAGCGTATCTCAAGGTCAACAATCGATCCGAACCGGCCAAGCAACAGGCGCGGGCGTGGCTACAGCCGCTGATCGATCACATGACCAACGATGCGTGCATCGGCAATATCAGCGAAGTTTTCGAGGCCTCGACGCTCCGTCCGGCCGGCTGCTGCGCGCAGGCGTGGAGCGTCGCCGAGGCGCTTCGACTCGCGGTCGAACTGGGAATGTGACGTATGACGCTTTACGCCATCCTCATCGCGATCATCATCCTCGCCACCACATTGTTGCCACGAAAGTGGAAGTTCGTTGGCGGCGTTTGCGTGAGCCTGGCGGCCGCGCTGGTAATTCATGGGTGGTGAATTGCGCGTTCTCATTCGGATCCGCAGCTTACGCCACGGCGTAAGCCGCGGATCCGAAGATG
>CAZXLA010000065.1:0-16795 GCA_964641895.1 uncultured Tepidisphaeraceae bacterium
TTCCTGCAGATACCCGCCGCGGTAGGCGAGCATGAGTTGCTTAAGTTGCGCGATCTGCCCGCGGAACGCCACGCCGCGGTCGGTTTCGCCCAGCGTCCGCGGCTTCTTGTTCTGACGGATCGAGACGATCGTGGGCACGATGTCGGTCCCGCCTTTAATGAAGTCCTCGATCGAATCAAAGTGGTGCAACTCGGCGATGTCGATCCCGCCCGGCTCGATGATCAGCGTATAGCCACGGTCGCCGTAGGCTTCGCTGAACGCGCCATCGATGGTGACGGCGTTCCCGCCGTCTTTCAGGGGCTTTTCGCCTTTGTCTACCTTCACGGGCACGTGGCCGTTCACCAGCAACACGTTGTCGCCCATGCCGAAATCGGCGCAGATTTTTTTGACGAAGTCGGCGTTATGGATGAGCTTGAAATACGCGTTCTTGTGCTCTTCGTGCGTGTGCTTGTCGGCGATAAACGACGACTCAAACGTCGTCATCTTATCCTTGCCAAACAGCGGCGACCGCGGGCCGGCCCAGAGGTACCAGAGCCAGTCGAGGTCGTCCGGCGAAGCATCCTGCCCGGCCCTGAAGCTGCGACGGATGATGTCGTCAAACACATCCATCATGGCGCGTCCGGCGACTTCTTTCCCGTCGATGTTCAGCGACTGCGGCGTACCGTCTTGTTCCACCGGCACGCAGGCATGAAAGATGAGCACTTCATCGCGCTTCTTCCACATCGCCCCACGCCGCGCCACCCAATTCATGTGCTGCCACAGCCGCGTGCTGCTTAGGAAAAGATCCTTCAGCTCGGTCATGCAGCGCTGCTCGGCTTTGTTCAGTGCGTAGGGATTTTTCGGATCAAGTGTGGGGAAGTGTTTATCAAGCAACTCGTAGACTTTGCCGTCCAGCTCGATCGTGCCCTTTGACAGGTCAATCTTGTGCAGCAGATTACGATGGCCCAGCCCCCACTCGGCGTGCCGATTGATCAGTTGGCCTTCGGTTTTGAACTGCAGAATGGCGACGGCCTTCTGCATGCGCGCCAGCAGCAGCGGGTCGTACGCATGTTCAACCTTCACCTTGAACCGCTCGGCGGGGTCGTCTTTATAGACGTCGCGCGCAAGGCGTTCCAGCGGTTCGAGGCTGATGCCGTAGCCGGCTTCGAGCTGCGCCAACCGCGCGTAGCGCACGCTGAAGCGCATGATGGTCGCGATGAGCGCCTCGTTGCCGAGGTTTGCGCCCATCCAGGCCAGATCGTGATTTCCCCACAGCAGCGTGGTGTGCGGCTGCTGCATCAGAAAATCAATCACGCGATCGATGCGCGGCCCGCGGTCGCCTAGGTCGCCGGCTACGATCAACTCGCCCACGGCAAGATTGCGAATCAGCCGCGAGAACGCGCGGATGATCGGCAGATCGCGGTCGAACTCGGCGCGGGCTTCGATCATCGCATCAACATAGCCCGTCCCTCGCGCGACCATGGTTTCGCTCACCATCGCCTCGAGCAGTTCGCGGTACTCTTCGGGTAGCAGCCGCATCACATGCTTGCGGCGGAAAGTCTTGGCAAACTCTCGGACGATCGTGAATTGCGTGCGCAGCGTTTTGCTCACCCACTTCACCCGGTCGGCGGTGGCCTTCCATTTCGGGCGCAGGTGCCGCATGGTCTCGGCGGGGTAGTAGATGATGCAGAGCAGTTCGTGCCGCTCGGCGTCGCTGAGCTTGCCGGCAAAGAGTTTATCAACCATCGGCCGCAGGCTGCCGCTGGCGTTGTTGACGACGTGCCGCAGCTTGGCCGATTCGCCGTGCACGTCGGAGATCACATGAATGGTCTGCGCCGTGAGCTTCTGCATCGCCGTCAGCACCGAAACTTCCCCTAGGGCGATGTCGGCGGTGGGAAACAGCGCCGCCAGCGGGCGGAACGCGGCGATTTGTTCTTCGGTGAAGGTTGGAGACATGCCTGAGTGGTTCCTTTGCCGCGAAGATGCTATCTTACGGAGCTTTCCACGCAAAACGATTATGAAGCGCAAGTTGTACTTCGAAACATTCGGCTGCCAGATGAACGTGCTCGACAGCGAGCTGGTGCTGAGCCAGCTTCGCGCGCAAGGCTTTGAAGAAGTAGAAGACCGCGCCGCCGCCGACGTGGTGATTTTCAACACATGCAGCGTCCGCGAACACGCCGAGCAAAAGGTATGGAGCCGCCTGGGCGAGCTGCGCGAAACGAAGGCGACGCGGCCGGATTTGGTCATCGGCGTCATCGGCTGCATGGCAGAGCGCGAGGGTGAATCGATCTTCAAGCGCTTCCCGCACATCGACATTCTCTGCGGCCCGGGCGAACTCGATAAGCTGCCGGCCATGGTTCGCAACGCGTGCGTGACCGCGCCTCCCTCGCCTCCCTCGCCCGCTACCCCGGGAGAGGGAGGCGAGGGTTCCGTTTCGAATTTCGAATTTCGAATTTCGAATTTCGGATCGAAGGAAGAATCCAATCCGCAATTCGCAATCGAAAATCCGCAATTCATGACCCCCAACCCTCCCCCGGCGTACCGGGAGAGGGAGAAGCGGCAAGTCGCGCTGATGGGCGCCGCGGTTCGGCGCAGCAGCACTTACGAGACCGCCAAGGAAGATAATCTTGAACTGCTCGACCTCGCCCGCAGCGTGTCGCCCGGCGACAACGTGCGGCAGGCTTACGTGCGTATCACGCGCGGCTGCAACAAGTTCTGCACCTATTGCGTCGTGCCATTCACGCGCGGGCCCGAGGTGCATCGGCCGCCGGGTAATATTATCGATGAAGTGAAGATGCTGGTCGACGCCGGCGCCGTCGAAGTGACGCTGCTCGGGCAGACGATTAACCATTACACATTCGATCACGGCGACGGCCGCAAGACCACCTTCGCCGACTTGCTCTATCGGCTCCACGAATCCGTGCCGCACCTTCCGCGGCTGCGCTTTGTCACCAGTTTCCCGCGGGATTTTACGGATCTGGCGCTTCAGGCCATGCGTGATTGTGCGCGGATATGCCGTTACCTGCATGTGCCGGCGCAAAGCGGCAGCGATCGCATTCTCAAAGCCATGAACCGCGGATATACCGCGCAGCAGTACATCGATTTCATCGACCGCGCCCGCGCGTACATGCCCGATATCAGCCTCGCCAGCGATTTCATCGTCGGCTTCCCCACCGAGACCGATGAAGACTTTGCTAAGACGGTCACGCTGGTGAAATACGGCCGTTTTAAAAACAGCTTTATCTTCAAGTATTCCCCCCGCCCCGGCACCGCGGCGATCGATCGGTTTGTGGATGACGTGCCCGACGCCGTCAAGCGTGCGCGTAACAACCAATTGCTGGCGGTGCAGGGTGAGGCGTGTATCGAAAACAACCGGCAGATGGTCGGCAAGACGCTCGATGTGATGGTCGAAGGCGAAAGCAAACTGGTCAGCAAACGCGCCGCCTATCCTGCGTCAAAGGTTACGCTTGGATGGGAGAGGCGTCGCGACGCAATTATTGAGCCTTTACAACCCAACACGCAGCTCATCGGCAGAACGCGAGGCGATCAGGTGGTTTGCTTCGACGGGGATCTGGCGATGAAAGGCCGGATTCTCGACGTGCAAATTATTGATGCGAAGAATCTGACGTTGTTCGGGAAGCGGGTTTAGCGCAACCGACAGTTGGTTGTTCCGCGACGCCGCAAGCTACGGATATCACGAATTCGGCGATCGAAACCCGCTTGCGGCGTCGCGGCAAATAAAATGCCGTCACGTTAAGTTTCAGTCACCGCAAATTCAGTCACCGTCGCCGAAACCCGTATCGATTGCCCCCGGTGTTGTTCCCCGACTGAACCCCGTAGCCGATGTCGTACGCTCGGACATAGCCACTGCCGGCGTACGGCGAACCGTAATACGGATTCGAATCGCTTCGATGAAGATAGTACGCGAATGCCGCAGCCCGGCGGCGCAGTAGGCGGGCCGAGTCTTCAAACGCGTCGGCGGCCAAGTGAGCGATCTTCGCTTCGCGCTGAGATTCGCGCAGCGCCAGCACCGCGGCGTCGTCCTTGAGCTTGATCGCGAACGCCGCTCGAAGCTGCGCGATCCGCCCGCCTGCCGCCGCGAGCTTCACTTTCGCTTCTGCCACCGCCGGGTCGGCCGCCAACGCTTCGGCGCGCAGCGCGGTCGCCCGCCGGGCGTAGCCGAGTTTGGCGCTGGCCAGATCGACCATCGCCGGGCTTACATTGTTGATGCGCCTAACGTCTGAATCCTGCTCGAACGCCATGCCGTCAATCTGCGTGCTTAAATCGGCGGCGAGCGCGACGTTGGCGTTGTACTGCGGATCGCTAGTCAACCGTGCCGTCACCGAAGCCGACGCCTGCTGATACGCGATCCACGCTTCGTCTTCCGCCTGCTTTGCGGCGGCGTAATCGGGCGAGGCTTCGAACTGCCGCTTGAGCCGGTCGATCTGCTCGTTGAGCCGATCGGCGGCGAAAATGGCCTCCCATCGCGCGATGACGTTGCGGGCGCGGGCGTAAGCCACCTCACGCGTGTCGGCGGCAGGCCAATCGAGTGGCGACTGCGCGTCATAATCGCGCGCGTTCCGCATGTACGGGCTGTTGCCATAGGCTCCGGCAAAATCAGCAGACGGCTGTTTCGCCGCCTCGCCGAAAGCGCCGGGCGTCGCGATGGCCATCGTCAAAAGCATTGATTTGAATTTCATAACCGCTCCGTGGCAAAGTCGTCGCGCGTCAGGGCGCACGCCCCCTCCTGCCGTCTAGACACATTATGGAAGCCGCCCGTTAGGTTTCCACTCCAGCAATTTCAGGTGTCGTTGGCACAATAATCCATTTTACGGATAAAAGACTTAACAGCTGCTTTCAAAGGAACTTACGAATATTCAAAGCCTGGCCTTTTAGAGTCGAGCAAGATGAAAATCTGGCCAACGAGTCGCTCATGGATGCCAATAAACGCTGCCGAACAAAGAGTTGCACTTTCGAGTGAGGAGGCATTGCATTGAATTCCATCTGCGTTCATCCGCGTTCATCTGCGGCTCAACTCCATCGGCTCCATCAGCTCCATCGCCGACGACAGTCGTCGACCGACGCACAATTGCGCCGCCGTCACAACGTCGAGTACACTCTGTCGCATGGCCATGTCGGGGAAAATTCTGCCGTCCATCCCGCGGTCGCAGCGTTCCGTCGCTCGGCCGGCGGCGCCGTACGAGCCGGTGTGCGCGGTGTTCCGGCGCTACCTGCACGCGCAGAAGCTGAAGTTCACCCCCGAGCGCGCCGTGATTCTCGACGCCGTGCTGCGCAAAGAGGGTCTGTTCGAACCCGAGCAAGTGGTGACCGACTTAAAACAGGCCGGCCATCGTGCCAGCCGGGCCACGCTCTACCGCACGCTGACGCACCTGCAGGACGCCGGAATTCTCAAGCAGGTGTTTTTCGATAACAAGCAGAGTTACTATGAAGTGCTCACCGGCGGACACCAGAACGACTACCTCATCTGCGTCGAAACCGGGCGAGTGGTCGAATTCAACAGCGAAAAGCTTCGGGCCCTCCGCGACGAAGTATGCCGCCAGCAGGGCTTTGAACCGCTGTCGCACCAATTCCACATTTTCGGCGTGAGCGCCGAGGCCGCGGCGAAGCGCCCAAAGTGATATCTACTGACCGCGGCCAACCTCCACGATTGCGACGTGACTTTCATTACGTTAGGCGGTACGACAAGTATCTCGGCAGTTCGCCGGGAGAAGCGAGGTCGTGATGATTGCACGAAACGTAATTCGTTTGGGACTATGTCGGGGTCGAGCGGGAATTGTTGCGGTGTTGGTGGGTTTGCTTGTTGCCGCCGTGCCAACCGTGGTCGAGGCGCGTGAGCTGGATGCGCGGCAGAAGCTGTTGCTGGCCGATGCAGCCAGCCACCAAACTCGCTTCCAGTCGAACCTCAAGTTGGCGCTCGAAACCGCCGGCCCGGGCGAAGGGGTGCCGGCGGGGTCCAAGGCTCGGCTGGCGATGGCGCGATTGCAGACCGCCATGCAATCCGCGGCCACGCTCGAAGCCCGCTTCAAAGACCTGCCTGCTGACGATGCGCAGGTGAAGCAGCTCAAGGCGCGCTTCGATGCCACGCTGGCCGACAGCCAGAAGCTTGAAGCGCGGCTGACCGCCAAACCCGAAACGACCGACCAGCCCGAATCGCCGAAGAAGCCCGAGACCGCCAATCAACCTGCCGATCAGCCCGCCACACCGGCACCAGGCGGCGTGAAGCTCGATTATCGACAGGAAGAAGCGTTCAAAGGCGCGACGTACAACCTCAGTCAGGTGGAAGGCTACGCCAACGCGCTTGATGAACTGGGCGCGAAGATCAACAACGCAGCTGACAAAACAGCGATCGATTTCCGTTCGGTCGTCCAAGGGATGAACACCATCACGGAGGCCCGGCGCAAGCTCGGCTTTGCCAACGATACCCTCGCTCAATTGCCCGCCAATGGCCGAGGCGTGGCCGAAGCGGTCGAGAAGCACAAGTCGCTCACGGCGCGCATCGATGCGACGGAAAAGGCGTTGACGCCGCTCAATAAGCAGCTTCAGGGCACGATTGACATCAACAACTACCCCGAGTTCGGCGACGATCGGAAACGCCTCAACGAACTGGCGCAGATGTTCAACACCACGATCATCCAGTCGAACAAACCCGCCGCGGGCGAGGTGGTAAAGCAGGCCGATGCGGCCCGCGACGAGCGCAATCGCATCATGACCAAGTATGCCGACTTCCTGAAACAGGAAACCGAAGCCGGCAAACAGATCGCCGGCTCGGCGAATCACTTCGATTCCAACTTCAAGGCCTTCGCCGACGCGGTGGGGAAGTGGGCGCAGTCGGCGCCGCAGGAAATCGAGGCCGACATCAAACAAGTAACGGAGATGGCCGCCACCGCCGTGGCCGATCAGAAGCCCGCATGGTTTAACGGCGGGATTCCGCAGCGTGTGACGTTTGTGGAAGAAAAGGTCAACTTATACGCCGCCGTCGACCCCGCCGCCGCCAAGCCGTACATCGAGAAGTTTGAAACACTGCGCGGCCAGATCAAGCAGGAGCAGGCGAAGTTGTCAGAGGGGATTATCGCCGCCAACGAACTTCCGCCCGACCGCTACCGCGGCGAAGACCGCGCCGCCCTTGAGGAGATGGCAATACAGCAGTGGAAAACGGTCGAGCCGAACGCGCAGGTACTCAAAATCTGCATCCCCGGCGCGGAGTGGGATCGCGAAAGCAAGTGGCGGCTGGAAAATGCCACGTGGTACAAGATCGACCGCTCGAAACTGCAGGCGCAGCTCATCATCGCCAAAGACGACCGGTTGGCGGTCAGCCGCCCGGTGAACCTGTGGATCGACCACGTGAACAACGACAAGCGCACCGCCACAAACTTTGACGACATCAAGGACGACGTCGAGCCGCGCCGGTTCATTCTGCGTGAGAAAGTGCGCTGAACGCGCAGCCTGTCGTCCCGGGCGTTCAGTGCCAAAGCGGCCGAGGACGACCGCCGCTACCAGCGAACGAAACTGAATTTAACAAAGGGCCGCAAACGTCACGAGGGTGAGGATCGCGATGCGCACTTTCTTGTCCCAATAGAGTTGGCTGAGCAAAACCTGCATCATTGGTAGAAGGAGAAACAACCCCCGTGCCGCGGGTACCCGGGTCGGCCGCATCGGCGATTGCGGGCGGATAACGCAGAAGGACGTTGCCCGCCGCCGACGGCTGGATGCTAGATGATGTATTTGGGCAACATGTCGGTCGGCCAACTGTTGCCTATGCGCATCGCCCGTTTCGCGGTTTCAAATGGGCTGAAATCATCGCTCCCGCGTGGACAGGAGTTGACAGCGTGGCAACGATTCAGTCTGTGAAGCTTTTGTGATGCAAACAACCGCAACAACGTCGCTGAATCGCATTCGCATCGGCAGCGTGAGCTACCTCAACGCCCGGCCACTCATTTACGGCCTGGCCGAACGCGGCGTGGAGGGCGGCAACGTGGAGTTGGCGCTCGATGTGCCGTCAAAGCTCATCAACGGCCTCCGCGATGATCGGTTTGATGTGGCGCTGCTGCCGGTGATCGACTATCAGCATTTGCAAGGTCTGCGCGTCATACCCGCCGGCGGGATTGGGTGCGACGGGGCGACGCTGACCGTGCGGGTTTTTTCCCAGACGCCGATCGATCGCATTACGTCGCTGGCGTGCGATCCGGACAGCCATACGTCCGTGGCGCTGGCGAAGATTATTCTGCAGCGGCGGTACAAGATTCAGCCGGAATTCATCAGTCTGTCGGCGGCCTCGAACCGGGAAGGTGAGGCGCGATTGCTGATTGGCGATAAGGTTGTTTGCGAAGAGCCGGCGGGGTTCGAGCATCAACTCGACTTAGGCGCCGCATGGAAAGAGCTAACCGGACTGCCGTTCGTATTCGCGGTGTGGGTGGCGCGGCAGGAGGTTGCACTGGGTGATCTTCCGGCGCGATTAGAGCAATGCAAACGCGCCGGCTTGGCGAACGTGAACGAGCTGATTCGCAAATTTGCCATCCCACGCGGGTGGCCGGCGGGATTGGCGCTGCAGTATCTCACCGTCTATTTGAAGTATGACATTGGCGAGCGTCAGCTTGAAGCGATGCGAACTTTCCACGCGATGGCGGCGGAGTGCGGCATCATCCCGTCGCCGGCGCGGGCGTTGGTTTTGGCGTGACGATTACCGGGCCGACGCGAGCTTGCCGACGGCCTTCTGCACGTCGGCGGCGAGGGCGGCTTCCAGCTTTTCGTCGCGGCCGGTGGCGTACCAGTAACGGCCTTCCAGAAAAACGCCGCGGTCGGTCTCGCGCGTGCCGAAGGCGGCGGTGTCGGGCGTGCGAATCGTGCGAAACACGCCGCGATAGAGCACCACACTGGTCACGCGGTTTTCCGACTGGGAGTAGCGCTCGACGAGAACCTTTGGGGTGAGTTGAAACAGCCCGTCATCCTGCTTCACAATCTCAAACCGAATCGTGCGGCGGATGGTCGCGAGCGTGCTTTGGGCAGTGTCGTAACCCGACTTCTGGTCTTGCCGCCACGGTTCAAATACCTGTGACGAAACCATTGGCGCGCTGACCAACATGCCACTGCGCGGGTCGCGGCGATCGATGGTGAACAGGCGCAGGCGCGCGGCCTGTTCGGCGGCGGTCCAGAGCGAATCAAAGTCGCCGGCGGTGGCGGCTGCGGCGGCAGGCTGCGCGTACCAATAGTCGGCGGTGGCGACGGCGCCGTCCACATCCGTCATCGGTACCGGCATCGGCTGCGTTGATGGCGGCGACGGCTGCCAGGTCGCGGCATTTTTTGTTGCCGCGCAGCCGGCGAAACTGAGAAAGAAGGTGAGAATGATGGTGGGTCGACAAAACATACGTGCGAGAAGCATAGCGAGTCCTGACTGCGGAGGAAATCCACACGAATTTTACAAATCCCCCAGCGTATGGATCAGCACGCCGTTGAGCGTGCCCGGAGCGCCCATTGACGATCCCGCGACGATCGCCACGCGATCGCCCACACCGGCCAGCTTGCGCTCGATCAACATTCGCTCGGCGGACTTGACCAGCGCATCAACATCCGGCGGCGTGGACATTTCCATCGGCACCACGCCAAAATGCAGCGCCATGCGTCGGAGTATGCGCGCGTCGCTCGATAGCGCAAGAATCGGAACAGGAAACCGAAACTTGCTGAACACGCGCGCGGTCGAGCCGGTTTGGCTGAAGACGACAACGAGTTTCAGATCGAGTTCTTCAACCATCTGCCGCACCCCGCGCGCCACGCCGGCGGTGAGGTGCAGCGTCTGCGGCCTGATCTGCACATGCGGCGGCGGGTTGGCGACGAGATAGTCTTCGGTCGTCGCGGCAATGTGGACCATCACGTGAACCGCGCCGACGGGAAACTTGCCCACGCTGGTTTCGCCGCTGAGCATGACGGCGTCGGTGCCATCAAAAATGGCGTTGGCCACATCGCTCACTTCGGCGCGCGTCGGCGTGCTGTTGTCGATCATGCTCTGCAGCATCTGCGTCGCCACGATCACCGGCTTGCCGGCGATTTGGCAGAGACGCACAATTTGCTTCTGAATGATCGGCACCTGGGCCAGATCCATCTCCACGCCCAGATCGCCGCGGGCGACCATCAGCCCGTCGGCGGCTTCGATGATCGGACCAATCTGCTGCACGGCTTCGCTCTTTTCGATCTTGGCGATTATCTGGATGTCGCTGCCTTCGTTGCGCAGGTGTTGGCGGAGGTGAAGCAAGTCGTCGGCGGTGCGAACGAACGATAGCGCGAGGTAGTCTAAATCATTTTCGATCGCCCACTCCACGCATTCCCAATCCCGCTGCGTGATCGAATCGACGTTCACTTTCGAATTGGGCAGGTTGATCCCCTTGCTGCTCTTGAGCACGCCGCCGTGCGTGCAGCGGCAGCGGAGTTCGTCGGCGGATTTGTCGGTACAGACGAAACGTAGCAGGCCGTCTTCAATCAACACGCGATCGCCGATCTGCACATCATCCACCAGCCGAGGATAGATGCTGCTGACGCGCCCGCCGCCGCCTACGATTTCAGCGCGCTGAATGACGAGATCATCACCCACTTCAATCTCCATGCCGCCGGTGCCGTTGAAGTCGGCGACTTTTCCCAGCCGAATCTTCGGCCCGCATAAATCGCCCAGCACCGCCACCGGATGATCAATCCCAATCGCCGCCTGGCGAATGTTGCGCAGCGTTTGCAGGTGACCGTCGAGCGTGCCGTGCGAAAAGTTCAGCCGAAACACATCCGCCCCGGCGGCGATGAGCCGACTAAGCGTTTCAACCCCGGAGGTGGCGGGGCCGAGCGTGGCGAGGATTTTGGTGCGGATCATGTATGCACAATTGTGCGACGGGCGGTACGGAAAGCAAAGCCGGACTTGTGATATAATGGGTTGATGACGCTCGATGAGTACATTCAGAAGAACTGTCAGGCCGGGCAGTACGGAGATCAGGATAAAAATGGCGTTGACCTGTCGTTGATCCGCGAGGCGCTGCGCCTGACGCCGCTCGAAAGGATTCGCAAGGCCGATCGGGCGACGACCGATGCATTGAGGATACGCAAACATGGCAAACGACTCACCTCAGTCCCGGCTGGAACAGATCGTGGCTGTGCTGCAACGGCGCCGGGTTAACTTTATCGTCATTGGCGGGCAAGCTGAGTATTTGATGGGCAGCCCGCGGGTGACATTTGATGTCGATATTTGTCACGAACGCACACAGGAAAACCTGGCACGCCTCGCCGAAGCGCTGATCGACATGAAGGTGCGCTTGCGGGACGTTGCTCCAGAGTTGCCCTTCGTGATTGACGCCAGGGCCCTTACGCTTGGGAACAATTTCACTTTTATCTGCGAGTTCGGCGACTTCGACTGTTTCGCCTTAGTTGAGCCGATTGGCAACTATGGCGAGCTTCTGAAAGACGCAGAAGTGTTCGAATTGGGCGATCAACAAATCAAGACGATATCGCTTGCCAACCTTGTTCGAGTGAAGCGACACATTGGGCGCGCAAAAGATCGCGAGTCGCTGCAGCAACTGATGGCCATTGAGCAAATCAGGCGCGAAAAAGCTCCGTAAAATTTCGCCATCGGTACGGTTCAATCGATCTATTGAAGTCGGCGTGCGCACGACACGAATGTCCGCCTCAGATGCCCTGGCGGCGACGGTCACACCTTTGACCCGGGCGTACCAACGGGGTCAACTTTCACCGGCAGGTTGATTTTAATATGCGTTTCCTTCAACTGCCGTTCGTCAATGCTCGATGGCGCGCCGCACATTAAATCGCCGCCGCTTTGGGTTTTGGGGAAGGCGATCACGTCGCGGATGTTGTCGGTCCCGCGGAGCAGCATCACCCAGCGGTCGACGCCGAAGGCAATTCCGCCGTGCGGCGGCGCGCCGAATTGCAGGCCGTCGAGCAGGAAGCCGAACTTGGCGCGCTGGGCTTCGGCATCGATCCCCAGCAGGCTGAATACTTTGCTCTGCACGTCCATCCGGTGAATACGAATGCTCCCGCCGGCCACTTCGCTGCCGTTGAGGACGAGGTCGTAGGCTTTGGCTTTGATGGATTCGACCACTTCCACGTCGCGGCTGTCGAGTTTTTCCAACTCATCATCCTTCGGGCTGGTGAACGGATGGTGAAGCGCGACATATCGCTTTTCTGCCGCGTCGTATTCGAACGCGGGGAAGTCGACGACCCAGACAAATGCGAAATCCGTCTTGGGCTTCACCTTAAGTTCTTTCGCCAGCTTTAGTCGAAGCTCGCCGAGCACCTTATGAACGATTTTGGGTTTGTCGGCGGCGAAGGCGATTAGGTCGCCTTCCTTTGCGCCGGTGCGCTCGATGATGCTCGCAGCCACCGGGTTGATGAACTTGGCGACACCCGTATCGAAAGTTAGACCCGCGGCGGAGCCGCTGGGCTCTGTTGTTGCCTTTGATGCGATGACTTTTGTCACTGCAAGCCCTTTTGCACCGAAAGTTTTTGCCCACTCGGCGAGCGCATCGGTTGCCGATCGGGGCATTATTCCGCCCCCGGTGACGACGATGCATTTCACCATTGGCGCGCTCTTGAACACGCCGAACTCCGTGGTGTGGGCGATATCGGTGATATCGTGCAGTTGCATGTCGTAACGCAAGTCAGGCCGGTCGGAACCGTAGTTCTTTATCGCGTCGTCGTAGGTCATGTGTTGGATGGGCAGGCTCACTTCCTTGCCGAGGATTCCCTTCCAGATTTTCGCGGTAAGCTGTTCGACCACGCTGATGACGTCTTCCTGATCGACGAAGCTCATTTCGATATCCAACTGCGTAAACTCCGCCTGCCGATCGGCACGCGGGTCTTCATCGCGAAAGCAGCGGACGATCTGCATGTATTTGTCGCAACCGCCGACCATCAGCAACTGCTTGAACAACTGCGGGCTTTGCGGAAGTGCGTAGAAATTGCCCGGTTGATGGCGGCTGGGCACGATAAAGTCGCGGGCGCCTTCGGGCGTGCTCTTGGTGAGCATGGGCGTTTCAATTTCCCAGAAGCCCATCTCGCCCAGCACATCGCGCATGATCTTTGTGAGGTTGTAGCGCACGCGCAAGGTTTCGAGCATGGCGGGGCGGCGCAGGTCGATGAATCGGTATTTCAGCCGGCGCTCTTCGCCCACGTTCTCATCCGAAGGAAGGAACGGCGGCGTGGGGGACTCACTCAGCACTGTCAACCCGCGAGCGCGGATTTCAATATCCCCGGTGGCCAATTTGGAGTTGTGCAGGCTACGACCCTTGTCATCCGTCCCGCGGTCTTCCACTTCGCCTTCGATGCTCACGACCCACTCGGTGCGCAGGTCGCGCGCCAGGTCGTGAACCTGCTGGCCGCAGGAGTCGGGGTCAAAGACGATTTGCGTCACGCCGCCCCGGTCGCGAAGGTCAATAAACACCAACCCGCCATGATCGCGATAGGAATGAACCCACCCGGCGACACGGACTTTTTGGTGGATATCGCCGCTGCGAAGCTGGCCGCAGGTGTGTGTGCGAAACTTGGTTTGAACGTATTCCATGATCGAAATTTCCGATCGCCGATTTTCGAATGCCGATTGATCGGCCCCGCGTCGGCGGTATTAAGGTTATTAGAAAGTGATTGAACGGACGAAGAGCAAAGGCGCGGAGCGGTGCGTCGCGACCGACGCCCTGTTCACCGCGCCGAAATATTGACGTCGGCCAGCCTTTGGGGATTGGCTTTCATGCTTACAGATATATCGGCGGAAGGGGGCGGGGGCAAATGAAAATCAGGGGAGCAGGCCCAGGGCAGTCATCAATGCCAGCTCTACCAACTCCATTGCGTCGGCATTAAGCGCTCCGACCCGTTCGATAAACTCGGCTCGGTCGAGCAGCAAGATTTGATTGGCAATGACGACCGAATCCTTTGCAAGCCCCGTATCGCCGCTTCGCAAGATGACCTGCGTTGCCAAGTGGCCGCGAGAAAGATTTGAGCTTAACGGAAGGACAATTACAGTATTCAGACGGCTGCCGTTCAATCGATCGTCTTGCACGACCAGGACCGGCCGTCTAAATCCAGCTTCGGAGTGGCGCGGCTCCGCGACATCGGCCCACCAAATTTCACCACGCTTGATCACCATTCAATTTTCCGGAGGCGTTTTCGGCTTCGCTCTGTTATTGCCTTTTCGAGCGCCCGGTCCTCATCGGTGAGTGATTCGACCATTGCATTCACCTGAGCGGTGAGGTCGCCCATACCAGCCCGCTTTTCTTGGAACTTGATGTAACGTCTCAACACTTCCGAAATCAATTCCGCCGGCGACTTACGGGCATCATTCGCTAACCGTGTGGCACTGGAAACGATTTCATCTGGAATATCGATCAACATAGACTTGAAGTATACCAACTACCTCATCTTAGTTGAATGCAAATCACCTCCACGCCTTCCCCAACCACTCTCGCAGCACCTTCTCCGCCGGCTTGCCTTTGGGCGTGTATCCGCGGTCATCGGCGGCGGGGGTGCCGGGGTCCCAGACCCAGATGCAGAAGCCGCCCAGTTCCGGCCGGCCGTGCCAGGCTTCGAAGAACGCTTCGTACAACCGCTTCTGCAGATCAAAATCGGTTTTGGCTTCGTACTCGTCCTTCGTGTAGTCCCACGGCTCGGCGGCCATGTTCGCCATGCTGCACCAGCCGACTTCCAGGAAAATGATGGGCTTGTTGATCTTCTTCTGGAACGCGAAAAGTTCCTTCTGAATGCCGCGCCATCGTTTGACGATTTCATCGTTAGTCACGTTCTCGTCATCACCCAGCGCCCAATAGCTGTTCATGCCGATGAAATCGAGCTGATCCCAGAACTTCACATGCGTATAGTGATCCCAGTTGCTGGAATACGTGAGGCGGCCTTTGAATACTTCGCGAATTTTGGTGATCGTTTTTCGCCACTGCGGCAGATGAGTTTCGGTTTCGGTGCTGACCAGTTCAGAACCGACGACAAAAACGTCCACGCCGTTACCCTGCGCGATCCACGCGAAGTGCGTGAGCATATCGCGATAATTCTTCCACCACTCATCCCATCCGCCGCCGTCTTCCGAAGGTTGAATCTTGCCCCGCCATTCGGTCCCGCGCGGGTTATCCAGCAGCACGATCGGCATGAGGATCACGCGGAGCTTTTTCTCCTTCGCGTGCTTGAACAGCCGGGCGAGATGATCCACCGTCGGTGTCATGCGAAGATCAAGATAAATGCGGGCCGAAGCGCCATTCTCCTGCCGCGCATCGACCACAAACTTCACCGTATCAAACCCCGCCGCGGCGATTTCGTCGATGTTCTGCACGTACTTGTCGATCCAATCCGTCCGCTGAATCTGCATCACCGCGGCGCGATAAGGAAGGCCCTCAGCAAGCTCGAAGCGCGTGGTGGGGGGTGCCGAGGCATCGGTTCGATTCCTCTCCTGTGGCGTTGATGACGCATCGTCGGCTTGCAAGCCGCACCCGACACTGAAGACGTAAACGCCAATTCCCAGAACAATCACAATCCATCGGAACATGGCGGGGATGATACGCGAAATGAATGGGTTGTCATGATGGCGAGCTTGTCGCCCTGCGTACAACATGCGCCAGGTCGTCACCCCGAAGCGTACTCGTGGCGGGCCTACACGGCGGATCGGGATGGCAAGATGATGCACCGCTTGGGATCATAATTACATCGGCCGATCGACGACAAAATCCGCCATCGTCTCCAGCGTGCGGCGGGCGGGCGTATCGGGAATCGATGCCAGCGACGCCTTGGCTTGGCCGATCAATTCACGAGCGAAATGGCGCGCGTAGTCGATGCTGTTGCTGGGGAGAATGAGGTTGCGAATCTGCTCAATCTTGTCGGTGTCGCGGCTGGCGAGCAGGCTTCGGAGCAGCGTGCGGTGCTCCGCGGGGGCGGTGCGGAGAAAGTGGATCATCGGCAGCGTCATCTTCCCTTTTTCGATGTCGATGCCGAGTGTTTTGCCGACGGCGGACGCGTCACCGACGATATCGAGAATGTCGTCCTGAATCTGAAACGCCATACCGACCGACATGCCGTAGGTCTCCAACTGCTTCGCGGTGGCATCGTTCCCTCCGGCCAACACGCCGCCGAGGTAGCAACAGGTGCCGCAAAGGACGGCGGTCTTGCGCTTGATGATCTCGAGATAGGTTTCCTGAGAAAGATCGAAGTTGTTGCGGTTATCGATCTGCAGCAGCTCGCCTTCGCAAACCTGATTAGTCGTTCGCGCGATGGTGCGCGACGCGAGTTGGCTCTGCAGGCTGCTGCACAAATGATAGCTGTGGCTGATGAGGTAATCGCCCAGCAGCACCGCGGCTTCGTTGCCCCGCAGGTGGTTGATCGTGGCGCCGCGGCGGCGGAGTTCGGCTTCATCCAGCACGTCGTCATGCACGAGCGTGGCCATGTGGACCATCTCAACCACGGTCGCGATGGTCACATGCTCCGGACGCAGCCCGCCGGCCGCTTGGCCGCTGAGCAGCACCAGCGTTGGCCGCAGCATCTTCCCGCGGAAGCGACTGACATGCTTGATCAGCACGTTCACGCACGACAGATCCGTGCCGAGTTCGAGAAGGAATAGCTTCTCAACCTCGGCCAATTGCGGCGTAATCGAATTCAACAATGATTTAAGGGTTGCTGTCATGTTGGTGCTTCCTGCGCGACTCCAGATGATTTATACGTTCAATCGGATCGAAGGCCATTGGTTTGCGAATGTTTCGTAAGGTTTGAAAGATGGGGAGTGTAAACCACTTTCTGTAAAAACAAGCCACCGTTCGTTCTGATTAAG
>CAZXLA010000066.1:0-16754 GCA_964641895.1 uncultured Tepidisphaeraceae bacterium
TCGGCCAGGAACGCGCGGGTGAAGCAGATCAATTGCCGCTGGCCCATGCTCATGTTCGCGCCGCGTTCGCCCACTTCGGTATTAAAGCCGTCTTTTAGCGCGACGATCGCATCGTATGTGCCGATCTGCCTTGCGGCTTCAAACACTTGCGCGTCGGTGGCATCGGGCTTGGCGTAGCGGATGTTTTCCATCACCGTGCCCGTGAACAGGTAGTTCACCTGCAGCACCAAACCCATCTGCCGATGCAGCGATTCACCGATCACCCCGCGGATGTCCGTGCCATCCACCAGCACACGGCCCTGCTGGGGCTGATAGAACCGGGCGATCAATGAAACGATCGAAGACTTCCCGCTGCCCGTATGGCCCACCAGTGCGAACACCTGGCCAGCGCGTGCTTCGAAGCTGATATTATGCAGCACCGGGCGGTCGGGGTTGTAGCCGAAGGTGACATTTTCAAACGTCACATTCCCAATGATTCGCGGCAGCGGCAAGGCGTTGGGCAGATCGTGTACATCGGGACTGGTATCGAGCAGATTGAAAACGCGCTCCGCCCCGGCCATGGCCATCATCAACTGGTTGATGAAGTTACCCAGCGAAATGATCGGCGCCATAAACCAATCCCAATACCAGAACGCCGCGACGACCGCGCCCACACCTTGCGCTTTACCGATCTGCCCCGTGGCGATGAGGTATCCGCCGAACAGCAGCACGATGGCCCGGCCGATATTGCGAATGGCTTCGAGAATCGGCTGATACAGCCCGTTGATGCGCGCCACCGTCACGTTGTTGCTGGTGTTCTGTTCCTGCAGCCGGTTGAACACCGTGAGGTTGGGAACCTGCCGGTCGTACGCGGTGACGACGCGCATGCCGGTGATGTTTTCGGCGAGATTGGTCGAGACCCGCGTCCACCATTCGCGCACCACCTGCTGCTGCCGGCCGAGCTTGCGCAGGTAAATTCGCGTGAGGATAAACAGCGGAATGCCAAGCCACGCAACGGCCAGGAACAACCGCATATCGGTCCACGCCATAAATGCTGCAGCGACGATCATGATGGTGGCGTTGGCGATAATCTGCCACACGCCCCACACGTTCACTTCGCGCAGCGAGTTGATGTCGCTCGTCAGCCGGCTGATGATTCGCCCGAGCTTGGTCTTGTCGTAATAGCTCATCGACAACGCCTGCAAATGCCGGAACATTTTCTGCCGCAGATCGAACTGCACGCTCTCGCCGGCGCGCGTCATCAGAATAATGCACCATCGCTGCAGCAAGACCGATCCGGCGAACACCAACCCCCACAGCCCCATGATGCCGCACAATCGCAGCACGGCCTGGTTGTGAGTGATCTGCAGCGCGCCACCCACATATCCGCCGCACAGATTGATCAGCCAGCCGATGAACGTGGGCGAAAGCAGATCGAGCAACACATGCACCAGCCCGACGGCGATGCCGGTGAAATAGGTTTTTTTGTAAGGCCGCAGGTAGCCCATCAACCGGCGCACCATGGCGAACGAGATGGGCTTGTAGCGCGCTTCGCCGTCGCTTTCGATCGCCGGCAGCGCCACCCCATTGGCCGCCGCGTCGCGGGCCATTCTGCGCTTTTTGAGGATGGGGGCGATGGAGAAGGTCATTGTCGGCCGATCTTTTTCGGTAACTTCTTGTTCAGTGGGGCAGACATTCTTGTCTGCCACGGCTTTCCAAGCCGTATCGACTTACGTTTCGCGTCGAACGCGAGGCAGACAGGAATGTCTGCCGCACTACTGGAATTCTTTGTTGTTGACGGATTGTCCCATATATGAGACACTTGACCGGATTGAAGGAGGCGGTCTTTCATCCGGCTGTTCGTTCGGTCATCCGCGCATTCCCGCCGGGCGTGCGACACGCTCTTGGCGGCGCCATCTGGGATTTGCAGCGCGGCTTGCGCATCGGAATGCCGCTTTCGAGGTCGATGCCAAGTATCGCTGCCGGTGCAGCCGAGCTTCGCGTCAAAGATCGGTCCGGCGCTTACCGGGTGTTTTATGTCTCTGCGACGGCGCAGGGTGTTTTGGTGTTTCACGCCTTCACTAAGAAAACCGCCAAGACACCCGACGCCGAAATTCGGCTTGCTAAAAAACGTCTGAGGGAGCTGCTCGATGGCTAGACAAAAACCAGTAATAACCCGCACGGCCGCTGAATTGGCCGAAGCGCTTGGCCTTTCCGCCAACGATGCGCTGCAGATCGAACTGCGCGCGGAACTGGCCGACCGAATCGCGCGCATCGTCGCCGCGTCGGGCCTCACGCACAGGCAGGTTGCCGAACTGGCAAAGACTTCTCGAACTCGGCTCACCGCGATACTCAATCGAAACCTCCAGGGTGTGTCAACCGATCTTCTGTTGCGCATTGTCGCCGCGTTGGGCTACCGACCGAGGCTGTCGATCGTCCGTGCTCGACCGGCCGCCTGATCGTTCCGCCAGAATCGCTCCAAACAATTGAATCCTCACTCCACCGTCACATCCCCCCGCTCCACCTGCTCGGCGGCGAGGGTGACTCGTTTTTCGTCCTTTACCCGATCCATGTGTGAAGGCGAATCGGCGCCCAGCGGCACCTCGTCGCCGAACAATTGCACGCTGGCGATGTAGCGGTAATGGCCATCTTGCTGCATGAGTTCCTCGTGCGTTCCGCTTTGCGTAATTCGGCCGTCCTCAATCACCAGCACCAGATCGGCTTGCTTCACCGTGCTGATGCGGTGTGCGATCACGAACGTAGTGCGCCCGTGGAGCGTAAGCCGAAGGCCTCGGCGGATGAGGTCTTCGGTTTCAGGATCGACGGCGGCGGTGGCGTCGTCCAGCACCAGCACGCGCGGGTTGGTCACCATCGCCCGCGCGATGGCCAAGCGCTGCCGCTGCCCGCCGGATAAGCTTGCCCCGCGTTCGCTCAACACGGCGTCGTAACCCTTTTGCATTTCGGCGATGAAATCGTGCGCCTGCGCCAATCGCGCCGCGGCTTCGATTTCGCCGATGGTCAGCCCCGGCCGGCCGTAGGCGATGTTGGCGGCGATCGTGTCGCTGAAAAGGTATGTTTCCTGAAATACGAAGCCCACGTTTTTGCGCAAGGCCGAAAGCGATAACTCGCGGATGTCTACCCCGTCGAGCAGAATGCGGCCCTGTTGCGGGTCGTAGAAACGAGCAATGAGCGTCACGAGCGTGCTCTTGCCCGCGCCGGTCGGCCCGACGATCGCCACAATCGCCCCGCCTTTGGCTTTGAAACTAACCTCGTGCAAAATCGGCCGCGCGGGGTCGTAACCGAACGAAACCTTTTCGAACGCCACTTCCCCCGGCCCTGCGGGCAGGGGCTGAGGCTCGGCAAGTTCGGGCACGGTCGGCTTGGCGGTCAACACTTCATGCAGCCGGCGGGCGCTGACGATCGCATTCTGATACTGCTCGTTGATCGTCGCCACCTGCTGCAGGCGCATGAGGATCGCGCCCATCGCCATCTGCAAAATCATGAAGTCGCCGACGACCATCTTTCCGTTGATGACCATCAGCCCGGTGGCGAAAAACAACATCATGTACGACGCCTGCGCGATCGACCGGATGATCGGGTTGAAATTCGCAAACATGCGAATGCGCGACAGCACCCGTTCCTTGAATGTTTCGCAACTCTGTGCGTATTTGTCGATCTCCTGCTTTTCGGTGGCGAACGCCTTCACCACATGTACGCCGGCGATGTTCTCGGTGATGATGCTCACGTTCTTGTCTTCACTCTCCAGCGCCGCCTTCACCTTCGGCTGGATTTTCTTGCTGAACCGAAGAATGTACCACGCCCAAATGGGCAGCGGCACGAGCGACAGCGCCGCCACCCAGGGGTTGCGCGTGTAGATGAGAATGATGTAGAAGGCGACGGAAAGAATGATCTCGGACGTGCTCAGCACCGCGCTCTGGATGAATGAGCGGACGTTTTGCAGATCGGACAGGGCGCGGTTGATCAACTGGCCGGTGCTGATCACGTCATGAAAGCCAAACCCGACCCGCTGAAGTTTGTCATACACACCCTCACGGATGTAGTAGACCATGTTCATGCTTAGCTTGCTGTAAGCCACTTCACGCAAATAGCGGACAAAGCACCACACAACGACCAGCGCCGCCAGCAGAAACATGATCCGCCGAAGCCCGACCGCATCGGGTTCGGCGCTGCGAATCCAGCCTAGGAAACCGGGCGTGTTCGCCAGATCACCCAAGTGCATCCGGTAAATGAGATTCACCGCGTCGCCGGGTTGCTTGACGATCAGCACCTCCAGCCCGATCTGAGCCAGCATCCAGATGATCGCAAATACGACGAGGCCCGTTACGGGCGCGAGGAATCCGAACATCCAACGGAGCAACTGGCCGTTGGACATTGCATGTTCGCCGGGGTTTGCGGGTTGAACTGTGGTCACAATCGCAGACACGCCTGCAGGGGCTGCACACTAGTGAATCGAGCGGGCGAGTCAATCCGGGCTGGTGAAAATGTGCGCGTGAATAAGAGCGGCCCCGGGCGAGAAAACTCGCCCGGGGCCACACGCATGAAACTACTTTCGATGCCGTTACTTGCAGCAATTGCTCGAGCAACCGCCGCCTGAGCAGCAATTGGAGCAGTTGTCGCCGCAGCAGGCGGCGCAACTCTGGGCGCATTGGCTGCAATCGCAGCCGCAGCAGCCTTCGGATTGCGACTTGCTGCCGGCAAACGTCGGAACGAACATCACGACCGCGAGAAGAAGCTTGGTAAACATGACTATTCCTCAATCGAAAAAAGTTTATGGAAATTGCAGGCACACTGCCTGCGCGAACACGCTCCAGCGATTGCAAACGCCTCGCCGGAACACCTCAGATTCATTCAAAAATTGTTACAAGTTGAAGGCGCACCGCAGCCCGAGCAACGTACGGCTCGGCGGTAATTCGCGGGGCGCGGCCGACGGCCAATGGGGCTGGCTGTCGGTAAGGGGCGGAATCGACGAATAAACTACCGTGGCGAGGCCGGGGTTGAATTGCGCGGTGTCGAGAGGCACAGGCTTGATGGCAGATTGGGTGGCATCGTCCGCCATCATGCCGGCGCACTTCTTGCAGTCGGACGAATGATCAGAGCAGGGCTGTGCTTCTTTCGATGCGCAATGTTCACAAGCGCCTTTCGTCGCGCAACGGGTTTTTCCCGTCGACTCTCCCACCGACGCGGGCGCATTGGAAATGACCTGCCGGGCATCACCATGCTTGCCGCAGATGAGCGCGCAACAGGCGCACCATGCATTGCCCGCAAACATCGCAAGGCAGAGCGGAATGACGATTAGCAGTCGCTGAGCGGCCATCTCTATGGAATAAAGCATCGACATTGATGAAAAGTTACACAAGAAAGCAGGTCATCTCGTCCGATAATCTGAGTAATGTTTACATCGTGCTGCGGTACGAACTTCGCCCGAATCAGCCGCGCCGCCGCCAATGCGGCCAAAGATCGGCTGCGGCGTATGGGCCTTCTCGGCGATCACGTCGACTGGAAAGCCCGCGCGCTCATCTGTGAGCGATGCCCCATGCGGCACGTTCATCGCAACATCACCTACTGCGGTCGCCCGTTCCTGAGCCTGCCTGTAAGAGATGAAGCTGTCGATGGTTGCGGCTGTCCGACCCTCGCCAAAGCAAAAGATGGCGACGAACACTGCCCGATCGATCTTTCCATGAATCCCGCCCGGCCCGTCGACGGCGCCTGCAATTGCAAGTGGTGTGTCGCAACCGCGGGTGAGCGCTTCGCACCGGGCAAGCTCGGCGGCTAAACTGTCGGCACCCATGCTCACTCGCCTCACGATCGCGTTGCTTTTAGTCTGCTCGTATGCGCCGGCGCAACCCGCTGCGCCTTCCACCGCGCGGGTTCGCAAGCCGCTGATTGTGCCATCCAACTTCAAGATTGTAATCGTCGACCGCCGCCGGGCCGTTTGTCAGGAGGGGGATGAGGCGTGGGTTCGCCAGGCACTGGCCGACGCCAAGCCCGCCACCATGCCGACGACGATGCCCTCAACCCTGCTGGAAAAGCTATCCGAACAGCGCGACGTGCTCGCCGAGCGCGTCGCCGCCGACGTCGGCCTGCCCGATCCCGCCGAGCCAAAGAAAATGCTGGATGAAAACCTGCTGCCGCTCCTACGCCAGGCGGCTGCGTTTGATCCGCCCGTGTATTACATGGTGAGCACCGAGCCGGCCGTTCGCCAGTTGATCAAGGCCGGCTGGGAAAACCCGCTGTTCTACCTCAACCGCGCCGCCGACAGGGTGGCGATTAATGTGCGGGTTGATATGTCGATGGCCGGCGACATGGACGACACGCTCCTGCCGGCGCTGTACGAACCCGCGCACGACATGGCCACGCGCCGGCGCATCCTCCTCGACTCGATCGCGCAGGCCGAACAGCGGCTGGCTTACGAATTGGCGATACAAAGTGAGTACGCGGTGCAGATGAGCTTCGTGGGTTTCGTCGGCCAGAGGATTTTCAAGCCGCTCGAACTCACCGATAATCAGGAGTGGTTCGCCATCGGCGTGACGGCGGTGCTGTCGGCGAAATATCTTGCTGTGGTTAACGGCATGAACGAAGTGAGCTACCTCGAACGCATGATGACCGATGACCCGCGCAATCCCATCCGTATGTCAACGGTTGACTTGGTCAACCCCCTTACTTCCGAGCAGTTGCGGTCGAACTATCAGCGCCCATATCTCGACGCCTACCGCCGCCGCGCGACGGCCGTCGCACACGGGTGGCTGGCGCGCATTCCTCCGGGTGCGCTGGGCAAGACCTTAAGCGCCATCAAGACATCAAAGCCCGCCGACGGCCCGGCGCTGGTGAAGCTCATCGCCGACCAAACCGGTATCGACCTGACCGAGGACCTCAAACCGCGATGAGCGAACTCGACCCCCTTCAATCGCTGTGCCTGCAAGGTCAGCAGCACCTGATGGCGATGCAATATTTGCTGGCCGAGCGCACGCTGCTACAGGCCGAGGTGATCGCATTAAAGTACGAAGATTGGGATACGATTGCGCGGTTGTACATGCCGTTGCAGGAAGCGCGCCGTCAACGTCGGCAACGCTGCGGCGAAGGCACGATTAAGCTCGACTTCATCGCGCAATCAGAAAACGATGTGCTGGAAGTTGACGCAATCGCAACGAAGTATTTTCAGGGCCAGTTCCTGATCGCCGGCTGGGGCAGCATGGAGCCGGCGCTACGGTTTCGGCGCATCGCGGGCGAAAACCAGTTGTATGCCGAAACTTTCCTCGCCGCGGTTTATCCCATTGCCGGCGGCGGACGGGCCGTGGCGATCGTGCCGAACGCCGAGGTTTCACTCCCGCCCGCCGACGCATTGCCCATCGACCGGCTCATCGCGCGTCTGCCGCCGCACAGTATCGTGATGCCCGCAACCGAACTGCCCTCCGGAGAGCGCATGGGCGATACGACCACCTTCGCGCACACCATGAGCCTGTGGGAACGCCTGCATCTGCCGTTCCTGGCGACGGCCGATTCGACGCAAGACGCCAAACAGCGCATCGCCGCGTACAAGAAGACCATCGCGATCGATTACGCATGCGAACTGGCCCACCAGAAATTGAGCGACACCGCCCGCGGCCTGCTGCAAGTGAGACCCGCGGGAAATGTTAACCGCGCGGGTGCCGCGATTTGAGCCTTAGCTCAAGTCGTGCCGTAGTCATCGGCGGCGCGGTGCGTAACTTATCCCGGCGATAGGGCGGTGATTGCCTGGCTGATTCTCACGGGTTGTTTTTTTACCGTGTGGATGGTCGGCTGGCGATCGTGGCAGGCGTGGATGATTAATACCGACTACTTCCGCATTCACATTCTGCCCTGCGTTTTTCTGACTATCTTTTGCACGAGGCTGATTCTGGCCGAGCGGCTGTACTTGCGCATTCGTCACGGCACCTCCATGATGATCGCATCGCAAGTGATGGTGGGATTGACTTACGCCAAATTGTCGCTGATGGCCGAAGGATACTAATCGCAACGTCGGCGGATAGAATTCCGTTGCGTCATGCAAATTCCATTCGAAACTCTCCGCTGGATCGCCCCGGCATGCCTGCGCCTGCTCGACCAGACGCGACTGCCCGGCGAGACCGCGTACATTGATTGCAGTGATGAGCATATGGTTTGGGACGCGATCAAGTGCCTCGCCGTCCGCGGCGCGCCCGCTATCGGCGTGGCGGCGGCGTATGGGGCCTATCTTTCCATCGCGCGCCGCGACGATGATGTGAACACGCTCCACGCGACACTCCACGCCGCCTGCGATCACCTTGCCACCTCGCGCCCCACCGCGGTGAATCTGTTTTGGGCGCTGGAGAGGATTCGGCGCGTTCCTCCCTCGCCCGGTACCCCGGGAGAGGGCCGGGGTGAGGGTTCTTCAGACGATTTCAAGAGGCGCGTCCTCGAAGAATGTCATCGAATTGCCCGTGAAGACGCCGCCTGCTGCCAGAAAATCGGCGAGCACGGCTTGCAGTTTTTGCTCCACCTTAAGAAACCGCAGCCGCTGCACATCCTCACCCACTGCAACGCCGGCGCTTTGGCGGCATCCGGCATTGGAACGGCGCTCGCCCCCATTTACGTCGGCCACGAGCGCGGCGTGAAGTTTGAACTCTTCGCCGACGAAACCCGCCCGCTGCTGCAAGGCGCGCGATTGACCGCGTACGAACTTCAGCAGGCGGGCATTCCGGTAACCGTGCTGTGCGATAACATGGCCGCGAGTTTGATGAGCGAGGGAAAGATCGACGCGATCCTCGTCGGCGCCGACCGCATCGCCGGCAACGGCGACACCGCCAACAAAATTGGCACGCTCGGGCTGGCGATTATGGCGAAGCATTTCGGCGTGCCGTTTTTCGTCGCGGCGCCGACGAGTACGATCGACATGAAGATTCGTGACGGCTCGCAAATCCCCATCGAACACCGCGAAGCGACCGAAGTAACACCGCGATCGCTAAAAGGGGTGCAGGTTTATAACCCGGCGTTTGATGTGACGCCCGCGGCACTGATCGGTGGGTGGATTACAGAACTGGGTCGATGGCGTCCCGGGCCCTGAGCGCGCTGGTTAACTCCGCAACGATCGATTGGACTGAGGATCGGTTTCGCCTCTGAACGTATGCGCTGGCGGAGATGCAACCAGTCAGAATGGCATCTCAAATGCGTCGCGGACGGCTTCAAAGATCTGGCTCATTCGGATCGCACCCAGATGCGCCAGCTTTCGTTCGAACAAATACTGCGGCACTGTTTGAATATTGTCGAGTGACACCCAGCATTGTTCGAACAGCCCGTCATCGGTAGTTAATTCCACCTCGGTGTCCAGGTGATGATGCTGCCGCGAGACCGTGGCCACGGTGACATTGTGCAGCGTGAACAATGATGATTTTCGCGTCAGAATTACAGCACGCCGACGACCGATCGGTTCGGCAAAGCGAACATACCAAACCTCGCCCTGTGCCAGCTCATTCACGCTTGTTCTGCTCCCAATCCGAAAAATCATCCGGATGAAGTGTTTCGGCAGCGAGCCGCGCGCCCAGCTCTCCCCACGCCTTGTCATCGATCGGGCGAGTTGCTTCGATCCACTCAAGATACTCCAGCACTTTCGCCTGTTCGTCGGCGGAAAGGTTATCAACCTTTTCCTGAATCTGCTGGGCAGTGCTCATTTTCGTGTCCGAGTCTATCATGTCTATCGCGGTCAAACATCCAAATTCTTCACTTCCAGCGCATGATCTTCAATGAACTGCCGCCGTTGTTCGACGTTTTCGCCCATCAGCACGCTGAACATTTTTTCGGCCTCGCCGGCTTCGGTGAGCGTGACTCGGAAGAGGACGCGCTTGGTGTTGTCGAGCGTGGTTTCCCACAGTTCTTCGGCGTTCATTTCGCCAAGACCTTTGAATCGCTTGACCTCGATGCCCTGCTTGCCCAGCGCCAGCACCTGTGGCAGCACCAGCGCCACGCCGGCGACGTTGGTGATTTTGTCTTCCTGCAGCAGCGCGTAGCGCGTGGCGAGTTTTTCGCCGGTGACGCCTTCCTCCTGCGTGAGGAAGTAATCGTCGATCGGCAGATCGTAGTGCTCGAGGTCGACGAATAACTTTTCCAGATCGCGCACTTCGTGCAGCTCGTGATTTTTCTGCATTCGCGTCTTGGGCTTGTCGCCGTTGGTCGGCGCGGCTTCGATTAAATCGCCGTCGAGGACCACGTTGCGTTCGCGGAGGAATTCATCGCGGTCCTGCGCGGTGTGGGGGAAGTAGTCTTCGCCGTCGATCACAACGTGAAAGCGCGGCAGGCTGCCCTTCGCGTCGCGCTTTGAAAGAAAATCAGCAAAATCGATCCCGCGCCGGCGGATGACGGTCAGCAACTCTTCGAGGCGGTTGAGCGACTCAATTAGCTTGCGAAGTTCATCGCCGGTGATGCGGCGGGTTTCTTTACCGGTGTCGGCGTCGCGGACGAGCAGTGTCGTCGCATCAAGCCCCAGATCGGTCAGCGTTTTGCGCATCTCGCGCTCGTTGAGGACGTATTCGATCTTTTTCTTTCGCGAAATCTGATAAAGCGGCGGCTGGGCGACATAAATCCGCCCGGCCTTGATCAGTTCCTGCATGTGCCGGAAAAAGAACGTGAGCAGCAGCGTGCGAATGTGGCTGCCGTCGACGTCGGCGTCGGTCATGATGATGATCTTGCCGTAGCGGCGCTTCTCCAAATTAAAGTCATCGCGAATGCCGCAGCCTAGCGCGCTGATGATTGTGCGAATTTCTTCGTGACCCAGCATCTTCACCAAATTGGCCTTTTCGACGTTCAGCAGCTTGCCGCGCAATGCCAGGATCGCCTGAATCTCGCTGTTGCGCCCCTGCTTGGCGCTTCCGCCGGCGCTGTCGCCTTCGACTAAAAACAACTCTGTGTCTTCATTGCTTTTGCTGCGGCAGTCGGCCAGCTTGCCCGGCAGGCTGTTGCCTTCCAGTGCATTCTTGCGGCGCGTGAGTTCACGCGCCTTGCGCGCCGCCTCGCGTGCTTCGGCGGCCAGCACGCCTTTATCGAACATCGTCCGGGCGACCTTGGGGTTCTCTTCCAGAAACGCTCCCAGCCGCTCGTTGACGGCGGTCTGCACGAATGATTCCACTTCAGGGTTCAGCAGCTTGTCTTTGGTCTGCGATTCAAACTGCGGCTCGGGAAGCTTCACGCTCAAAATTGCAGTCAGGCCTTCGCGGAGGTCGTCACCGGTGGGACGCAGGTCGCCTTTGATCCACCCCTTCTTTTCGGCGTGACGATTGATGACGCCGGTCAACCCGGTTTTGAAGCCGCTTAAGTGCGAGCCGCCGTCATGGTTGTTAATGTTGTTGGCGAAGCTCAGCAGCGTTTCGCTATACGAATCGGCGTACTGCATCGCGACATCCACCTCGATCCGCAACGATTCATCGCGCTTCTGAAACGTAATGGGTTCATGAAGCCCGGTTTTGGCGGCGTTGAGGTGTTTGATGTAGTCGACCAGACCCAACTCGAACTTAAAAATATCCTTCTTGTCGGACCGCTCATCCGCAAAGGCAATCTCAACGCCGCTGTTGAGGTACGCCAGTTCACGCAGCCGCTGGGCCAGCGTTTCGTAGACGAAGTTGACGTCGGTGAAGAGGGTGGTATCCGGCTTAAAGCTCACCCTCGTGCCGCTGCGGGTGGTCTTGCCCATGACCTTCATATCGCTGCTCTTGCGGCCGCGCTCGAATTGCATGTGATGAATCTGGCCATCGCGGTAGACTTCGATCTCCATCCACTCGCTTACAAAGTTCACGACCGATGCGCCCACCCCGTGCAATCCGCCCGACGTTTTGTACGCCGACTGCTCGTTATGCTCGAACTTCCCGCCGGCGCCGAGTGTGGAAAACACCACTTCGACTGTCGGAATTTTTTCCGTCGGATGAATGCCCACGGGAATGCCTCGGCCGTCGTCCTGCACGGTGCAACTGCCGTCGGCGTTGATCATCACTTCGATGTGCTTGGCATGGCCGGCAAGGGCTTCGTCGATGGAATTGTCGACGATTTCGTACACCAGATGATGCAACCCGCGTGGGTTGTATCCGCCGATGTACATGCCCGGGCGCGTGCGCACGTGTTCCACATCGTCCAGCACGCGGATCGATTCTTCATTGTATTCGGCAGAGGAGGCGGACATGTCGGTCGGGGTCTGGTCAGACATCAAAATTGCTCCGATTGCTCAATCAAAAACGGCATGGATTCAAGAAGTTGGATTGTCGCAGAAATGCGCGTCCACCGCTACTTGGCCGGCGCGTGAAATAGTAGCGTTTGAGCCGAAAAAACGGGGTGATTTTCGCCTATACTCTGTGCGGTGTTTCGATTGACCCGAGAGGTTCGTTTCTCGCTCACCGGCCGGCCCGCCGGCCGCCAAGGCAACGGTCATGGCGGCGCGCCGGCCATCGACCGGATTGCGCCTTGGCTTGCCCTGCGCGTCACCCTTTGCGGCGATCTCAACGATCGCAGCAGCTATCTGCAAAACATTAAAGATATCGACAAAGTGGTGCGTGACCGGGCCATTCCGCTGCTCAATGCCATCGCCACCGACGAAACTGCATCGCATCGGTTGGCCGATATTCCTGCGGTGCTGGCGGGAGCACTGAAAGACGGCTGGCCCGGCGCGACGCTCGATAAAATTGAACTCTCGCTTTCGCCGTACTGCACCATCGGTGTTGTTTTGAAGGAACTGCCCATGACCCGCCTCAGCCAGAAGTTCGAGTTTTCGGCCGCCCATCGGCTGCACAATCCGGCGATCAGCGACGACGAAAACATCCAGACCTACGGCAAGTGCAATAACCCGCACGGCCACGGTCACAACTATGAGGTTGAAGTGACCATCGCCGGCACTCCGGATTCGTCGGGCCTCACGCTGGCGGTGCATGATTTGGAACGCATTGTGAACCAGGCGGTCATCCAGAAGCTCGATCACAAGCACTTGAACGTGGAAGTGCCGGAGTTCAAGCAGCTTATCCCGAGCGTGGAGAACATCGCGATGGTGATCTACCGCATGCTCAAACCGCTGGTCGCAAACGCGCGCGCCACACTCGCCAGCGTGACGGTTTGGGAAACGCCCAAGACTTGGTGCGAGTATTCAGAATAGATTTATCGAAGAAGATACAGCGTCACCCGATTGGCTTCGGTTTCACGGCGGTTGAGGGTTGCATCGCGGTCGATTGTTTCAAGCGTGCCGAGCTTTTGCAACGTGGGCTTGGCAATCGCCTGCGCGAGGATGTACGCGGGGCGGCTGAGGCTTGCCGCCTGATCGTTGATCTTCTCGATTTCATCGATCCGCCGCATCGGTCGATCGAGGTAATAGGTGATGTGGTGTTCACCGAGACCGAGCAGCGTCACGGTCGTCTCGGCCGGCACAATTTCAGACACGCGGCGACCCAGTTCCGCCGAGCTTTGGTAGCCGTCGCGCCAGAGGGTGATCTTGAGAAACACCCCGGCCGCGACAAGCCACGCCACCGCGAATAGCGCCGCGAATTGCAGGCCCTGCCGACGCAGGTGTTCAAGACCGATCAACACTAAACCGCCGACGCCAATAATGCCGATCAGCACCGCGATATCGTTTGCGCCGTTCGGTTGCCGTTTCAGCACGAATAGCACCGCCGCAACGCACGCTACAGTCCAACCCACAGCCGACAGCAGGTGCCGCGGGTTCGTTTTCGCATAATTATGCCGCAGCCAAAGCATCAACCCCACCGCCGCCGCCGGCATGCACGCGGGGAGGATGGGCATCGAGTAGTGGTTGTGCTTCCACGAATTCAGATGCAACAAAACAAACCCCACGCCGAACCAACAAAGCAACATCAAGCCGAACCGATGTCGATGCCATCGTGCCTTGATCCCCGCAATCGCCCCAACAATGGCCAGCGGGAACCACGGCAACAGCATCATGGGAATGCTGTAGAAGTAGAGCAGAAATGGGTCGCTTTTGCCGAGCTTTTCCCCAAGCTCGCCGGTCACGCGTTGCAGCGTTTCGCGCCGCCAGCCTTGCACGATGTCGGGGTAAGTCTTCCACGCGGCCAGCGGCCATGCCACCAGCAGCACCAGCAGCAGCGCGATGCCCCAGGGGTTGAGCAGAATTTTTTTTGCCCGTTGATCGCGCGACAGCAGCGCATAAAGAATGCCCGCCGGCAGGATGAAGATGGGCCCGACGCCTTTGAGCAGGAAAGAAAGCCCAACAGCAAAGTAAAACAGAAGGCTAAGTCCCCTCGCCCGGTACGCCGGGAGAGGGCCGGGGTGACGGTTCTCGTGGCGAACGATTGGGATACCTTCGCCAATTGGCGGGTCATCTACCGGTGTTGATGAATTGGGAGCCTTGGGTTCGCCAAAAGAACCCTCACCCCGGCCCTCTCCCGGGGTACCAGGAGAGGGAGTAAGAACCCAAAACGCGAGGGTGACGCACATCGCCAAGGGCATGTCGGCTTCGCTTAATCGCGCCTGCAACAGCACGAAGAACGACGTCGCGGTTAGCAATCCCGCGATCAAACCCGTACGCCGGCCGAGATGTTGCGCAGTCATGGAGGCGACGAGCACACACGTCAGCACGCCGCTGAGGACCGCCGGCAGGCGCGCCACCCATTCGGATTTGCTCTGAAAGATCGCCATCGATGTGGCGATGAACCACGCCATCGTCGGCGGTTTGTTTACGCGGTATTCGCCGGCAATGGTGGGCACGATCCAGTGGCCGTCGCTTAACATTTCGCGCGCGGGTTGCGCAGCAAGAACTTCGTGCCGCGAGAGCACAACGCCGCCGATGTTGATTAAAAGCAAACTCAGCGAGAACAGGGCGACAAGCAAGATGTTAGGAAGCCCTAGTCGCCCGGAGAAGTCGGCCGAGTCGTCGGCTGAGTTGTCGGACGCTCGATGCCGGTCGGAGGAAGCACCAGATGCGCCCACACCAGCGGGTGATCCGACACCGCCGAACTTACCGCTCCGGCTTCCAGGGTTTGCAATCCGCGCGTCAGAATCCAATCGATTCGCTCCTTGGCTGGCAATGTAGTAGTATCGCCGATCGGGTCTTGCACGCCAGCGATTTGCAACAGGTTTTGCATCAGCAGGTCGTCGCCGGCGGTGTTGAGGTCGCCCATGAGAATGGCCGGTTCGGCCAGCGACAGGAAAAGCTCGGCGGCGGCGCGAAACTGCGTCGCTCGATCCTGATCGCTTCGATCAACGTGCGTGATCAGCAGATTCACCACCGCGCCGTCCAGCCGAACCTTCGCATGCAAAACACTGCGATAGCCGCCCCATTGGCGATGCGGAAGCGGCGACACGCTGTAATGGCTGATCGGCACACGGCTGAACAACGCGTTGCCGAACGAATCGTGCCAGAACCGGCGCTCGCCGGGCGCGAACGCCCAGGGGAGTTGCAGGATCCGGGCCAGTTCTTCTGCCTGATTGCCCGGGCTTCCGTAGAGTTTCCCGCGGACTTCATTTAAGCCGATGACATCAAAGCTGCCCAGCAAATTGGCGGTGCGGATGAGGTCGGTGTCGCCGTCGATCCCCCGGCCGGCCCGAATATTAAAGCTCGCCACCCGCAGCGACGACCGCACCCGGCTTTCAAACTGCCCCGTGTTTGTGGAAAGCGAATCGCCGACGAAAGGCAGCGCGGGCCGCCGGATCCATCCGTAGCAAATCACCAAAAATCCCACGGCGGCGGCGAGGACGAGCAATCGTCGAAGCAACCACGGTCGCGGGCGATCGGCGTCGTAGTCCGACATGAGCTTGAAGTGATACCCGTTTTTCCAATCCGACGATACGAGGCCGCACAAACCATGCATTGGTCACGGCCCGACCAGTGCATTCCACGACCGACCGCCCCACGGCCGCCGGGCCAGCTCGATCCATCCCGGTATGGTCGGCGCGTCTTCACCCTCGCGGCGGAGCATGACCAACACGCGGTCACTCGACGGCGCCGGCATGTCATCGACTTTGTAGACCGTGCGAACGGCGCGATTGAGATAAATCTGGAGGTCCTGCGGGATCGCCTTGGGCGAATCGTCTGTATCCACGTAATACACGGTGGCCGACGGACGGACCGCGTGAATGGCATCGGCGATACCGAGCATCTGGCTGCGCCCTCTGGGACTCTCGCGGTAGCCGTAAAGGAACAAAGCGTGCGCCGTGAGCATGATGCACAGGGTTGAAGCAATCATCGTCACCGGCGAACGACGCCACGCCACGATCGCGATCGCCCACACTCCCGCACCAATTGCCGAGGCGATGACCGCGATGTTGCCAGGCAGCCACGCCCCGCCGTCGAGACGGGGCAGCCACCGCGCGTTGCTCATCACCAGCGGCAGTCCCGCGGCAAGTGCCAGCAGAACGCACGCGTGTGCCCGCGCCAACCACATTTCGGTTGCGTTCAATGCCATCCGCGGCCGAAGCTGTGGCAGGATCGCATACGCCGTCACCAGCGCCAGCGGCGCGATCATCGGAAGCAAGTAGCGCTCGTTTTTGTCTTTCACCAGCGACATGACCACAATCGGTGCAATCAGCAGCAGCACGGCGAACAACTTATGCGGGCTTCTCCGCCATTCGACCGCGCAAACCGCCACGCCGGCGATGAAAAACACAACCCACGGCGCCGCCAGTGCCACAATGACGAAATAGTTATGCCACGGGTCGGCGGCGAGGGTGGTGGCACCGTCGCGCGTCACCTCGGTCTTGAACACCGCCCACGCGTCGGGCACCGTTCGCAACACATAAACAAACCACGGCGCCGCAACGGC
>CAZXLA010000067.1:0-16753 GCA_964641895.1 uncultured Tepidisphaeraceae bacterium
GCCGGCAACGACATTCTCTACGCCCGCGACGGCCTCATCGACACCCTCTTCGGCGGCTCTGGCTTCGACCGCGCCCGGCGGGATAATTCTGCCACGGCCCGCGATTTGGTGGATGGGGTGGAGGCGTTTATTTAGTGGGCGGCGGCAGTGGATGTTGATTTGTAACTCGCTTGTTGCGGGTTCATCCTACCTATGCTCAGAGATGAAGTTGCTCGTCCGCGACGCCGCAAGCGGCGGTGGGCTTGTACTGGGGGGCGGGCGTCAGGTGCAGGGGTCGGAAGTCCGTCGTTAGGCGGGGGATTGGGCGTGTCGGATGGGGTGGAACCACGATCGGCGAATTTATTGGTAAAGAAAGATTATCTTGCATCCGCGTCGTATCATGGGTCGAACCATTGTGCGTCGGGCTTGGCCACCGCGACAGCATTGGGCTATCGCGCGTTTGGAGGATCGAGCCATTCACAATCAATTCTGATCGACCCGTGACCCGGGTTGAAGGAGATTCTATGTTTCGTAAGATGACCGTTCTGGGCGTGACCGCGATCGCGGCCGCCGCTGCATTTTCTACCGCTGTATTTTTCCCGCAACAGCAGGCCATCGCTGCCGACGACATGATGAAGAAAGACATCATTGAAACCGCCGTCGGGCCGGGGATGAGCGAAGTGACGACCCTCGTCGCCGCCATCAAGGCCGCAGGTTTGGTGGAGACCCTCAAGGGCGCCGGCCCGTTCACGGTGTTCGCGCCGACCAACGCCGCGTTCGCCAAACTGCCGGCGGGCACGGTGGAAGACCTGCTTAAGCCGGAAAACAAGGAAAAGCTTAAAGGCATCCTGCTTTATCATGTCCACGCCGGCAAGGCCATCAAGGCTGCCGATGTGAAGACGATGAAGCTCACGACCGCCAATGGCAAAGACCTTGATGTGAAGGTTGAAGGCGGCAACGTCATGATCAACAACGCCAAAGTGATTAAGACCGACGTGGTCTGTTCCAATGGCGTGATTCATTGGATTGATACCGTCGTTCTGCCATAAGATCGCCCGATTACCTGTGGGCGCGGCGATTTGGATCGCGCCGGGTATGTCTTGGAGCGGGAGCTATCCGGGCGGCGACGCTGCATACGTCGCCGCCCATTTTTTTTATATCCTCTGAGGCGTTGGCGGCATCTATAGTTGTTGATGGTGTGTTCGGTCCTGGTCGATGGTCATTCAGAGAGGATTGCATGAAAAACGTGATCGTCATTGCATTGCTCGCCGTCATCGTGGCGGTACTTATTTACCGCTCAGCGACCGCGACCGCTGAGGACAAAGGCCCCGCGCCGGCGTCGCAACCATCGAAGGCGATTCCCGATCAGATCGCCAAAAAACTCGTGCCCGACGCCAAGAACCGCGTGAGCCTGACCGACGATGAATGGAAGACCATTCTCACCGACCAGCAGTTTTTTGTGCTGCGCGGCAAAGGGACTGAATACGCATTCCGCAATGAATACAATGACAATCACGCCGACGGTCAATTCGTTTGCCGCGGCTGCGGGCAGGAACTGTTCGACTCGAAAGAGAAATTCGAAAGCGGCACCGGCTGGCCGAGCTTCTGGCAGCCGGCCAAAGAAGGCGTGGTTTCGCAGAGCACGGATAAGGACTTGGGATACGAGCGCGACGAAGTACACTGCAGCCGGTGCGACGGTCATCTGGGCCACGTCTTCAAAGACGGGCCCAAGCCGACGGGGCTGCGATACTGCATCAATTCGGCGTCACTAAAGTTTGCGCCGAGGTGACCCTATCGGCTACGAGGCACGGCGACCCAACAGGTCGTCAACCCTGATGGATATTGTGGTGTCGGCGAGTGGATTTATCGCGTCACCGCGCTTGAGGATGATCGGCAAATCATAACTTGCCTGCGAAGTGGCCGTCGAGTCCGGTTTCGGATTTCGGAACACTTCAAGCTGATCATCCACCAGATTCAGCACCCAGTAATCCTGTATATTTCTGCTCGCGTAAAGCGACGCTTTCCGCTTCCGATCGAAATAGACCGTGGAATCGCTGACTTCCACAACCAGCACGGCCTGTTCAGGATGATCGGTGTAATCGTCGCGCTGCCCGGGAACCGCCGAGATGTCTGGCTCTGGTTCGGAGGTTGGACCGGCCTGCATGGGGAGCTGGGCGCGCACCCAGTATCTTGATCCGATCGCCCGATCAATCACTCGAAATGCGCGATCCACCGCCGATGAATGCCGAAAATTCTGTGGGCTGAGCACAAAGATCTCTCCTTCCACCAATTCCGCGCGCTGGCCGTTGAACCAGCCGAGGTCGGCCATTTGATAATACTCTTGGCGCGTCCAGGTCTTGGTTCGAGGATTGGCTGCTACGGCGGTGGTCATGATTGGAGAATTGTATCACGAATTTCGATGGACCATGAAAAAATGGCAGCGATCGATATCGCAATCCGCAATCATGGTAACTCATGAAGGCGGCGGCGTGCTCGCTGGCCGGCGCATCATTTCGCGGCGTTCAAAGCCGTATTTTTCGTAGAAAGTGTGCGCGTCGCGCGTGGCAAGGATCAGGCGAAATTGCAGGTCAGGGTGTGCAATCACTGCTTCAACGAGACGCTTGCCCAAACCCTTGCCGCGGTGTTCAGGATGCACAATCACATCGCAAACCCATCCGAACGTGGTACGGTCGGTGACGACTCGCGCGCAGCCGACGGCCTTGCCGGCACGATCAAGCAGCCCAAAGCAAATCGAGGCCGGCGACCGAAACGCCCGCTCGATCTCCTCCCGCGGCCGTTCGTTGGCCCAATAGGAATGGTTTTGAAGCAGATCGCAGATTGCGCCGAGGTCGATCTCGGCGAGGTGGGTGGTGATACGATAATCGTTTGAATCGCTCATCATCACACCAGCCGTTCGGCAATCTGCACCGCGTTCGTGGCGGCGCCTTTGCGGATCTGGTCGCCGCTGACGAACAGTTCGATCCCGCGGCCGTCGTCGCGGCTCATGTCCTGGCGGATTCGGCCGACGAGCACATCGTCCTGTCCGCTGGCTTCCAGGGGCATCGGAAAGTGATTCGCCGGGGCGTCATCCACGATCTTCACGCCCGGCGCTTTGCTGAGAATCTGCCGCACTTCGGCCGGCGTGATCGGGCGCTCGAATTCGAGGTTGATCGATTCGCAATGCGCCCGCGGAATCGGCACGCGAATGCACGTGGCGGTGATGGCCATTTTTGGTTCGCCGAAAATTTTGCGGGTCTCGAAGAGCATTTTGTTCTCTTCTTCGTTGTAGCCGTTTGCGGCGATTTTGGTGTTGTGGCTGAACAAGTTGTTCACGATGGGGTGGGGGAACTTAACCTTCTCAATCGGCGCGCCGGCGGCGTAGGCTTTGATCTGCCGATCGAGTTCTTCCAGGCCCCACGCACCCGCCCCGCTCACCGCCTGATACGTGCTGACGATGATGCGCTTCACGCGATTGAATTTGTGCAGCGGCCACACAGGCACGTTCATGATGATCGTCGAGCAATTCGGGTTGGCGATCAGGCCGTTGTGCTTTTCGATCGCCTGCGGATTTACTTCCGGGATGACGAGCGGAATGCCGTCTTTCATGCGGAACGCAGATGAGTTATCGACCACAATCGCCCCGGCCTGAACGGCGGCGGGGGCAAACTCTTTGCTGATGCTGCCGCCGGCGCTGAACAGGGCAATTTGAATGTCTTTGAAGCTGTCTTTGGTCAGTTCTTCAACGGTATACGTTTCGCCGCGAAACGCCTCTTGCTTGCCGGCGCTGCGCGCCGACGCGAGGAGCTTCAAGTTCTTGATGGGGAAATTGCGCTCCGCCAGCACGGTGAGGAATTCCTGCCCCACCGCTCCGGTTACGCCGACGACGGCAACATTCACAGACATCATCCACCTCCAAAACAACTTAGGCTACCACGATTGCGTTCTTGGATCGTTGCTTCGCGATGCGCGCGCCGCGTATGTGCCGCGTGCATGGTGTTACAGGTGATGCGTGCCGCTTCATTAGCGGCGTCGGCGCCGCGTCACGGGAAGCTTGGCGCCGAGGCGCATCCCCGACTTTTGCTGCTGCGCCACCGACGCCGACGAGGGCTCGCTGCTCACTGGGATATGGTCTTCGGGCTGCGGAGCGCGGTTAGGCTCGGGCGATGCTTCAAAGCCCTCCATTTTTGCCGCCGGAATCACCATGTTGATGAGCGACTCAATCTTGGTCAGCATGTCGCCCTGATCGCGGGCCGCGAAGCTGATCGCTTTGCCGCTGGCGCCCATGCGCGCCGTTCGACCGATGCGGTGCACGTACACTTCAGGGTCGTCGGGCAGATCATAGTTAATGATGTGGCTGATGTCGGCCACATCAAGCCCGCGGCTGGCTAAGTCGGTGGCGACCAGCACATCGAACTTGCCGGTGCGGAAGTTCTTCATCACCTTATCGCGTGCATTCTGCGCCAGGTTGCCGTGAATCTCGCGGCACTCGATGCCCGCATGTTTGAGGTGGGTGGAGAGTTTATCGGCGCCGTGTTTCGTGCGGCAGAAGATAATGGCCAAGTCGGGTTGCTCCTGCTTCAACAGCATTCTAAGCAGGCGATATTTATCCCACGGCTGAACCATGTAATACGATTGATCGACTTTTTCGACGGTGGGTTTGTCGTCGGCGCCGGAGGCGACAAGCTTCTCCACCGGCTCCTTCATGTATTTGCGCGCCAGCCGTTCGATTTCGTCGGTGAACGTGGCCGAAACGAAAACGGTTTGATGTGATCGGGAACTGTCGGCCGAGACATCTCCATTGCCGTCGCGCCCGCCCCCGTCACGACCACCGCCGTCACGCCCGTCGCCCTCACGCCGTTCGCTCATGCCACGGAGTCTTGAGAGAATGTTGCGAATATCGTCGCGGAAGCCGATGTCGAGCATGCGATCCACTTCGTCGAGCACGATGAACCGGATGTTGCCCAGCGTCAGAATGCGCCGATCGAGCAGATCCATCACGCGGCCGGGCGTGCCGACAATGATTTCCGGGTGCGCCTTCAGCCCATGCACCTGCGCGGTGATGCGCTCCCCCCCGTACACCGCCATGCTGCGGATCGGTGTAAGCTGCCCGATGCGATTGATTTCCTCATGCACCTGCACGGCCAGTTCACGCGTGGGGACAAGAATCAGCGCCTGGGTGGCCAACCCGCGTGTAGCCATCTGAAGGATCGGAATACCGAACGCGGCGGTTTTGCCGGTGCCGGTGCGGGCCTGGCCCAGAAGATCCACACCGGCGAGGGCGCGCGGAATCAGAAGCGTCTGGATTTCCGAAGGTTCGGTAAACTTCAGTTCGGCCAGTGCGCGTAAAATAGAACTGCGAACGCCGAGTGCGGCGAACTTGTCTGGAAGGGGTGGGTGCTCAGTTTTGTCGCTCATGGGTGCTCGTCATAGTGTACGGGCTTTGGCCGAATCTTCCAAAAGCCGTCGCAGCATTATCGCGTTATGATAACATGATAACGTGATTCGATCGTTCGGCGACCGATTGTCTGAAGACCTTTTTTTCGACCGAAACAGCCGCGCGACGCGTCAGTTTCCATCAATGTTGCGGGCAGCCGCGCAAAGAAAGCTGCAATACCTGAACGTTGCCACGCGGCTCGACGACCCTAAAGCACCCCCTGGAAACCGCCTTGAGGCGCTGCGCGGAGACCTTTCAGGTTTCCATTCGATCAGAATCAACGATCAGTGGCGCATCATCTTCCTGTGGGTTGATGGCGCGTTCGATGTGCGGGTTGTCTACTATCATTGAAGAAAGCGGTCACCATGCGTCCCCAAAACCCGATACATCCTGGCGAAATGCTGCTTGAGGAGTTTCTCCGTCCGATGAAAACAACGCAGCGTGCGTTCGCTGCGAAACTAGGGTGGACGACGGCCAAGCTCAACGAGCTAATCACTGGCAAGCGATCCGTGACACCCAACGGCGCCCTCGATCTTGCTACGGCATTGAAGACGACGCCGGAACTCTGGTTGAATCTACAGATGCATTTCGATCTGAACGAGGCGATTCTTCGACGGCGCAAAGCTTCTTAAGGACTGTGCTCACTCCCCCTTAATCGTCCAATAGTTCACCCGTTCAACCTTTTTCAATTCATACTTCTGCCCGTCGGCCAGAGCGGCGCGGGTCATTACGTGCAGGCGGTCCTTTGCCATCCAGTAGCTTCCAATGGCCTTGCCCGAAACCGAAACATCAAGCCGGTAAGAATCACCCTCTTCACCACCGAACTGAACGACAGCGGGGATGACGGCGGGGTTGGTCTGGCGGTTGCTCTTCTGGCTGGCAATTGCAGCGAACTCCACTACCGGCCTGCTCGCGAAATCGTAGTCGCGCAGCCAGAGTGGGAGAGAATCGATCGGCACGACCTTGCGATCGCCCAGCTTGATCGTTCCATCCTGCCTGCCGGCCTCGGGCATGTAGCTGAACAGAAAAAAGCCGAGCGACTTTTCACCCGGCCGCAGCATGAACTGCTTAAAGCTCGTGCCGCAGAATTCCTGGCTGGAACAATCAAGCCGGGTAAGTTCCAGCTTGTCGGCGGTCATATGCGTGGTGGTCTCAAACTTGTAATCGTAGTTCGGCGTGGGAACCACTTCGATGTGGTTGTGCTTCCACACTTCCACCGTCTGATTCGAACCGCTGGCTTTAGTCAGCGTTTTCAGGTCGTGCTGCTCTTTATTGGTGAAGATGATCGCTTCGTAGTTGCGATCTTTCCCATAAATCGGCCGGCTGGCGGTGTAGGTGGCCTTCTCGACGAGGCCGTCGTGCCAAATTGCATTAATGTTCCAATCATCGGCCCGAACGAGTGATGAGGACAGGGCCACCAGAATGAGGACGAATTTTCTCATCGTTGACTCGGCGTAAATTGCGACAATGCGGCAAACTCAATCGAAATGCGTTCACGCGGCGGGAACTGGAACCAAGCGATACACGCGGGCGTTGCGCGTGGCTTCCACGACATTCCCACGCCGCAGGGATTGACGGACGTCGTCAAGCTTCAGTGCGTCGCCGGCGCTTAAGTAGGGGCCCCATCCGTCGGGGCCATCGTCGTCGAGCAGTTCGACATCTACCTCGGCGACGTAGTCGCCTTCTTTTACTAGTTCGACATGCGTGCGTCGCGTCATTTGATCCTCAGGAGAAAATCCATACTCCATTTTAACGGGTCCGGCCGATACGCGGTAACCACAACTGCCGGCCGGGTGGTATTCTTGCGCAGGCCCCAAAGAATGTGAAGCGGCTTCCTTGCAAGATCGCTTTGGAGCAACAAAACACAGGGGCCTTTCGGGTACGCAGGATAGTCTTCAACCACCAAGGCGCCGGAAAGCCCCTCAAGCACTTCGCGGAGGACAATGCGGTCGCTGGCAAGCTTTCGATCCGCGTGGGCGGACACCAAAAAATCGCCGTCTTCCACGAGCCGCTGGATATCAAGCGGCAACCGGCTCACCCCGCCGCCCCGATCATCTGCCTCTCATACAGCTGCTGATACACTTCGCACGTCTTGAGCAGCGCTTCGTGTTTGCCCTGCCCGACGATCCGGCCTTGGTCCATCACGACGATTACGTCGGCGGACAGAATCGTGCTGAAGCGGTGGGCGATGACAAACGTGGTCGCTTCGTGCATCAGGCCTTCGATGGCCTGCTGGATCAGATGTTCGCTTTCGGCATCGACTTGGCTGGTGGCTTCGTCGAGGATGAGAATCGGGGCGTTGCGGAGGATTGCCCGTGCGATGCACAGCCGCTGCTTTTGCCCGCCGGACAGTTGCGAACCTAAACCATCGAGCAGGGTATCGTAGCCTTGCGGTTTGGCCAGAATAAAATCGTGGGAGAAAGCGCGCCGCGCGGCATTCTCGATTTCGTCGCGGCGGGCCAGTGGCAGGCCGTAGGCAATGTTCTGGGCGATCGTGCCGGGAAACACCACACTTTCCTGCGTCACCAGCGAAATCTGGCGGCGGAGGGAGCGCAGCGTGGCTTGGCGAAGATCAACGCCGTCGATCAGCACCGCCCCGCCGGTGGGGTCATAAAACCGTGGTAGCAGCGCCAAGAGCGTCGTTTTCCCGCTGCCGTTTCGACCGACGACGGCAACACTTTGGCCCTTGGGCACACGAAGCGTCACATGATCGACAGCAACGTTGGCTCCACCGGGATAGCTGAAGCTGACATTGTCGAACAAAATATCGCGCTGCAGCGAAGGCAACGAAACGCGCTTCTCATTCCGCGTTGCCGCGACGGCATTTCGGCGCGCTTCGACTTCTGTATCCATGATCTCAAACATCCGCACCGCCGCCGCGTTGGCGCGCTGGGTGACGTTGTTGAGCTTGCTCAGCCGGCGCATGGGTTCGGCGATGCTGCCCAGCGCGATCATGATCATCATGAAGCTGGTCGGTTCGAGCCAGTGTTTTTCGAACATCATCCAACTGGCGATGAGCAGAATGGCACCCACGGCAACAAGTGCCATCGTTTCCATCGCCGGCGTGGTGATGGCCTCGTAGCGGCTCATCTTCAATTGTTCTTTGACCAGTTCCGACATGATCCCGCCGTAGCGCCGTCGCTCGAAGCGTTCGGCACGGCTGGCTTTCACCACACGCACGCCCTGCAGCGTGCTTTCGATCTGCCCGAGCATGCTGGCGCTCTTCTGAAGCGCCGCCCGCATGGCCCGGCGCACCTTCGTGCCGAGCTTGCGCATCACCACAAACATCGCCGGAAGAAACAGGATCACCACCAGCGTTAATTTCCAGTTGATGAACAGCGCCAGCCCGAGCGACATCGCCGCCGAAATGGGCGCCTGAATCATCTGGCCGAGCAGCACGCGAATGCCGTCTTGCAATTGGGCGGCATCGGAAACCAGCCGGCTGGTCGCGTCGCTGGTGCCAAATTTGCCGAAATACGCCAGCGGCAGACGCAGCACATGATCGTACATCCGCCGGCGCAGATCGTTGACGGCGAAGATCGCCACGCGGTCGCTCAAGTGTTCGTGGAAGAACCGGAACACGCTGCCGCAAACCGCCATCAACGAAATAAAACCGAAGATGGCCGCGATCGCATAAATCGGCCGGGTCGGCACGAACGACGCCAGCCAGCGCACCGCCCGCCAAGGTCGGGGCGTCGGCTTCAGGCCCGGCACGTCTTCGTTAACTGCCATCTGCCTAATGACCGCGGGGGTGATCTCGGTTGTAGTCGTCGAACTGCTGCCCGGCAGCGTCAGCGTTTCGCCGGTGCGAATTTCATGACCGAGGCGCGATTCCAGCGCCTGTTCATCCACCCACTCGGCCACCGTTTGGCCTTCGATCAACACCTTCAATATGGGTAGAATGGCACTGAGGCCGATGGTGGTGATCAAGCCCATCAGCAGCGCGCACACGACGCTGGCCGCCACCATTTTTCGGTACGGCCACACGAATCGCACCGCGCGGCGCAACGCGGCGTGCCGACGTTCGGTTGGCTTGACGGATTCTTTCATCTCACTCATGCTCAAGGATACAGGAAACGCGGGCGGGATGCCCGTTTCGGGCTAAAACCGCATTGGGTCAAATATGGAAATGTCGATTCCACTTTCATCGCCCGATATCACTCAGGCTGATATCGATGCTGTAATAGACGTTCTCAAGACGCCAACGCTTTCAATCGGCCCCAAGATTGAAGAATTCGAGCGGGCCTGCGCACGGGTCGCCGGCCGACGGCTCGGAATTGGCGTTTCCAGCGGAACCTCCGGGCTGCACCTGTGCATGCTCGCCGCGGGCATACGGCCGGGGGATGAGGTGATTACCACTCCGTTCAGCTTCGTGGCGTCAACCAACTGCATCCTGTTCGTCGATGCCAAGCCGGTGTTTGTCGATATCGACCCGAAATCGCTCAACATCGATGTGACCAAGGTCGAACGCGCCATCACCCCGCGGACGCGCGCCATCCTGGCCGTTGAAGCGTTCGGCCACCCCGGCGGAATGATCGAACTCGAACGCATCGCCCAACGCCACGAGCTTTTGCTTATTGAAGATTGCTGCGAAGGCTTTGGAGGATGCGTCAGCGAATCAAACCCTGCCGCGGGAGTAAATCCGCGCGGCCCACGCGACGCGCGCGTCCGCCCGATCGGTTCATTTGGCCGCGCGGGCGTCTTCGGGTTTTACCCCAACAAGCAAATCACCACCGGCGAAGGGGGAATGATCGTCACCGACGACGACCGCTTCGCCGCCCTATGCAAAAGTTACCGCAACCAGGGCCGCGACGGCATGAACTGGTTGGCGCACGCACGGCTGGGTTTCAACTACCGCCTGAGCGAAATCAACGCGGCATTGGGCGTGACCCAGGTGCAGCGCGTGGATGAAATCCTTAACGCGCGCCGGCGCGTGGCAAATACTTACATGCGGCGATTGATGGACAACAAATACCTCGTCCTGCCGACGATCGACCAAACCACGCAAATGAGCTGGTTCGTCTTTGTCGTCCGCCTGAGCGATTTGTTCGACGGCGACGACCGCGACGCGATCATCAAGCAATTGCGGATCGAGGGAATCGGAGCGAGCAACTACTTTCCGCCGATCCACCTTCAGCCCTACATTCGCGAAGCCCTTCTCACCCGCGAAGGCGATTACCCCGTCTGCGAATATGTATCGGCCCGTACTATTGCGCTGCCGTTTTTCAACAAACTCAGCGAATCACAGATTCTGCGTGTGTGCGATACGCTGGAGCGGATCATCGATCGGCAACTCCTGACACGAAAATCGCGGTGACGGGGGGGAGTTGTTGGTTGTGGGTTGGGAGTGGTGGGTTGTACGTTGGAGGTTGGAGGTTGGAGGTTGGGCGTTGCAGAAAACATGCCACTAATAATCTACAACCTACAACTCCCAACCCACAACCCACAACCGCACCCTATCGCCTATCGACGTCAAATGCCGATGGTGTCATAATGCCTGAACCGCGCGAAACCGTTCATGCGGCCGGCTACGTTGATGCAGTACACTTCCGATGCCAGTTTGCTATTTGCCGCAGCGCGATCCAGGGATGGAGAGGCGATAGCCCAGCTTGCGCAACGTTATGCGGCGCTGGTCTACTCGGTGGCGCTGCGCATCACTGCCGAACCCGCCCGTGCCGAGCGGCTCACGGTCGAGGTGTTCGGCATCATCGCGGCGAAGCCCGAGCGGGTTCGAGGCGAGCCGGCGGTGTGGATTCACGAGCAAATCACCCGCCGGGCCAGGGAATTGATGGCCGATACCGTGCATCCCCCCCGCGTCGATCCGGCGGAAGAGCCGGGCTGGGATGAAGTGCGCCATGCTCTGGATAAAGCCCTGCTGCGATTGAGCGCCCGCAACCGCAACGTCGTCCTCCAGCATTACTATCAACGGCATTCGCAGGATGATTTGGCAGAAATGCTGCAGGTCACTCAACCGGTGGTTGGCAAGCGGCTTCGAAAGGGATTGGAATTATTGCGCGGCAGATTGGTTGAAGCCGACGCGGGCTGTTCTCTGGGGCATTTGATGATGTTGCTTGCCCGCTACGCCGCCAGCGACGCCCCGCCGCAATTGATTGCCAAGGCGCGCGCAGCGGCGGTCGATCGTCTGGAAGCGTCGCCGGAAAAACGTGGTGGATGGCTGGGCATTTTAGCGGTGTGGGCGGTGGTGGCCGGGCTGATCGTCGCGGTCGCCGCAAGCTATTCCCGGACACCCGACGCCGCAAAAGCAAATACAACGACGATGCCTTCGTCGCGATAACAAACACGGCGCGCAATAGCACTCGCGGCCCTGTTACGCCGGCCGGTTCGTTTCGTACGCCGTGGAAAGCGCAGCGACACCCTGTTGAGCCTGAATCATTGCCGGCATGGTAGCGCCGGCGAGCGTTTGTTTGTCGTGGTACGCGCCGGCCAGCCACAGATTCACCGGCCGCGCCGAACCGTGTTCGCGCAGCACCTTGGCGATCGATTCCGCGAACTGGCGCAACGGGACGAAGTAACCGGTGCAGGGCACGTCATCGCCGGCGGCACCGGCGCAGCCGACCGACACCTGCTGCGGCACGGCAATGTTCTGCCCGGCAAGGATTTTCATCAGTTCGCCGGCGGCAAAGGTGCACGCGCAGATGACGGCGGTCGCTCCTTGTGCGATGGCGGCCGGGACGTCAGTTGCATAGCCGTGATCGATCACTGCGCCGGAGTCGTAGCGGGTCACAATTTGTCGAACGATGTCGTGAATGGTTGCGGGAATCACCTTGGCTTCGGCCACGAAAAACCGACGGTGTCCGAGCAGCGCCATTTCGCGCGCGAGATTGGCCGCGCCGAGCACCCGATCAATCGCCACGGTGTGCGTGGAATATCCGCTGGGCTGACGCATCACGACCACCGTGGGCATGTTGCGCACCAGTAGATCGCGAATGAGTTCGTCGGGCGTGCCTTTGGCCGCGTCGATTACGCCGCCTACGCCCGACAGGTCGCTCGGGCGAAGCGTTTGTTTGCATGAAACGGCGGTGGTTTCGGGGTTGAAGTGCTGCAGGCTGTCCATGAGCCAGTGGCGTTCGTGAAGATCGTCTACCAGCACGAGCCACTTGCCGTCTTTAGACATGGCCGGTGCGTCAACCCCGCGGACGTACGTGCCGCGGCCGATCGAACGATCGAGCAATCCTTCGGCGGCCAGATCGGTCAGGGCTTTGCTGAGCGTTTTGGCGTTGACTCGGAAGCGCTTGGCCAACTGGCGCTCGCCGGGCAGCTTGCCGACGAGTTCGCCGGAGCGAATCGCCTCCCGAACGCGCTCGCGCAGCCGCTGAAACTTATAGCTCAGCCGCTGTTGCCCTGCGCGCGTGGCGGGATCTGCTGGGTTTTCCACTAAATTCTCCGACCCGTTCTGCATAGCGCTCCAACCCCTATCCTGCTGGACAAATAGCATTGCTGAAAAGCCCGATGGCGATCCGCCGGCGATCGTGTTAATAGATCGGTAAGGGACTGGTCGTTTCACCCTCGCTCAAAAACAGTGATTGCCTGGCAGCAAGCTCTTCTGATACCGGACGCCGGATTGTATCTGGACAGTCGCCGACCCCGCAAGGTTTGTTTTGTTTCGCATGCCCACAGCGACCATCTCGGCCACCACGAACTCACCATTGCCTCGCCGCAAACCCTTCGACTTGCCGCCCACCGGGGTTACGGCTCGTCAGTTATCCCTCTCACTTATCGACAACCGTCAATCATTACATCAGACTTTTGCGCCATTCTCCTCCCCGCCGGTCATATATTAGGTAGCGCAATGCTGCATCTGCAGGGGCCAAATGAATCCTTGCTCTATACCGGCGATTTCAAGCTGCGGTCGGGTCGCACGGTCGAACCCGCCGAACCGATGCGCGCCGACTGGCTTTTGATGGAATCCACCTACGGCCTGCCGATGTTCCGTTTTCCCCCGCGCGCCGTCGTCGAGACAGAGTTGATCGAGCGCTGTCACGCGGCAATTCAAGTCGGTCGCCAGCCGTTGGTTTTTGGTTATTCGCTGGGCAAGGCGCAGGAGATCATCGCCATCCTTCACAGCGGCGGGTTGAACGTGACGGCGCACGGGTCGATCCATTCGATCTGCGCCATTTACCAGGAAGCGGGCGTCGAGTTGGGCCCAGTCCGCAAATACGCCGCCGCGGATTTTCATGGCCCGAAACAGCTCGATCTGGCCGAACGAGGTGTGCTGGTCGCCCCACCCAGCGCCGCGCGGGGAGCGTTCAGCGACCGGTTCGACAACCCGCTGAAAATCGTCATGACCGGCTGGGCGCTGCAAAAAGGGGCGCAATATCGTTACGGCGTCGACGCCGCGCTGCCGCTGTCCGATCACGCCGACTTTGATGAGTTGCTGGAGCTGATCGACATCGTAAAACCAAAGAAGATTCTCACGCACCACGGCTTCCCGCAATTTGCAGAACACCTGCGAATGCGCGGCCTCGACGCCCGCTTGGCAAAGCCCGATCCGCAAATGGATTTGTTTCCGTAGTTTTTCCCCCTCATGGTACTCCGGGAGGGGGAGATCGATCACACCGGAACCGTCATCCCGTCGCACGCGTGAATCACTTCGGCATCCCATTCAAGATCGCGAAGAATCTGCTTGGTATGAATCAGTTTTTGATCGAGAAACTGATCATCGTGCAGCGGATCATGGTGAACGACGATCCACTTCTTAACATTGCAGAGCTTGCACAGCAGGCACAGGCTGGACAACGATGAGTGCCCCCAGCCGATTCGCCCGGTATATTCTTCGTCGGTGTATTGCGCTTCGGCGATCAGCACATCAACATTTTCCACGAACTTGAGAATGCGGGCGTAAGGTTCGAGCAAATCGGGCCGAAGCGGAACATCCTGCGGCACGCCGAGGTAGCCTTTTAGAAACTCGTTGTCGCTCAGGTAGGCCACGCTTTTGCCCGACGGCCCGGTCACCCGAAAGCCGGCACTGGCGCACGGGTGATCGGTCGACACCCACGCCACTTGCAGCGGGCCGACGGCAATCGTGGCGCTCTGATCATCCAGATCGTGAAAATTCAGCTTCGCGGCGACTTCGGTGAGGTCGACCGGGAAGAAGTCATGCTTCATCATGTCGGCGAAGCGATCCTTCAAATCGCTGCCGGCTTCGGCGGGGCCGTAGATATCGATTTCAGTTCCCGGCACGTAGATCGGTGTGAAAAACGGAAAGCCCTGAATGTGGTCCCAATGCGTATGGCTGATGAACAACGCGTGCTTCGCCGGGCCGCGTTTAACCAGGTGCTGCCCCAAAGGATAAATGCCCGTGCCGGCGTCGATGACGATGCGCTGGCCGTCCATCTTCACTTCGATGCAGGGCGTGTTCCCCCCGTGACGGATAAACTGCGGGCCGGAAATGGGAATGGAACCCCGCGTGCCCCAAAGTCGGCAATAGTGTGCAAGCTCCGGATTATTCCCTGACTGCCCCGTGGCAGACATGCGTACTCCTTCCGTCTTCCAAATACCAATGCTACCGAGCATTCGTCTGGACACAAAACATTATCTGGCAAGTCATTGGGCGCATTGGCAACGACCCAATTCGCCCAACAGGGTTTATCGCCACGGCAGGCAAATACGGTGCATTAAAAACGTCAAACGCCTGCGAACTTTCGCTCGCAGGCGTGTGGGAATTGCAACTTTCGATCAGATTGTATCAGACTTCAAGCCGCAACGGCGGCGGGCTTGTAGTTGCGGCGTTTGGGCTTGGTAATCAGACCCATCTTCAAGGCCTTGGTGCTGACCTTGATCCGGACGATCTGCCCGTCAATCACCGCCCGCACCTTCTGAATATTCGCCCGGAACTTGCGCGCGGTGATCCCGGTGCACTTTGTCCCCACGCCGCCGAGGTATTTCGCCTTGCCGCGATGGGTTTTCTGGTTGCCGAACGAAGTATGACGACCGGTAAAATGGCAAACGCGAGGCATTCGGGCACTTCCTTCTGGATCAAAATCGGGGACGCGACTTTATCCGTAGCTCGGGCGAATTGCAAGTAACGACGGAAATCGGCAAATCATGCCGATACCTTAACGATTGACGATTAACGATTGAGAAAAAGCCATCCTCTCAATCGTCAATCGTCAATCGTTACTTCCCTCACTGCGCCCGTTCGCTCAAGAGCGGAAATTGCTTCGCTTCTTGTTCACGCTGAATGATGATGGTCGGCTTGACCAGAATCAGCAGCACTTGGTCGTCCTTCGCCGTTGATCGGTTGGTGAACAGCCGTTTCAGGAACGGAATCTTGCTGAGTACGGGAACGCCCGATTCTCGTTCGATCTCGGCCGCCAGGCTCTGGCCACCTAAGAGAAGCGTGCCGCCATCGGGAACGCTTACGGTCGTTCGCACTTCGGTAATCTGAATTTCCGGCTGTTGGATGATGCCCGTGGCGATGCCGTTGTTCTGGTTGTTGTTGTTGCCGTTACCCGTCCCCCCGCCGGCGGTCGCTTGGGCTACCGGGAACGCCACCAAGCTTAGAAGCTGAGCCACTTGAGGGCGTAAGGTAAGGGTGACGTACTTGCGATCCGAGCTGACGGTTGCCTGTACATCCAGAATCGCACCGGTGTTAACCAATGCAACAGTCGGATCGAACCCGACCGCGCCGGTGCCGACGATCGGCTGAAGATCGCTGACGTATGCCCGCTGTGTCGAGATAAGAACGTAAGCGCGCTGGCCGTTGAACAAGGTCACACGCGGTGCCGTGATCGTACTTCGGCTTTGAGCTGCCTGCGTGGCGCGGATGAGCGCCGTCACCTGGAAATCATCAAGGAATGTAAGGCCGGTTGCCAGCGACGGACCGATGCCGGAGGTGCCGCCAATAACATTGGCGAGGTTTCCCGGCAAGCTGGTATCGAGGCTACCGGCCTGCGTGAACCCGAACGAATTTTGCAGCACGCGGATGACGCCCGGCGTGCCGTTGGGGTTGTCGGGGGTAATGTTGGTCGGATCGAAAAACCGGTCCTGATCGAGGTTGGCAAACGCAAAATCAAAATCGATGCCCACGTCTTCCAGGAAGTTACGCTGCACGCTGAGGAAGCGGGCCTCGATGGTGACCTGAATGGCACGGGTTTCACGAAGCTGTTCCAGCAGGCGAACGAGCTGGCGCTGATTCTCCGGCGTCTGGGTGACGATGAGCTGGCCCTGCAGTTCGCGCAAGCTGCCGACCGCGCCGCCGTTGTCTTTCCAACTGTCGCTGGCGACGGTGTCCTGGATGAGCCGGATGATTTCGTCGACGAGTTCGACGCGCGTCGGGCCTGCGTCGTCGTCGCCGCCGCCGCCCCCGCCGCCGAACAG
>CAZXLA010000068.1:0-10549 GCA_964641895.1 uncultured Tepidisphaeraceae bacterium
AGGTGGCAGGTGGAAGGTGGAAGGTGGAAGGTTGCAACTTCGTTTCTTCGTTGCTGCTTCGAAAATAGCCGCTGGTTTGGTGTTGTGGTTGGTAGGCGGCGCAGCACGGGCGTCTCGCCCGTGAACGCGGTACGCCGCGTTGACGTTCGTGTCGGGCTCTCCCGAAGCGCGACATCGCCGTTGCGCCCATGCTTGAGTATAAGCATCATCGGCGGGACGCCGATGGTACGGAATTTTCACCCTCTCAGGGTGACGCGTAGCGTCATGTTCAACTTCGTGTTTGATCTGGATGTTGGATTTGTCTCGTAAGTGCCGGTGTTAAGTTGGGACACAGATCGGTGCGACGTGAAAGTGGGTGATTCGATGTACAAAATGTCCCGAGATGTCGCACTAACTCGAAAAACTGAGAGCTGATAGCGGAGAGCGGAAGGGCGTGCGTGCGGTACCGATTTTGGCCGGAAAGGAACTGAAAGGAACCGGTTAGGAACCGGTTAGGAACCGGTTTTTTCGGACGCCTCATGCTGTAAATTGTTGCCCTTCACTGCTTTACATTTTTGGAGGCCCCGGATTTCTTTTTTTCAGTTCCATAGCAGCAAAGCGAGTTGTCAATTGCCAGTTGTCGGTTGTCAGTTGTAAGTTGTCGGTTGTCAGGGGTCAGGGGTACGGGCATCGCCATGTTCCAGTTCCATCGCTACATCCACGATCTATGATTAGCTACCGGCTCTCCGCATTCCCCTCTCTGCTATTCTCCTCACAGTCGGCAAGAATTCCCGCTTAAACTGCCTCTGTTAACATTGCCTCGGCGACCATTTGTCAGCTTCCGAAACCGTCGTTTGACAGACCCCCAATGCAGGTCATAATCGACGAGTGGGTGAAGCCGATGCCGTGGCATACCGCGCGCCACGCGATTGTGCTCGCCCGCTGTCAAGGAAGGGATGTAGCATTCATGGCGAAACCTCAGTTTTCCGAGTCGGGCGGCGTGGCCGCGCCGCGCAAGCGTCGAAAGTTTTCACTTCACGAAGCCAATAAGGCGCTGCCGCTGGTGCAGCGAATCGTCCGCGATATCGTCGGTACGCACGGCCAGTGTTCGCACCTGCAAGCCTCCATCGAATCAACCCCGCGGGGCAAGAAGAACGATGAGCTGGAAGGGCAGTTGGAAGGCAAACTGCAGCGGCTGCATGATCTGGTTGAAGAGATCAACCTCGTCGGCTGCGAGCTGAAAGATTGCTCGGTCGGCCTGATCGACTTTCTGGCCCGCCACCAGGGCCGCGACATTTACCTGTGCTGGAAGCTGGGCGAAGAACGCATCAACTACTGGCACGAATTACACAGCGGCTTCACCGGCCGACAGCCGGTGAGTGTGCTGCAGGACTAAAACTTTTTTGAAGGCGTCCCTCGCTTGCGGCTTCGCGGAATCAGCAGTTCGATTCTCACAGCAGTGCGCGAGCCCCGTCGTTAGCCGTTGATTGGCCGATCGCCTCGCGCATCTGTCGACCCTGCAGTTTGCCGAACAGCAGTAGCGATGCGACGGCGCCCAGCAAAGCCATGAGCATGTCTTTCTGCGCGTCCCAGATATCGCCTTGGCTGCCGAGAAAATCATCCGCTTGCTTACCTCCGAACATTGAAGCGTACTGCCATTCGAACAACTCGTAGCCGGCGCTGATGGCCAATGCGATGGATGTGCAGCAGACAAACATCCACTTGCCCGGCCGCAGCGGCGAGGTGCGAATCAACAGTTCGCGCGCGAGAATCGCCGGGATGACGCCTTGGAAGAAATGCCCCAAACGGTCAAAGTGGTTGCGCGAGTGGCCGAAGGTGTCGCGCGCCCAGTTGCCGATTGGAACATTGGCATAGGTGTAGTGCCCGCCGGTCATGAGGATGAGCGCGAAGAGCCAGACCAAAACGTAGCTGACGGTGGTGAAACGAAAGCGACGGTAGGTGAGCACAAGAATAGCGCCGCCGACCATCGCGGGGAGCGTTTCCATCAACCAGTTAAACCGCCCGGCGGGGTTGATCGCCGACCAAACGAGGAACGCCGCCGCAGTAATTATGAGGAATAAATGACTTGGTGCGATGTTCAAAGTGTTGCCGGCGATTTAATTGACGTCGCAGTCAATCCAGCCAATCCTTCTTCTTCAACCGCTCCGGCACGTATTCTTCAGTGACATAACTGATGTCTTTGGTAATGAGCGATTCCACTTCCATCTTAAACCCATTCGACATCATCCGGTCGATTTCCTTTTGCCATCCCTTGTGGCCGGCGAACCACGGATAGGCGGCAATTTCGCGGGCGCGTTTTTTGTCGTTGTCGTTGAGTTCGATCTGCACATCGTCCGATAGTTCGCACTCCGTGTAATCCTTCGATCGCACGCCGAGAAACTTGGCTTCGGGGATGGCGAGGCGTTCGGATTCGAAGGCCAGGCTGATCGAACCCTGCTTAATCACGCTGTAGATGTAATGCCCCCACGGATCGCAATCGAGCAGGCAATAGATCGGCAGGCCGAGCTCTTCATTCAGCCGGCGGAGGAGTCGGCGGACGCCTCTGGGCGGTTGGCCGCTGCCTTCGGTGAGGATGCAGTTATGTTTTTCCCAGAACCGGTCTTCGTTGAAGCGGCCCCAAACGGTGTCTTTTTCGACATGCAGCACAAATTTGGCTTCGCACTTTTTGAACTGGATCACATCGGGTTCGGTGATGCTCGGAACGGCATACCCGCCGGAGCCCATTCGGCGGCAGTCGATTTCATCGCCGGTGTCGATGATCGTGATATTGCCGACCATCGTGCCGCGCTTTTTGGCGTACACATGCAACTCTTCGCGGAGGCTGCCCATGGCCACTTCCAGGTCTTCCAGAATTGCATCGCTTTCGTCCTGCGCGCCAAACGTCTTCTCGCCTTTGGTGCCCTGGATGGTGTGCAGGGCCTTGTAAAACATTCCGCGGAGGGAAAGAGTTTTTTCGGCTTCGATCAGTTGCTTGATGCTGTCGCCGTGAAGCACGGTTTGCATGAACTGCTTGGCCTGGCTGAGGTTGAACAGCTCGCGCACGGCTTTGCCGTCGCCCATCTGCAGGATGCCCTTTTTCTTGTTCCAGATGGTATTGGAACGCGTGCGCATCGGGATATCGATGTTGATATTTTTTTTCTTAAACGCCGCTGTGCTCACGCCGTCGGCCAAGTGGATGACCTTGCCAAGCGTGGCCTTGTCTCGCTCGCGAATACGCTTGTTCACGCGGTCCTGGGCGGCGGATGGTTTACTGTTTGCCATGTTGAGTTTCCTTCTCAATCTTGCGCGGCGCGGTTTAGAAGGGGCGCGCCGCAGGTCGTCCATGATCGATCAGCATGCACGCCGCCGCAGCGACTATTGACCGCGCAGGCGCGTGGTGACGTTGTCCAGCACGTTCATAAAGTTAATGTAGCTGTCGTACGGCGATTCATATGGGCTGAAATACTTATGCACGTCGCCGTCGGCCCAGTATTTGGTGCACATGTAATAGAAGTGGTCGCTGGTGGTGAGGCGGCGCCAATCTTCAAGCAATTCCGGATCGGCCTTCTCTTTGAGCGCTCCTTCGATTTTATATAGCTCATGCAGCGCGTTGGATTGCATGGCATTGCCGAGCCATGCGCTTAAGTCGCGCTCGCTGTCGGCCCACGAAACCATGTGCGGCGCATCAATTTCGCCGGCGGGCTGATACTTGTCGATCACCTGGCTGGGGGTGAGGAATTCGTTCTGGTTGGAACTTTTAAGAATCGCTGTGGGCAAGTGCTTGAGAAAATCGAAAATGCCGGTGTCGGCCCACTGGTGTTCGCCAAAGGTTTCGTAATCCATGAACAGATTGCACACCTGCCCGTGACCGTTGATCTGATTCACCCAGCCGGCAAACTTATCGGCATTCAGCGGCCACTGTTCCCACATACGGTTGCTGAAACGGAACGCGATGTCGTCGCTCAGGCGATAGTTCTTCAGCAGCAATTTTAGTTTCGGCGCGTGCGGCGGACGGTATACGTGATTGGGGCTGCGGCTGCCCAGCACCGCATCGGCCCCTTCTGCCAGGCACCCCTCGTAACCCATGTGGCTGACGAAATGGCCGAGGTCATTATTGTAAATCAACTCGGTATTACGAAAGACGCGGGCGTCCTGCCCAAAGAGTTCTTTGATCTTCGCCCGGTGCAGTTCAACCTGCGCGCGAAACTCTTCACGAGAATAGAGGAACGACAACGAGTGATGATACGTTTCGTTAAGGAATTCGACGCAGCCAGTGCTGTTCAATTCCCTGAAGCTTTCCAGGACTTCGGGCATGTGCCGCTGCGATTGCTCGATCAACATTCCCGAAAGCGAAAACGCCACACGAAACCGGCCCTCATGCCCGCGCAACATCTCAAGCAGCAGTTTGTTGGCCGGCAAGTAGCAGCGATGGGCCACGCGGCGAAGAATTTCGGCGTTCTTGGCATCGTCAAAATACGCTCGATCAGTATCAAAGACGCTATACCGCCGCAGGCGATGCGGCTGATGCACTTGAAAATAGAGGCAGACCGATGGCATGAATGCTTCCTGCTGATGAACCCGACGATCTATCGATTCGATTGTACGGAAAAGCACAGGGAAGGGAATGCTGGGTGGCCACGAGAGTACCATCCTCAACGGCGTTCGCAGGGGTCTCGCAAATCACGCACGCAGCCGTTTCCGCCAATAGCCCGGCCGGCGGGCGGTGTGGCATACGGCCAGAACCAGCAATTCATCGTCGCCGGCATGATACACAAGCATGTAGCTGAATTTGGGCATCAAATACCGCCGGATTGACGCCGGTACCCGTACTCCTGGCGGGCGAGAAAAACGTTCAGGGTGTGATTGAATTTCGAGGAGCGAGGCACGAACTTCCTGAACGAAAGCCCGGCCTAAGCCACGCTGTTGATCATCATACCAGCGTGCGGCCTCCCTGACTTCACGGAGCGCGCCGAGCAGGATGCGGACGGGCTTCATGGTTGCCGGCGATCCAATTCAGTGGCAACGTTCTCAAGTGCTTCAAACGCATCAACGGCCTTTTCTGTTCCGGCATGGTACTCCGCGAGCCGGCGGTCAATCTCTCGCATCTGCGGAGCGCTCAACTCGCCGGGCTGCAACTCGCCATCGATGGGTTCGACGCTGCTGAGCAGTTCTTCTGCAAGCTGCGCCCGCTCATCGTCTGGGAGTTTCATGGCTTGATCGCGAATGGCGGCAAATGGGGGCATCGCAATACCTCGGTGAAGATTCTATCATGTAAGCTGCCGATGTGCAGCATAATCTATCTCTGGGTCGACCATGCCCGAAAAACTCATCCGCGACCCCGTTCATGATGTTATCGCGTTTCAGACCGATCGCGATGAAGACGCGCTGCTGTTCAACCTTCTCAACGCCAATGAATTCCAGCGGCTGCGGCGGATTCGTCAACTTGGCATGGCATCGCTGGCTTATCCGGGCGCCGATCATTCGCGTTACAGTCACAGCCTCGGGGTGATGGAAACCGCCCGGCGCGTGCTGGATCGTCTTGCCGAATCACACCCAATCGATCCGGCCGACCGCCTCGCCTGTGTGGCGGCGGCGCTGCTGCATGATCTGGGACATGGGCCGTTCAGCCATGTTTTTGAACGCGTGAGCGGAGTGAGCCATGAGCTGGTCACGCAGCGCGTGATTCTGGATCCGCAGAGCGACGTGAATCGCATTTTACGCGATCGTGATGCCGCACTGCCCGCTCGTGTCGCCGGACTGCTGCGGCACGACTCGCCGCCGACGTTTATTAATGATGTGCTTTCCAGTCAGCTTGATGCCGACCGGCTCGATTACCTGCTGCGCGACAATCACATGACCGGCAGCCGCTACGGCGATTACGACCTGAGCTGGCTGTTGCAGGCGATGACGATCGCCAAAACGACGAATCGCCTTGCGGTGCAATGGAAGGGCGTGAGCGCCGTTGAGGCGTATCTGCAGGCGCGCTATCACATGTATCGCAATGTGTACTTTCACAAAGTTGTCCGCTCGGCCGAGGGGATGGTCAAACTGGCGCTGCAACGCGCCAGCCGACTGGCGGTGCAGGGGCGGCTAAACTGGCCTTCGCGCGAGCATGGCGTTTGCAAGACGCTGCTCAGTTTGTCGCTGTCGAACGCGGAGTTTGTCGATCTGGATGACATTTCGGTGCTGCACTGCTTCAAGGAGTGGTCGCGCAGCGAAGATGCCGTACTGGCCCGTTTGTGCGGCGGACTGCTCTATCGGCGGTTGTATAAAACGATCGACCTCTCGCGCGTTGAACCCGCGGCGGCAGCGCATGCGGTGAAGCGAGCTTTCGAAGCCGTGACGGCGGTGGGGGGCGATGCGGCGTACGATTTGTTTTTTGATGAAGTGGCCGACACGCCCTATGCCGCATACGACCCGGCCAATGGCGAGGCCGGCAGTGAAATTATGGTGTGCGAACCCGACGGCAAACTAATTGAGTTCGCCGCCATCAGCCCCGCGGCGGCGACGCTCAGCCGGCAACTGGTCTTCCGACGGTTGCATGTGCTGGGGGAGTATCGCGACACGGTGGCGGCGGCGGTGAGTGCGAAAAGTTAACGTGTTGCAGTGGGGCAGAAATTCGTGTCTGTCATCGCGTTCCACGCGATGCTGGCGGAGTGAACGGCATGGAATGCCGTGGCAGACAGGAATGTCTGCCCCACCGGCAATTTTTTCTCGCGTGACAATCGGAGACACAGACAGGAATGTCTGTGCCACCTCATTCGAATAATCGCCGCCCCTTTTCGGTGAACAACGCCTAATCCGCAACCTCTTCCATTTCCCCTTCGACGCACGCAGTGGCGGCCTCCGTTTCCGGCGACTCATCCGCAAACAGCTTCTGTTGTTCCAGTCGGCGGATGCGGTTGTTACCCTCGCCCACCACTTTCACGCTGCCGGGGCCGAGCAATTTGTCGGTCTCTTCCAGCAGGGACTGGCTCGGCCTCACCGAAAAATCCTTGCCGAGTGAAATCACCACGCGGTTGGATTCGCCCGAGGCAATCTGCACAAATGTCCGCAGTTTGCCGCGGTGTTTTCCGAGCAGGGGTTTGAGTTCTTCCAGCGTGGTTGCGCTGTGTCGGCCGCGATCGACTTTGATCGCGATGGCGTTGGCGAACCGCGGGATGGATTGCTCGATCGAGATCACTTCGTTCACCACCAGGCTGGGCGTCTCCCGCCGGCGGTCGACTTTCCCGCGGAGGAAGAGGATCGATTCGTTGGCGAGCAGGCCGGGGTTCTTGTCGGCAACCTCCGCAAAAGTTTCGGAGAAGATCACTCCGTCAATCTGGCCTTCTAAATCTTCCATCGTGATCATCGCCATCTGCTGCCCGGCGCTGCGGCCGGTCTTGGTGACGGCTTTCTTGACCCGCGTAATCATCCCGCCCACCGTCACCTCGCGGCCTTCGGGCAGGTGAAGTATGTCTTTGGTCGTCGCCGTGGTGAACTGCTCAAGCAGCATCTGGTGCTGCATGAGCGGGTGACTGGTGATGTAGAAGCCGAGCAATTCCTTTTCGAACTTCAGCAGTTCGGCGTTGGATAGTTCTTCGACATTGGGCAACCCACCTGCCAGCCCGTTGGTTCGCGAAGCCGCATGCGGGGAGTCGCCGCCACTAAACAGGCCGATCTGGCCCGATCGTTTGTCGTTCTGCTGTTGCTGGCCCATTTCCACGGCCTTGTCCAGCACATGCAGCAGGGGCGCGCGCGTCGGCGAAATACCCACAAACCCGCCGCACTTGATCAGGGCGTCGATCGTACTTTTCTGAACTTTCTGCAGGTCGACGCGTTCGCAAAACTCATAAAGCCCCGTGAACGGCCCGCCTTTGGCGCGATCTTCAATTATCGCCTCGACCGCCCGCTCGCCCACGCCGCGCACGGCCATCATGCCGAAGCGAATCACGCCTGGCATTGTCGACGGCGAGCGTACTGCCGAACCCTTGGCCGAGCTGCGCCGTTTGCGCGACGGCTCGGCGGGAGCCTCGCCCTCCACTTTCGCGGCATACACCGGCGTAAAATCCTTGTCCGACACGTTCACGTCCGGCGGCAGCACCGCCAACTTCATCCGCCGGGCTTCTTCGATGTATTCCACCATCTTCTCGGTGTTGCCCATTTCATACGTGAGCAACGCGGCCATGTATTCCAGCGGGTGATAGGTTTTTAGATACGCCGTCTGGAACGCGATGATGGCGTAACGCGTGGAGTGCGATTTGTTGAACCCGTATCCGCCGAACTTCAGGATCAGGTCGAAGATTTCCTCAGCTTTGCCTTTCGCAACGCCTTTCTCCATCGTGCCTTTGATAAAGTCGGGCTTGAACTTGGCGATGACGTCGCCGGTTTTCTTGCTGATCGCCTTGATGAGTTTGTACGCGTTGCTCAGCTCGATCCCGCCGAGCTGGTTGAAAATCTGCATCACCTGTTCCTGGTAGACCATGATGCCGTAGGTCTCTCTCAGGATTGCATCCATCACCGGATGCACCGCCGGCACGGCTTCTCGCGCGTGTTTGCGGTTGCAGTACGTGGGAATCAGTTCCATCGGGCCGGGACGATACAGTGCGTTGGCGGCGATGAGGTCTTCCAGACGGTCGGGGCACATCTTCATCAAAAGATCCTGCATCCCGCCGGATTCAAATTGAAAGATGCCCTTCGTTTCGCCGCGGCCGAAGAGGTCCAGCACTTTTCTATCGGTGAGATCAAGCTTTTCGACATCGACATCAATATTCTTCGTCTGTTTCACCAGCTTGACGGCGCGCGTGATCACGCTGAGCGTGCGCAGGCCGAGAAAGTCCATTTTCAGCAGCCCGCACTTTTCGCTGATGGGGCCTTCGAACTGCGTTAAGACGTTGTCATCCTTGTCTTTGCAGAGCGGGATGACTTCATCCAGCGGCTGATCGGCAATAATCACCCCCGCCGCGTGCACGCCGGAGTTGCGGCACATGCCTTCCAGTTTTTTGGCGATGTTGATCACCTGCTGGATGGTGGTGTTTTCTTCGTAGAGCCGCTTCAGCTCGGGGGTTTGCGCGATGGCTTTATCAAGCGTCATGCCCGGCGTGCCGGGGATAAGCTTCGTGAGCGCATCGATGTCTTTCAACGGCACACCCATCACCCGGCCGACATCTTTACACGCGGCGCGCGCGGCGAGTGTGCCGAAGGTGATGATCTGCGCGACGTGGCCATATTTCTTCCGCACATAATCGATCACCCCCGCCCGGCCGTCTTGGCAGATATCGATATCAATATCAGGCATCTCGTTACGGCTCGGGTCCATGAATCGTTCGAACAGCAGGCCGTACTTCAGCGGATCGACGTTGCACAACCCGAGCAGGTAACCCACCATCGTGCCGACGCCCGAACCTCTGGCGCCGACGGGAATTCCGTTTTGCGTCGCGTAGTTGCAGAAATCCCACACGATGAGGAAGTACGAACAGAAGCCCTTCATTGCGATGATCTTGAGTTCGTAGTCGAGTCGATCGCGAACTTCCTTGCTTACTTCGCGCGTGCCGTAGCGCCAATCGAGGCCTTCTTCACAGAGATCGCGCAGGTACACCTCGTCGGGGGGAATGGCGTTGGCTGTGGAGGGCGAGGCTACTGCCGAGCCGTTCGCCGAAATGCGCTGTTTCTTTAAAGGCTCGGCAGGAGCCTCGCCCTCCACATTTGTGCGTGCCGGGACTTTGTATACGGGTGCATATCGCTTCGAAAAATCCAGGTCGAGATTGCACATCGCCGCCACGCGCACGGTGTTGTCGATGGCGCCGTCGAAATGGCCGAGCACTTCGTTCATCTCCGCCGGCGACTTCAGATACAGTTCCGTCGGATACTTCAGCCGGTTCTCATCGGTGATCAACTTGCTCATGCTGATGCAACAAAGGACGTCGTGGGCAAAGTGGTCTTCCTTGCCAAGAAAATGCACGTCGTTCGTCGCGACAATGCCCAGGCCGAGCCTCTTGGCGATCTCGGCCAACTCGGGGTTCGCTTCATTCTGCTCCTTCACGTGCTTCTGCACTTCGATGTAGAACCGCTCCGGCCCGAAGATTTCGGCATACGTTTCGGCGAACTCGCGCGCCTTTTTCACATCATGCTTGAGAATAGCAGACGCCACTTCTCCGCCGAGGCAGGCGCTGGTGGCGATCAGGCCCTTGCTGTGAGCGCGCAACACTTCTTTATCGATACGCGGCTTGTAATAAAACCCTTCGCGGTAGGCGATCGAGCTGAGTTTGATCAGGTTCTTGTAGCCGTCAATATTCTCCGCCAGCAGTAGCAGGTGAGACGCCGCTTCGCCGGCGTTGCCACTGGGCGTCGAGCGATCGCGGCGGTCGCCGGGAGCCATGTAGGCCTCCATGCCCAGAATCGGCTTGATGCCTTCCTTCTTACATTCGTTGAAGAACTCAATCACGCCGAACATGCAGCCGTGATCGGTGATGGCGATTGAATCCATCCCCAGCGCCTTGGTGCGCTTAATCAGATCGGGAATCTTGTTAGCGCCGTCGAGCAGCGAGTAATGCGTGTGAACATGAAGATGAACAAACTTTGGCTCCGCCAT
>CAZXLA010000068.1:10649-16597 GCA_964641895.1 uncultured Tepidisphaeraceae bacterium
TCCGCCCGTAGCAACTCCTCTTCGCGGTCGTGTACGAACTGGTTCGAATACAGATCGAAGTACCGCCCGCGGCGGGCGATCAGTTCTTCGTGGGTGCCTCGTTCCACGATCCGCCCGCCGTCGATGACGACGATCTGGTCGGCGTTGCGGATGGTGCTCAGCCGGTGCGCGATGACGAATGAGATGCGTCCCTGCAGCACCTGTTCCACCGCCGTCTGGATATCGCGTTCGGTTTGTGTATCGACGCTGCTCGTCGCCTCATCCATGACGAAAATCTGCGGGTCGGCCAGCACCGCGCGAGCGAGCGCGATGAGCTGCTTCTGCCCGGTCGAAAGCTGGTTGCCCCCTTCGCCGACAGTGGCCGCGTAGCCTTCTGCGAACTTTTCGATGAACGTGTGCGCGTTGGTCATTCTCGCGGCGGCTTCCACCTCGGCGTCGGTCGCATTCAGCCGGCCGTAGCGGATGTTCTCGCGGATCGTTCCGCTGAACAAATGCGGCTGCTGCAGCACCATCCCGAGGCTGCCGTGCAGCCAGCGGAGCGATCGCTCGCGATAGTCGATTCCGTTGATGAGGATCAGACCGGCGGTCGGTTCATAAAAGCGGCAGACGAGCGACACAATCGTACTCTTCCCGCCGCCGGTCGCGCCTACCAGCGCAACCGTTTCGCCGGCTTGCACGGTCAGGTTGAAATCGTGCAGCACCGGTTGACCTTCTTTATATGCGAACGACACGTTGCGGAACTCGATCGTATCAATGTGATGATCGTATCCGTCGATCGCCATTCCGTTCGTGGAGGCGTGATCGCGCGCCGTTGCGGTCAATCGCGCTTTTACTTCCGGCGAGTCTTCGATGACCAGCGGCTCGTCAAGCAGCCCCTGAATCCGCTCCGCCGACGCCTGGGCTGATTGGACCATCGTCAGTGTGTTGGCAAGCTCCTGCGCGGGTCCTTGCAGGTTGCTGGCGAATTGCAGGAAGGTGACCAGCAGGCCCAGAGAAATCGTTCCGTCGATCACGTCGACCCCGCCGCGCCATAGCGCCAAGGCGATGCCGATGGAACAGATGCTCGTCACCATCGGCAGAAACACCGCAGAATAGGTGGCACTACGCATCGAGTGGCGGTACAGGGTGGCCGTCTGTTCGGCGAATTCCTGCGCGTTCTTTCCCTCACGCACGAGCGATTTCGCCGTCCTCACCCCTTGCAGCGATTCATTAAACGCCGCGGTCAGGATGCTGCCGGATTTCTTGATCCGCCGGTTGGCCTTCAGCAGCTTCGTCTGGAAGAACCAGGTGGTGAAGAACAACAGCGGGGCGATGAGCCACACGACCAGCGCCAGCTTCCAGTTGAGAATGAGCATGACGACGGTCATGGCAAGAATCGTGGTTGTGCCCCAGGTGATGTCCAACGTGCCCCACGCCGCCACGCGCGCCAGGCTGCTGCAGTCGCTCGTCAGGCGCGACATGAGCCATCCCACCGCCCGGCGGTCGAAGTAGGCGAAAGGCAGTTCCTGCAATTTATCGAACGCGGCCTCGCGCACATCGGCACTCACGCCCACCGATATCCGCCCCGCGGCGAGAATAAACAGGCAGACCGACACTGCAAATGTGGCGCAAATGCACGCGTATGCGATGCCCCACTTGAAAAAGCTGCCGTCCTGCCGCGTGACGGCATCGATGACTTTGCCGCTGATCACCGGCAGCGCCACATCGCACGCCGCCACGACGATCGCCAGCGCCATCAGCATCACGACCGATCGCCGGTAGGGCCGGATGAAGCGCACCAGCTTGCGCCACAATGCCAGGTTAATCTGGCCCTTGAATTCTTCTTCTTCCAGTTCACTTGCCATGACAGTCTCTCAAGTTGGATCTCGTTAAATACATCAACTGACGGCTTCGGGAACGGCCGCCGCCGCCGATTGCAGATCGTCTTCCAGCGCGGTTTGAATCTGCCAGAGCCGCCGGTAAAGCCCGTCGGCGCTCACCAGCGACCGATGATCACCGCGTTGCACGATCCGGCCGTGCTCGATCACCAGGATTTCATCCGCGTGCATGAGCGTGCTCAGGCGGTGGGCGATAAGTATCGTGGTGCGCCGGCCGTGCCGCGTACGCAGGGCCTCGATAATCTGCAACTCGGTTTCGGTATCGACGGCGCTCAGGGCGTCGTCGAGGATCAGAATCGGGGCCTCGTGCAGCAGCGCGCGGGCGATAGCCACCCGCTGCCGCTGCCCGCCGGAGAGGGTGATGCCGCGTTCGCCCAGCACCGTGTCGTACTGCTTTTCAAACCGCACGATCGATTCATGCACCGCCGCCATGGATGCGGCTTCGGTGATGTCGGCATCCTGCGCCGACGGCCGGGCGAAACGGATGTTTTCGCGCAAACTCCGGCTGAACAAAAATGGCTCCTGCATGACGGCGGCGATCTGTGAGCGAACGGTCTTTTGCTCCAGCGTAGTAATATCCACGCCGTCGATGCGAATGACGCCTGATTGCGGGTCGTAGAAGCGCATGAGCAGGTGCGCGATCGTGCTTTTGCCCGAGCCGCTGGGCCCGAGCAGGGCGAGCGTCTTGCCGGCATCGACGGTGAAGCTGATGTCTTGCAGCACCGGCGACTGTCGATGCATGAATGTTACATGCTCAAAAGCCACCAAACCCCGCGGCGTAGCCGGAAGGGCCGATCGAACCACCGGCGGCGCTTCGAGTTTGGCCTGCAGAATTTCATCAATTCGCTTGATGGCCACGGTGGCCTTGCCCATTTCGGTGATCACCCGGCCCATCTGCCGCACCGGCCAGATGTAAAGGCCCGAGCACATCATAAAGGTGACCAGCGCGCCGACCGTCATCACGCCCGACTGAACCCGCGCCGCCCCGATGAGCAGAATGAGCGCCATCTGGCTGAAGCACATCAGGTCGCTCAACGACCAGTACGCCGCCAGCACCTGCAACAGCCGCCAATCTTTGGCGCGGCGGTCGTTGTTCTTGCGGCGAAACTTCTCGCGTTCGAAATCCTGCCGTGCGAACGCGCGCACCACGCGGATGCCGGTTAAGTTTTCCTGAATGCAGGCGGTCATCGCGCCGTCGGCTTCATCCATCGCTTTGAAGGTGGTTCGCACTTTCGCAAAGAAAATGACTGCGAAAGCAACGATCACCGGCAGCATGGCGACGGCGATCAACGCCATCTTCCAATCCAGCCAGAACAGAATCGGCAACGCGGTAAACAGCAGGGCCGACGCGCGCAGGATTTCCAGGATCTGATCGGAGTAGAAAAGGCGAACGGTTTCAACGTCGCTGCTGCACCGCTGCACAAGATCGCCGGTTTGCGATTTGTCGTGGTATGAGCAGGGCAGGTGTTGCAGGTGGCCATACAGCCGGTCGCGCAGCTTGCGCGCGATCGCCTCAGCGGCGATCGCGCCGTGGCGCATCTTGCCAAAGGTGAAGACGCAACCGAACGTTGTCGCAGCAACGATGCAGGCGCTGGCGAGCCAAAGATGATCGCGCAACCAGGCCCGTCCGCCGAAGAAATTGATCGATTTTGCTGCGAATCCGCTCGCCGGCCGATCGCCCAGTACCGAGTCAATGGCGACGCCGACGACCAGTGGCTGGCCGTATAGAAAGGCGGTCGCCACCAGCAGCAGCCCGGCGGCGAGGGTGTACCGCAGTCGCTGGCCGTGCATCAATTCCAACAGCAGTCTTGTGTGTGATCGCATGGCAATAGCTCTAAAAAAACTGCGCCAAAGGCACCTTGGAATCTGTCGAAAAAACCGTGAAAAAACGAAAAGGTTACGCGCCCAGCGGAGCCAGGCATGTCAGGCAGGCAGGGCGTTAAGCCCGCTGCCGAGATCGCTCAAAGAGCGACGGGAAGAAAGATGTTGCCTTTGCGCATCATCAAAAAAGTCCTAAGCAGAGGGCGGCAATGTAACGTAGTTCACGCAGATGGCAAGTGCTCAATTGAAAAAGTTGCGCACATTGTTCGACGACCACCCTTGATGACGTGAGCGTGTGGTTGGGAATACACTATCGCCTATGTCGCTCAATAACGATCTATCTGACCTCTTCAAAACCTTCGCCGCCATTATGGAAATCAAGGGCGAAGCAGTGTTTAAGGCAATCGCGTTCAGCAAAGTGGCCCGCGTGCTGAATGACATGACGTTTGACATCAAAGACGCGGTGGAAAAGGGCACGCTCGATGAGATCGAAGGCATCGGCAAGAGCAGCCGCAAAATCATCGAAGAGTTTGTGGCGACCGGCCGGAGCAGCGATTTCGACGACGCGGCCAAAGCCGTTCCCGCCGGCCTCATTCCGATGCTGCAGATTTCCGGTCTGGGACCGAAGACCATCGCACTGCTTTGGAAAGAGCGCGGCATCACCTGCGTAGAAGAACTGGCCAAAGCCATCGTCGACGGCAAGCTGGCGGGGTTGAAGGGCATCGGCGACAAGAAGATCGAGCAGATCAAGCAGGGTCTCACCATGCGCGAGCAGGCCGGCAAACGCCTGGGCATCGGCGATGCGCAAATTGTCGCCGAAGAATTCCTGCGCCAATTGCTGACGCTTAAGGGCGTTGAGATAGCCGACATTGCAGGAAGCCTGCGCCGGCGCAAAGAAACAATTGGCGACGTTGATCTGATCGCCGGCGTGGTCGCTTCAGTGACCATGGAAACAATTACCAAAGCGTTCACACAATTCCCCGGCGTCGCTCGCATTCTTGGTCAAGGGCCGAGCAAAGCCAGCATCGTGACCGACCAGAATCTGCAGATTGATTTGCGCACGGTGCCCGTCGATCACTTCGGCGCGGCCATCCAATACTTTACCGGCAGCAAAGAGCACAACATCAAACTCCGCGGGCTGGCGCAGGATAAGGGGCTTACGCTCAACGAGTGGGGTTTGTATCAGCTTAGCGAATACGACAAAGCAAAAAAAGAAACCGCCCAGCCGCCGGCGGTGAAGGCCGTGGCTTCGAAAACCGAGGCCGACGTGTACCGCGCGCTGGGATTGGAATACATCGAACCCGAGCTGCGCGAAGACCGCGGTGAGATTGAGGCGGCGCAAGCGGGCAAACTGCCGGCGCTAATCACCCGCGCCGACATCCGCGGCGACCTTCATACCCACACCACGGCGTCGGATGGCGCCAACACCATCGAGCAAATGGCCGAAGCCGCCAAGAAGCTCGGGTATGCATACCTGGCGATCACCGACCATAGCAAATCGCAGATGATCGCCAATGGTCTCACCGCCGAGCGACTGCTGAAGCACGTCGAAGCGATTCGCCGGGCCGACGAGAAAATTAAAGGAATCAAGCTGCTGGCAGGGTGTGAAGTTGATATTTTGGTCGATGGAAGTCTGGATTTTGATGAGTCGGTTTTGAAAGAATTGGATTGGGTGGTGGCGTCGCCGCATGTGTCGTTGCGGCAGGATGCCGCAAAGGCGACGGCAAGAATTCTCCGTGCCATCGAAACGCGCTACGTCAATGTAATCGGCCATCCCACCGGCCGATTGATCAACCAGCGCGAGGGCCTGCCGCTGGAGTTCGCGAAGATATTTGAAGCCGCCTCCCGCACCGGCACGGCGCTGGAGATCAACGCCGGCTACCCGAGACTCGATCTGACCGACACCATCGCCCGCGCCGCCATTGATGCCGGGTGCATGCTCTCGATCAACACCGACGCGCACAGCGTGGAGGGCTTCGATTGGATGTTCTTCGGCATCCAGGTAGCGCGCCGGGCGTGGGCGACGCCGGCGAACGTTATCAATTGTATGAACTACAAATCACTGCAGCAGTTTATCGATCGCAAGCGGTAGCGGAAGCAACCACAGAGGCACAGAGAACACCGAGAGAAATGCAATGAACGCAGTGGTCGCGAGGCTTGTCATCCCGAACGTACTCGTGAGGGATCTACCTGTAGTTGGGTTGCACTCCACCAAATCGATCTGCGAACAAGTGCACTCCGACATGTTGG
>CAZXLA010000069.1:0-15047 GCA_964641895.1 uncultured Tepidisphaeraceae bacterium
TGAACGCACGATCCAATCGCTGTTGTCCCGCTTATCTTTAAAATGGTGGCTGTCCACGAGCGCCCAGAAAAGTCGGACCTGTCCCGTTTTCTTTCCGCTTTCTTTCCCGCGCGCTAAAGTGTTGTTTGCAATGCCGATTACTTCTTCTGACCGTCACTCATCCCCGCCGAGAAGATCGCGCTGCGGATTTCCGCCGGGCCTTTGAACTCGCCGGCGATGATCCTCGCTTTTACCTGTTTAATTATTTCCTTGAACTTAGGCTCAACTTCGACGCTTCGGCGGATTTCTTCATCGGTGATGTCAGCGGTGTAGTCGTCGGTCGTGTACACATCCGAGTAGTTTTTCCAATTCACCCGCCAGCGGCCGTCAATGCGATGCAGCACAATCGCAGTTTTCTCCCGCTCGTCATCCTCACCCGGGATGATCGTTAAATGCGCAACATCGCCATCGATTTGTGATTGCAGCGTCTTCAGGCCGCTTTCGTAGTAGAATCCGGTTTCATAGCCTTCTGCGCCCAATTCGCCATACTTTTCTCGAATAATCGGGCGGAGGGTCTCGGCTGCAGCGAAATTTTGTATTTGAACGCGCACCATCGCTTCAAACCGCTTGGGCACCGGGGTCAAACGCTTCATCGCTTCCTCGACGTGCCCGGTGCGAATTTCGTTGATGAGTTCCAGGTACACCCGCTCCGGACTGCCTTGCGCCAGATGCTCAACCGCAAGTCCGGCTGCGGGTTTAGTCGCCTGCGCGCAGCCGACCGTCTGCGGCAGGGCAAACGGCATTAGTAGAATCAACGTGACTCGTGCGAGAAAAGTTGACATGCAAAAACTCCGGTGGTTTGTCGGACACGGGCGATCCATTGGACCCGGTCACAGGTGGATGAACGGAATGTCCGTCGTCCAGACGCGGCGTTCCCGGTTCCTATCATCAATGACGTCAATCCAGCGCACTTTGATCGCAGGAAAGCTGGAGACGACTCCCAGCGGCTGCTCCGGACCCGGTGGGTGACGCCGGGCAGGCTGCATGAATCTCACTTTTGGGTTGAACACTTTGCCACTGTCCCGTGCCCCGCTGAACCCGTCAACTCGAACTCGTAGTCCCTCTGGCGCCTCGCTGGGCAACAAAAGGCGCTTGTCGGCATTCATCAGATATGCCAAGTCTTCCAACGGCCATTCTTCGACCTGCGCCAAGACGCCATCCGCCGAACGCGTCGTAGGCCGTTGTAGTCGGGGCCCACGCACCTTTGTCAGCACCAGAACCGTGTGCTCCCCGCTGTCGCGATCGTAGACAACGCGCGTCGAAAGCGTTCCCTCCCAGCGTGCAAACAGGTGTGGGCTGCGCATGGAATCCGAACGCCAGCGGCTCGTGGTCGGCGCGGGCAGCGTCCGACACCCGGCGCTTGCGAGCAGGATCATCGCCAGCCACGTCGCGGAGCGCCGGATCATGATAATGCCTGCAATACTTCCGGCCGCATGTACCATACGAGCGTGGAATGGTTGGTATTGCGTCCGAGCATTACCCCATCCCAAGTGCCAAAATACTCGCTCCCCGGATCTTCGTACTCGGTCACCTGAATTCGCTCTTGGTTGAAATAAACTGCTGAAGTATCCACTTGGACTTGTTGCTCATCGATCAGCGCGCCAATGGCGATCCGACGGCCTCTCAGATCGAAGCCCGCGATTTGGGATGAGAAACTGACACCGTGTTGCGGATTGAACCCGAACTGCCCGACCGTGCCTTGAATCCACAGAGAAAGGATCGACGTGCCTCCGCGGCGCTGATAATAGTTCCGGAAGCGGGTTACGTTTGACTGAATTGTCTTGGTTGAAACGCGAATCAACGCTACCGACGGTCCGTCCGTCACGGGGTCGAGGCAGACGACGGTATGGAAGCGAACAGGAGTCTCCAGGCGCTTTCCTGAATTCCACAACACCTCCCCGGCGATGCCGTTTGTGTCCGTTGCCTGGGTCGTGAACTTAACAGCCTCCACAGCGCCCAAACTCCATCCCATAACGCGCACCGTCGTGGCATTCACTTCGGCCGTGCTGACCGTGCCGTTGCCGTTTTGATCCATCCGTCCGAGCAGGTCACGAAACGCCGTCGGCCCCTGGAAATCGCGGTACGGCCGACCATTGGCGTTGAGCGGGTCGTATCCTCTCGCGTCCAGCAGCGGTTCTTGGATGTGGTGCTCCAGAAACACGACGTTGCCGTCGCTGTTTGCGGCGAATGGATCGGCACCGAAGAACGAGATCAGAAACGACTGCGGCACAGGCTGGTCGGGGACGGAAACGAGGACGCGGCTCGTTGGAGCGATGAGTTGCGGGAACAACGGCAGAACTAGCTGAACGGCACAACAGCTGCGTCCTTGTTTCACGTCTGAGCTTCTTCATCGCTTCGTCATCCCCGGCAGTCCAATCGTGCAATTGGTCAGCAGACAACACGCGTGGCGGCGGCAGGCATTCTTCCGGTACGCGCAGACTCTGTGCGATGGCCAACAACAATCGCTGGCGGTCGACGGTAGCCAACTGCTTTGCGGCGGATTCGATCTCTGCAACAGTGCTCATGTTGGGAATTCTACTCCCGCGACGGGGGAAAAACGAAGAAAAAAAGCGGTTGGTGCAGGTCGTGTTTCACCTTGACCGCCGTCAGGTCGCCAAATGTGAGCACGGCACGGTGGGTGATGCCTCGTTGCTCCCTCAGTTCAATTTACTTCGACGATCAACCCATGAAGTGGCGCGGCGGCGTTGGAGAACGATTGCAGCGGCTCGGGAATGGATGCGCGAAAGTCGACCATCGCGAATCAATATAACAGATACTTCTCCCGCAGCCGGCGAAATGCCGCCACATCATCCTTCCACAGTCCCTCGGCGGCGTGGGGGTCGGGCATTTTCTTTACCTCGTCGCGAACGTGCTGGTTCATCATGAGGTTCAGCATGGCATCGTAGTTGTAGTCTCTTTCGTACAGTCGTTCGAGTGTCCACGCCATGATTAGCCCGCTGAGGACAGGTTTGACGGCGTTGCGGTCGGTCACGGTCACCTTCACGCCGTGGCACAGTTGATCGAGGTGGATCTTGTGCGGCGTGTTGGTGGGCGTGAAATCGAACGGCTCGAACTTCAGGCCGGGCAGGTTCTGTTGGCTGAGCGCCTCGGCCAACTTCGTGCTGTCGGCCCAGGGCGCGCCGAAGCATTCGAACGGGAAATCCGTCCCGCGGCCGACGCTGACATTGCTGGCTTCCATCATGCCGATGGAAAGATACAACAACGCCTGCGTGGGTGACCGAAGATTCGGCGAAGGGTTGATCCATTTCACGCCGGTGTCGTCCCACCACATCCTGCGATTCCAGCCCTGCATTTTGATCACCTGCAAATCGCAGCCGATGCCGTATTCGCTGTTGAACAGCGTGGCCAGTTCGCCGATGGTCATGCCGTGTGAAACGGGAAACGGTCCGAAGCAGGTGAACTTGCCGACGTGCTCGGCATCGGGGTTAGGCCCGTCGACGATCAGCCCGGTAACCGGGTTGGGCCGATCCAGCACCACAAACCGCACCTTTGCGGCGGCGGCGGCTTTCATGCAGTTGCCCATGGTGGCAATGTACGTGTAATAACGTGCGCCGACGTCCTGCATATCAAACACCAGCGCATCAATATCGGCCAGCATCTGCGGCGTGGGCGTGCGAACCTTGCCGTAAAGACTGAACACCGGCAGGCCTGATTTTGCATCAACGCCGTCGCCGACCTTCTCATCTTTTTCGCCGTACAGCCCATGCTCCGGCGAAAAGAGTTTGACCACCATCACCCCCGCCGCCGAGGTAAGCAGTTGAATGAGGTGTTTGCCTTCGCGGTTGACCCCCGTGTGGTTGGTGATGACCCCGACGCGCCGCCCGGCGAGGGGCTTGAACTGCTGTGCTTCCAACACGTCGAGGCCGGTTAGGACTTGTGCGTGTGCCGCGTGAGCGAGCAGCAGAAGGATGACAACGAGAGTGACAGTGGTGACCGGTAGCATCATGGCTATCAATCGAATCCGATCGTAGCCGTTGCGTCAACTCAACCGGCGTGTCGTAACGCGATAATCTCTCTGGCAATCCGAAGTCCGATGCGATCTCGTTCAACGTCAAGATCATATGCTGACTGGAGGTTGAGCCAAAACCGGTCGGAGGTGCCAAAGAATCGAGCGAGCCGCAGCGCGGTTTCAGCGCTGATGGCGCGCTTGGCCAAAACAATCTCATTGATTCTTCGAGGCGACACGCGCAAAGACTTGGCAAGCCGATACTGTGACATGTGCAATGGTTTGAGGAAGTCCTCGAGGAGGATCTCGCCGGGGTGTACTGGAGGAAGCTTTTTCATCGCGCGTGACCTCAGTGATAGTCAACAATCTCGACATGAGTTGCGTCGGTTCCGGACCAGCGAAAGCAAATTCGCCATTGATCGTTAATCCGAATGCTATGCTGCCCGTGACGGTCGGCGCTCAGTTTCTCAAGCCGGTTTCCAGGAGGCGCTCGCAAATCGTTGATTGTCTCGGCAGCTTCAATCTGGCGTAGTTTTCGCAGGCCGACGCGCTGCACAGCCGCTCCGAACTTGCGCACGGGTTCCCGGTGAAACAGTCGTTCGGTGTCTCGATCGGCGAAACTCCGAATCATAACGACATATTAACGCGACGCGTTAATATTCGCCAGCGCTGCTTCAAACAGCTTCGCGCTGTTTTCCCACGTAAACCGCGCCGCGGTTTGATAGGCGGCATCGGACATTTTTCGCCAGTCGGCTTCTTTCAGGCGGCTTAGGCGCTCGATGGCGATGGCCATGTCGGGCGCGTCATCCGGTTTGACCAGCATTCCGCCGCCTTCGCCGATTACCTCAGGCGCGACGCCGGTGGGCGTGCCGATCACCGGGGTGCGGCAGCTCATCGCTTCCAGCACCGGCAGGCCGAAGCCTTCGCAGCGGCTGGCGAAGAGCCAGGCATCGCAGCTCGCGTAAATTTCGGCGATGCGTTGTTGCGGCGGGCGCTCTTCGAATGTGGCGCCGGTGGGAATGACGATCGGCGGCGCGGGTTGCTTTTCGCCGAAAATCTTCAGCTCCAGACCGGGAATATTCCGGGCGGCCAGGTCGTATGCAGCGAGCGCCACGTCGCTGCCCTTGAACGCCGCCCGCGCGAACATCATGCCGATAACCGGCCGCTTCTGCTTGCCGCGCGGCGGCGCGTCGAACACGCTGTGGTCGATTCCGCACGGCACCACCGGCACGTTCGGATCGCCGTATTGGTCGCGCATGAGGTCAGAAAGCCATTGGGCGACCGCGATTTTGCGCATCGGCAATCGGTAAGTCGCCTCGATGCGCTGCGTCGGCTGATTATCAAACACCGTTTCGTTGTGCTGAACGAAATACACCTTCTCGCCCTTGGCCGGCGCGAGCGCCGCGACCCACTCGGCGGTTTCCCACCAGGTGGCGATGACGACGTCGGCGTCGGGCACATCGGTGTCGGCGATCGGGCGGTACGAATCAATCAAGCAATGCTCGACGCCCACCAGCGAATCAAGATGCGACGGCGCGCCTTTGCCGTTCGAAGGCCAACCGCCGCCGCGTAGCAAGGAGCCGATGCGGCGTTTCAGCGGCAGGCCTTTTTTGGGTGTGGAGACGATGGTGATTTTGTGCCCGGCGCGAGCGAGATTGCGCGCGATCATCGAAACGGCCCGCACGCCGCCGCCCAGTGCTGCGTAAGGTAGGACGAATGTGATTCTCATGGTGTGCTGCCTGATGAGGTCATTCTGCGCGATCGCGGTTTGATTGTCAGCGCGATCAGGCTTCTCCAGGCGCCAAAACTGCCCGGGCGTCGCATGCAAGCCCGCCAGCCGCAGGCCATTGCTGCCCATCGCCGGCCCGACCTGTGCAGTTTCCATGCTTCGCCGAGCAGGATGTTTTGAATTTGCTCGCCGGTCGACTGCCCGACGGCATCTCCGGCCGGCGGAGGCGCAGGCGGGCGATTACGCTGCAGATCGTCCTGTCCGGTGGTGCGGCGCTGCTGTTGGAATGTCACGGCAGCGTTGCGGAAGAATTCTCGCTGCGTGTTTTTTTGTGCATGCGTGATCGACGCATCATGCAGTCGATACAGGTACGCGCACGATGGGTCAAACCAGACGCGGGCGATCTCGGCGAGGCGATACTGCAAATCGGCGTCTTCGCTGGTGATGAACCACTCGCGACAACCGCCCATTTGGCGCAGCAGCGCCGTGCGGAACAGATACGCGCCCATATGCGACCGCCCGCCCGCATTTTGAAGTTCGGTGGTAGTTTCGCCGGCGGGGGAATCGGATGAATGATCGTTCACTGCGCGGCCGTCCGGATCGATCGTTTTATAACTTCCACAAATAGCGCCGTATTCCAAATGTTGATCGAGGAACGCCGCTTGCCGGCTGAGCCTGCCCGGCGGATACAAATCGTCGGCATCGCAGCGGCAGAGGTACTCGCCGCGCGCTGCCGCCAACCCCGCATTGAACGCGGCGCTGATTCCCTGCTGCGGCCCCGCGATCAGGCGCACGCGCGCGTCATTGAGCGCGCGCACGACCTCGGCGGAGCGGTCGATCGAGCCGTCGTCAATCACGATGACCTCAGAATCGGCCGCTGTTTGCACGAGCAGGGACCTGATCGTCTCGGCGACGAACGGCTCGGCGTTACGCATGGGGATGATGATGGAGATCATTGCCATTGGTCGTTTCTCTCCCGCCCTGTACGCAGGGAGGGGGTTGGGGGGAGGGTCGAGCGCGCCAGGCGCAGTTCGCCCGCCAACCCTCCCCCTGGCCCCCTCCCTGACTACAAGGAGGGGGAAGTCATCATGTCATCCCGAACAGCACGCGGGTCGTTATCCGTGTCCATCCGTGTCCATCCGTGGTTCCAATTTCTTCGTCAATGCGCAAATCAACAATTTCCACCCATCCACCTTCCACGGTGCCGCGGCGATGGCTTGCCGGGCGTAGTGCCGGGCGGTGGCGCGGTGGCCGGCGTTGAAGGCCCACCAGCCATACTGCAGTGCGAAACGCAGCCGCGATGCTCGGTCGCCGCTCGATCGCCAGCCGGCGGCGGCGCGGCAGTGATACTGCCCTTCCACCCCGCGGCGTTTGTACGCGCTCTCGCACGCTCGCTGCATGTTTTCGGTTTGCAACTTCTGTTTCTTCTCGCTCACGCTGCCGTCGTGCTGGCGGTATTGCAGCAGCACGTCCGGCAGGCATGCCATCGCACCCACTTCGCCCAAACGCAGCCATAGGTCAAGATCTTGCGCGACGGCGAACGACTCATCATATCCGCCCACCTTCCGCACCGAGTCCGCGCGCATCATCGCCAGCGGATGACAGATGGGGGTTGATCCTTCAAGGCAATGCTTCTGTAGCGTCGCATCGTCGCCGGCGGGCCGCCAAGTGCGAATGCGCCGACCATCGCCGTCTATCAATTCGTACGCGCCGCCCAGAAGAACGACATGTGGATTGGCGATAAGGAACGTCACTTGCTTTTGCAGCCGATCGGGCAATGCGATGTCGTCGCCATCCATCCGGGCGATGAATTGTCCCGTCGCCAGCGACATTGCTTCGTTCAGCGACCGCGTCAAGCCCTTGTTGGCCCGCGAGACGAGTCGAATACGCGCATCACGGATCGCGAATTTTTCCAGCAAGTGTTTCGTCGCGTCGTCGTCGCTGCCATCATCGATAATGATGAATTCGAAGTCGCCGAATGTTTGCGCAAGAATGCTCTCCACCGCCGCCGGCAGATAGTCGGCGCCGTTTTTCACAGCCATGATTACACTGACAGTGGGCATTGTTCGTTAATCTGCGAAGGGTCGCGCGAGCGACGGGGTAACGATTAACGATTGACGATTAAGCAGAAAGCCCCTCTGCTTAATCGTCAACCGTCAACCGTTAGCCGTCCGCATTGTTAGTCGTTATCGCATCCATCAATAATTACTTTCCTCTGATCGAACACACCACGAGTTTCCAAGCTTCGCTGCTGGTCGGGCGTTCTTTAATGGCGGTCCACGCGTGCCGCCGCGCGATTTGCGTGTTGCCGCGTTTGAGCGCCTTCCAGCCCCAGTTGCACACTTCCTTCCATCGCGGCGTTTGCGGGGCGAACGCCAGATAATTTTCAAGGTCGGCGGGAACGGGCAACCCGCGCGATTGCATTGCTTCGGCGACGATGCGTTGTTTGTTCTGTCGCTGCTGATCGGCGTTAGCGTGATTGGTGCTGCCCAGGTGCCGCCGCCATTGCACGAGCACTTCGGGCAGATTGGCAAGCCGGCCCACGGTGGCCAGTCGCAGAAAAAGATCGAGGTCTTCGCTGTGATTGCATTGCTGGCGATACCCGCCCACGCGCGCAACCGCGCTGCGCCGCATCATGGCGGCGGGCTGGGGGAGCGTCCACCCGCTGCCGCGCAGCAGGTCATGCTCGATCCCTTCATGATCGAGCGGAAACTGCGTTTCTTCCAGCGGTGACAGATACGGGTCGGTCACCTCCATTTGTGCGCCGACGGCGACAACGTCGGGGTTGGCATCGAGAAACGCCACCTGCTTCTGCAGCCGCTGCGGGTGCGAAATATCGTCGGCATCGTGCCGGGCGATGTATTGTCCCCGCGACGCCGCGATGCCGTCATTGGCGGCACCGACGATTCCCGTGTTCGGCCGGCTGATCACTTTGATGCGCGAATCGTGTGATGCCAATTCACGAAGAACCGCAAGAGAGCCGTCGGTGCTGCCGTCGTCGACGATGACAAATTCAAAGTCGGCAAATGTCTGCGTAAGAATGCTCCGCACCGTCGCGGCGACGAAGCGATGGGCGTTGTATACGCCCATGACGACCGAAACCTTTGAGACCACCGGAGCCATCCTTGCTACACCCACTCCAAATCAACGTCGTAACGATTGACGATTAACGATTGACCTGATGCGCGGCCCCGGTTGGTTCTTCTCAATCGTCAATCGTCAATCGTTACTTAGGGCCGACTTCACCGAAACGCTTTAACAACACTGCACGTTCAATACCCGCGCAACGCACAAACCATCAGGCGCCACGATTCTAAGTTGAATGGCGACAGGCCCAGCAGCGACCACGCGTGTTTGCGGGCGATGTCGGCTCTTTTACTTTTCAACGCCAGCCAGCCCCAATCACGCAGTTGCTGCACTTTTGGCCTGGGCGGATCGGGTTGATATTTCCAGCCCGGCGGCAGCGTGATCCCGCGGCGGGCGGCGGCTTCGTAGACGCTGTTGGTCGCCCGCTGGTTCTGGATTTCATACTTCGTGCGATTGATGCTGCCGTAGTGCTGGCGATACTCCAAAAGAATCTCCGGTAGATTGGCAATTCGTCCGACTTCGGCAAGCCGTAGAAACAAATCGAGGTCTTCGGCGCAATTAAATGCCGGGCGATAACTGCCGACTTTTCCAATCGCCGCGCGGCGGATCATGGCCGTCGGGTGGCGAATCACGCCGCCGCGCCCTTTGAGCAGTTCGGCGTCGAGTTCATCGTGCGTGGTGGGCGTTGAGTGCTCTTCCCAAAGTGTCAGGCCGTGCGGATCGATCGATCGCACCAGCGTGCCGAGCAGCACGCAATCGGGATGCGAATCCATGTACGCCACTTGCTTTTCGATGCGCGTGGGCAGGGCGATATCGTCGCCATCCATGCGCGCGATCAAATCCGCCTGCGCCGCCTGCAACCCGTCGATGAGCGCGCCGACCAGCCCCGTGTTGGGCCGGGTGACGATCCACACGCGCTTATCGGTTTTCGCATACTGCTGAAGGATTGACAGCGAGGCATCAGTCGAGCCGTCGTTGATCGCGATTAGTTCGAAATCCGAAAACGTCTGCGCCAGAATGCTATCGACGGCGGCGCGCAGGTGTTTCTGTGCGTTGTAAATCGGCAGCACAACATTCACGCGCGGGTTGGCCCGGGTCATGCAACCTCCGTGATGTTCATCGTCGGGCGCAGGGGTTTTGGAACCGGCGCTTTCATGAACGTGAGGCTACGCGGCAGGAAAAACTCCGGCGGCCAGCGCTCCTGCAGTTTGGCGCGAAGTTTAGCATAGCGATTGTTCCAGCGCAGGTTGGCAAAAAGCCACCAACCTTGTCGATACTCCCCGGGCGAAATCACGCCATCCGTCAGGGCGCACTTCCAAAGCCGCCGGCCTTCGGCGCGATGGACTTTCGTGCCGATTTTTTCCACGGCGGTGAAGTACATGCCGGCGAAGTGCTTTCGGCGCGCATCGGTCATGGCGCCGGCTTCGGTTGCGATTCTGTAAATCCGCCGGTAGAGGTCCAGACGCGACAGGTGGAAAGCCTTGTCCATCACCGCGTTTTTGCCGATCGATTGCCGCTCGGCCGACGCCATGCGCCAGTAGAAATCGATGGGGCCGAATCGGTCATACTTCATGCCGGCCAGGAGGGCGCGAAGATGAAACTCCCAATCCTGCGACGACTTGGCCGCTTCATCCCACGGCAGGGCTTTCATCAACGCCGTCCGCCGCCAGATGGGGGCGGTGGTTTGCCAGGGGACATCGTGCCTGATGAAGCGGTCGAGGTCATTCTCGCCATCGATCTCACTCGAGTCGGCGTTCCACATCAGACCGGTGTCGCCGATTTGGGATCGGAACATCTCGCAGGGGAAGACGGCGAAATCAAGATCGGGCTTCGATTGCATAACCCGGACGCGCTGTTCGAGGCAGAACGGCGCCAGGAGGTCGTCGGAATCGAGGAAGATGACAAACTCGCCGATTGAACGGCGAGCCCCATCATTCCGAGCCGCCGGCGCGCCGCCGCGCGTGGGGGATTGCTGGTTGAACTGAAACCGCGCGTCGTCGCGGAAGGGGGCAATGCGTTCCTCGAAGGAATCGGTCGAGTTGTCGTCGATCACGATGCACTCGAACCGCCGATAGGTTTGCGCCTGGACAGTGTGGAGCGTATGAACCAGCTCTTCACAGCGGTTCTTGTTGGGGATGACGATCGAAACTGTTTGCGGACTCGCATGCATTTTGGTTAACCACCAAGGCTCCAAGTCACCAAGTAATGTCTGGGCATCGTCTTGGAGCCTTCGTGCTTTGGTGGTTCAAATTTACTCGCTCCAACTGCTCGGCAAAATAACGTTGCACTGCTTCCTGTTCGGAATTTTTCCCGTGCCGAGGACGTCGCTAAAAAGGATGTCGATCTTGTCGGCGCGTTCGAGGCGTTCGAGTTCGTTGTAGCCGTCGGTGAGCACCAGCTCGACATGATAGCTCTGCGGCGTGAGCGGCAACGACGGCACTTCACACACAATTCTCTTCGTCCCGCCCGCCACGCCGCGGAAGGTTTTGTTGGCGTGGTAGACGCTGTGGAACAGCGCCACCCGCTGGTTCTTTTCGTTGAAAAGCGCGATGCCCAGCGTCATATCGCCCGGTTCGTGCAGGTCGGACATTTCTACTTCGAACGTCATCGACTCGCCCGTCTTAATCACCTTCCCGCCGGCTGGGCCGTAGCATTTTAAGCCGGTGAAGATGTAATCGCGCTTGCGGTGCTGAGTACGGGGGCGCAGGGCGAGGGGCAGGTCGTCGGCGTCGCCGATCATGCCCAGATATTGTTTGACACCTTCTTCAACCGATAATTTTTCGCTGTTTTTTCCGCCGCGCATGAGCACGACGCTGGTACACAGGCCGCTGACGGCTTCCATGCTGTGGCTGACAAAAAGGATCGTGCGGCCCTGCTTCACCACGTCGTTCATTTTGCCCAGGCATTTTTTCTGGAACGACGCATCGCCGACGGCCAGCACCTCGTCGACGATCATAATCTCAGGATCAAGATGCGCCGCCACCGCGAACGCCAGGCGTACGTACATGCCGCTGCTATAGCGTTTGACGGGCGTATCGAGGAACTTGCCGACTTCGCTGAAGTCAACGATCGCATCAAACTTGCGCTTGATCTCGCCACGGCGCATTCCGAGAATGGCGCCGTTGAGGTACACGTTTTCGCGGCCGGTGAGTTCGGGGTGGAAGCCGGTGCCCACTTCGAGCAGCGAACTCACCCGCCCGCGCATGCGAATTTCGCCCTGCGTGGGTTCGGTGATGCGGGAAAGCACTTTGAGCAGCGTCGATTTCCCCGCGCCGTTGCGCCCGATCAACCCCACGACCTCGCCGCGGTTGACCTCGATATTCACGTCGCGAAGCGCCCAGAACGTATCGTCGCCGTCGTCGTAATTTTCGTTGAACTTACGAAGCCGCTTCAACGGCGAGCGCAGCGCGGTCATGATCGTTTCGCGCAAGTTCGCGTCGCCGGGCTTCACGCCGATGCGGTAGGCTTTGCTGACGTTTTGGATGGTAATGGCTGACATAGTTGTTAGTTGTCAGTTGTCGGTTGTCAGTTGTCAGGCTGGATTGTCGGGCAACTGGCAACTAACAACTGGCAACTTCCTCACGCGATATCCGCGAAACGCCGTTCGGCTTTCTTGAAGTAAAACATGCCCCAGAAAAACGTGACCACGGCAAACACGCTGGCGAAAACGATCGCCCGGGGGTGCCACGGTTCGTCACGCAGCAAGGCCGAGCGGAATGCGGTGATAACGCCGTAAACGGGGTTGAAATCGAGCCAACTCATCTGCGCAGCATTGAAAATCCGTGGCGGATATACGGCGGCGCTGACCCACATCAATATCTGCGCGAGAAACGGAATCAGGAAGCGCACATCGCGATAGTTGATCGTGAGCGCACTAAGCATGAACGCAAACCCGTGCGCCATCACCACCAGCAGCAGGAGGAGCAGCGGCAGGTAGATAATGTTGCTGGATGGGACGTGGCCGTAGTAAAAGAAAATGCCGGTGAACACCACCGATGCCAGCAGCATATCAATAAACGCCGTGCCGATGGTGCTCATGGGGATAAACAGCCGGGGCATGTAGATTTTGCTCAGCAGGTTCTGTTGGCTGACCAGCGATAATCCGCCGTTGGTGATCGAACTGCTTAAGAACATCCACGGCAGCAACCCTGCGTAAACGTACAGCGGATACGGCGCGCTGGTCTTGGTGCTGAAGCCGGCGGCTTTGCCGATGAACGTGAACAGCAGCACTTGAATCACCGGCACCAATACCGCCCAGGCAAAGCCGAGGATGGCCTGCTTGTATTTCACCTTCACGTCGCGCCAGACTAAAAACGCGAGCAGTTCCCGGTGGGTAATGAGTTCGCGGAAGTCTACGGGAATCCAGCCCTTGCGCGCTTTGATCACCAGCTCGCGCGACGCGGCGCCGTCGGAAGCCGGGTTGCTTTCGACGCCGGCGGGTTGAGGTAAATCCATTTGGCCCACGGTCAATTGCATCCCGAATTCTTCCTGCACAAGGCCACAACGTGGGCAGAAGGGTTATCGGACCAGTTCCGACACCCTCGCCCGGCAATTCATCGGCATTGCGGCGTGTTGGCTTGCTTGTAACGTCTTTTATTCACGCTCAGAACAACCCAGAAGTAAGTTCATCGCCGCTAACGGTCATGGCAGGCTGATTCGGGCCGCACCTTAATAGAAACAGCCGGGCGAAGCGAGACACGACGGTCTCGCTTCGCCCGGACTCTCGCCTAAACGCCTGTTGTAAAATCACTTACGCCGCAACGTTGATGTTGCTCGACCCCCGCCCGATCGAGATCGATCGCGGGGCGTTGATTTCATTGTCGTTGGTCACCCACACGTTCGACACGTTGCGTGAGCCGTATTGCGGCCAATTGGTGTAGCTGGCCTGGGCTTCGATCGAGATCCCCGCGCCCGAAGGCACGTTCAGCACGTTGTTGCGAATCATCACGCCGCTGGTGCCGTGGTCGACTTCGATGCGCTGGTAGTTGCCGAAGTTGAACGTGTTGCTGTCGAGCACAACGCGCGCAAGGCGCTGGTTGATGCTGTAAGGCTTGGACCCATCGGCCCCGCCCAGCGGCCCGATTTCGACGCGTCCGCCCTGAGTGGTGTTGCCGTACACATAGTAATCAGCGCCCCAGTGAATGGTGATGGGCTGTTTCATAATATCGATCTTGTCGCCGGGTCGTCCTTCGGCGATGTTGGTAAGGTCATTGTGCGCGATGAGCACCCTGTAGCCGCCGTCGGCGCGCACGGCGTGTTCGCGCGTGCTGTTGGCAACCGTGTTGCCGGTGATGACCCAATCGGTGCCCACCACATATGAAAGGTAGGCGCGCAGGCCCGTCTTCAAGGGCGACACGTTTTCCTGAACCAGCACACCCGTGGGCTTTGATTCGCCGTTGACGAAGTAACTGATGTTGAGAATCTCGTTATTGATGGCCGAATAGTTCGTCCCGCCGGGCCGGGCGACGTCCGGCACGCCGTTCTTTTCCTGGTGATTGCTGAAAATTGAATCGAACGTGATATCGCGCACGGTGAAATCGCGGCTGCTCTTCATAATGTCGAAGAATCGCTTGTTGCCCGAGAACGACTGGTTCCACAGAAGCGTCGGGCGGTCGCCGATGCCGTACATGCCGATCACCACATTGCTCTCGCTGACGATGATGTCGCCGCCGACGTTGAATGTTTCTCCGGCTTTGAAGCGGAACTCGGTGTTGTCGGTCAGCAGCGTGCGCACCCTGTCCCACGAACGGATGGCGTTGCTGGGCGAAAGTCCGTCGTTGCTATCGGCGCCGCTGTTGCTGACATAGATCACCCGGCGCGAGCTTTCGCGAACGGTAATCGTCTGCGTGGCGGTATCGGCGCGGCCGTTGTTGTCGGTCACCTTGAGCGTGACGGTATACGTTCCCGGCCGCGCATAGTTGTGGGCGGCGTTGAAGCCGACGAGCTTGTTGAACTTGCTGCCTGGTTCGCCGAAGTCCCATTCAAACTTCGCGCTGAGCGATGAACCGGAGTTGATGGTGGTCGAAGTGGCATCGACATGAATGCTGTGACCCGCTTCCACGGTGGTGCTGATGGCCTCGAGCCGCGCGGTCGGCGCTGCGGCGCTGGGGTTGGGGGTTTCGTTACCGCTGACCACGCCGGTTCCGCCGCCGGTGTTACCGGTTGAACCGCCGGTATTGCCCCCAGTATTCGTTGACGTCGTGTCAACCACTCTGAAATTCACCT
>CAZXLA010000069.1:15147-16572 GCA_964641895.1 uncultured Tepidisphaeraceae bacterium
CCGGTATTGCCCCCAGTATTCGTTGACGTCGTGTCAACCACTCTGAAATTCACCTGCACCGGCAGGCTCGACAACCCGCGGGCGCCTTTTTCGGTGTAGGCGGTTGCGATGAGGGCGTTTTGGCCCTTGAGCGGGGTCCACGCCTTGAAATTGCCGCCGCTGTCGCCGGCCAGCGCGTAAGGGGCCATGCCTTCGGTGGCGATGTTCTTGCCGTTGAGCTTGAACATCACGCTTCCGCCGAACGCTTCGGGGACGTTGGCGCGAATGTTGAGGTTGCGCGTGGGCAGTTTCGCCAGATCGAGCGTCGCGCCGCTGCTGAGGTTTTCGTAACCGGCGATCGCTCGATCGGTGTCGGCGTTGATGAGCGAGAACGACAGGTTTAGAGGAAGGCCGTTTTCGTCCAGGCCCTTTGCAGTTCCGATCGCTCCGCCGCCGTTGTTGCTTGTCGTGGCGAGCTTGTCGGCGCCGCCGTTGCCTTTGGCGTCATCGCCTGCTTGTGCGACGAGCGTATCGTTGTCATCGCCGCCGCGCAGCAGGTCTTTGCCCCCGCCGGCATCAAGGCGATCATTGCCGGCTTCGCCGCGCACTTTATCGTCGCCACTTTCGCCGGAGAGTTTGTCGTTGCCGCGTCCACCGAAGATCTGGTCGGAGCCGTTGCCGCCCCAGACCATATCATGGCCCGCGCCTGCGATGATGGTATCGCGACCGTTTCCGGCGCGAACACTGTCCTGGCCGGCGGCGGTTTCGATGCTGTCATTGCCGTTGCCGCTGTTCACCAGATCGTTGCCCGCGCCGGTGGCAATCGTGTCGTTGCCCGCGCCGGTCTGGACGTGAATGGGGACGGCGATATTGGGGTTGACCGTGACTTTGTCCCCCGCGTCGCCCCCGATGATGCGGATGAAGCGCACGGCCTTTTGATCCGCCGATGCCGATTGCCCGGCGATGTTGGCGACGATCTTGTTGCCGTGGAGGTTGACCACGACATCATTGGGTGCGGCGCTGTCGCCGCGAACCATGAGAATGCCGCCTTCGAAACTGACGGCGGAGAACATCGACCGCGCTTCGAGCGGTTCCAGCCCTTTGGCGCGCCGGTCGAACCCGCTGCGACGGTCGTCGTCGTCGCCGCGGCGGTCGAACAGCACGGGAATCGAGCAGTTGCGCCGGTCGACGCCGGCTCGACGGTCTTTGCCGCTGCGTCGTTCAATGTTGACGACGCCGCTGGAGGCCTTGCCGATAATCGCATTCACGTCAGCGCTACTGGCTTTGATCTGGGCGGTGTTCATGCCCAGTACATCGAATCGCCTGTGGCATCCCTGAGGAGTGAATCAACAATTTTCAATACGATTTCCGCAATACCTTTGACGAAGAAATGGGCCGACCGTTACCGACGGCGCAGCTTCACGTCCGATAGAAAACGGGGGTATC
>CAZXLA010000070.1:0-16456 GCA_964641895.1 uncultured Tepidisphaeraceae bacterium
TTGTGCCACGTGGCACAATCGCGCGGCGACTATCCCAGTAGGCGGTTTTCTGCAGCCCAACAGCGTGAGCATCACGGCGGGGTTGGCGCATTGTGCCACGTGGCACAATGGTGCATGCAACCCTTCCACGCGGCATTTTGTGCCACGTGGCACAATGATCGGTCTGGGCGAGAATTCGTAATTGTGCCACGTGGCACAATCACTCCAAAACACGCTTAACTATATGGCCATAAACGACTTACATCAATACAAGACGGTGGGTCACACCTAACAAAAGTTAGGGTGTGCAGCCGGTAGGTGAGCGATTCTCACTGCCGGGATTGCAGGGTGATTGGCTCTTCACGCCGGGCCGGAAGTGCCTACAATCTCGGCCCAAGCATGAGTGAATCATCAATCCTAATTTCGTCTGATGTCGTCGACCTGGCCATTATCGGCGGCGGCCCCGTCGGCCTGTACGCCGCGTTCTATGCCGGGCTGCGCCGGATGACCGTGAAGATCATCGACTCGCTGGAAAGCCTCGGCGGGCAGCTCGTCACGCTTTATCCGGAAAAGTATATTTATGATGTCGCAGGCTTCCCCAAGGTGCTGGCCAAAGACCTGGCGAAAGAACTGGTGGAGCAGGGGATGCAATACGGCGCCATCGCCTGCCTGGGTGAGCAAACACTAACCGTGGATGATCACCCCGACGGCGGGTTTGCGATCAAGACTTCGCACACGACGCATCGCGCCCGCACGGTGGTCATCTGCGGGGGCATGGGAAGCTTCAGCCCGAAAAAACTGCCGCTACCGAATGAGCCGGCACTGGCAGGCAGGGGACTGCACTACTTTGTTAAATCACTTGAAGAATTTCGTAGCCAGCGGGTGTTACTGGTCGGCGGGGGGGATAGCGCCGTCGATTGGGCCAACATGCTGCACCCGATCGCCGCAAGGGTGATGCTCATCCACCGCCGCGACGGCTTCCGCGCGCATGAAGAATCGGTGGTGAAGATGCGCGCCAGCCCGGTTGATATTAAAGTCTTCTACGAATTGAGAGCCATCGAAACCGGCGCCGACGGCCGGGTGACGCGCGCCGCGATCTACGACAATCGTACTAATCACGACGAAATGATCGAGATCGATCATGTGCTGGTGAACATTGGTTTTGCCAACACGCTCGGCCCGATCAAGAACTGGGGATTGACGCTGGAAAAGAATGCCATCGTGGTCGATTCGACGATGACGACCAACCGCCCGGGCATCTACGCTGCCGGCGATATTTGCACTTACAACGGAAAGCTGAAGCTGATCGCGACGGGCTTCGGCGAGGCGGCGATCGCGGTGAATTTCGCCAAGACGGTGATTGACCCCAAAGCCAAGGCGTTCCCCGGGCACAGCAGCGACATGGAGCTGCCGGCGCATACGCCGCATCGAATTTCTTGAGCAAGCGAACGTCGCGTGCTTAATCCGACGACGATTCCTCAAGATATTTCAGCATCTCCAGCGGCGACTCGAACGATGCAATGAATTCGGTCACCTGCACCAATGCACCGCCCAGTTCCGACTTCTCGTCCGGAGGGTACAGCGAAAGTTCGTTATTGAGCGCTACGGGCATCGCGTCCGCCCACTCCCGCGACAATTCGAGGTCCTTATCGGCAGCATCCGGATCAGTATTGGCGGCGTGCTCGGACACGACTCGGAAGTACATCGCAACGGCTTCAGCCAGCTTCGGATGCGGATCGCGGCCTGTCTGTTTTGCCCAGTTCGTGATGCCGACGGAAAATTTTTCCGCAGCCTCGTTGACCACTTCATCCTGTTGTGCCGAATCGTCATCCACCAATGACGGCGGCGCGTTCCCAAGTGTGATCGCCACGTCGGTCCTGCGGATGAAATCGTCAACACTCCCGCCGAGATAACGCTTGCACAGGTCGTCATACGATCCGGCAAACTCCTTGCAAAACCGGCTGGTATCAGCGATGCGCCAGTCGTCCACGCCACCAAGCACCGCCGTCCATCGCTCAAACTTAGGCGGCAGGCGAAACGCGTTATCGTGTGCGTACCGAATTCCGCCCGCAACCAGCTGTCGGGCTAAATCCAGGTCGCACGGCACGATCGTCACATTCTCACGAGCACCCTCGACGAACTTTTCAAAGAACGCCGCCGGCGAAATTCGCATGACTCCCCACGCGTCTTTCAACCCCGCCATACCCAAATCGACCAGGAAAGCCGCCAGCACATGCCCTTGCCCGACGGGACGAAGCACGAAGATGCTGGCCTGCCGATACTCCGGCCACCCTTCGTTAATGAAGCATTGCATGCCGGCATTATCACCGGAGTCGGCGAACCGCAGCTGCGCGGCCACGCCAAGATTACGCTGCTTCAGCATATCGCGATGCTTCTGTTGTCGCTTGAGACGATGCTTTTCTTTTTTCCCGATGGTGGACATGCTGTTAAACCTCCGTGTGTGGATATACCGTTGGCGTATTGGACCAATGATTTGTCCCGTCGCCAATGTGGGTGCCGCTGGCGACAGGTTTTCCTCAAATTACTCCGCATTCGGTGATGTGTTACCGGTATCATGCAACGGCCTGATCAAACAACCCTGCCCGCAATGGCCCGTCGCCGCCGTCAACCGAATCATGTTTCACGACCGCGATAACCTTGAGGCAATGCGCGCGTTGGCGCAATGCCAACACCTCGCCGGCAACATGCGCCGGTGGATGGCGAAGAAGGCGGGGCGGTAACGCCTTCACAATATGGCATACTATGGTAGGCTTATTTCATGGCAAAGCAGTACACCATGAATGTATCGGTCACGAAACAGATGGATACGTTCGTGAAAGCAAAGATCAGAACCGGCCAATACGCCAGCGCGAGCGAGTTGGTGCGGGAACTGATACGCCACGCCCAACAAGGCGCCGCGGGCCGGGCGGTCGCGGCGGACATCAGAGACAGAATTGCCGTCGGATTTGCGCAAGCGGAGAGCGGTCAACTAACTGACGGCCCCGCGGCGATCTCGCGCCATAAGCAGGCGCTGCGACGCAGGCTACAGTCCCCACGGCGCAAGGCTTCGTAACGGCGCCCGACTTGCTAACCCCGACGGAAGGTCGCTGCCCTGACTATGGCAGTTCATCGCGCTTCGCCCGTCGCCTCGCTCCGTGTCGAACGTGAAGAATCTGAACAACGTTTCCTTCGACGCGATAAAGAACGCGATACGGTCGCAAGACAAATTGGTGAAGCGCGTATGGAACAAGGCGATCCTCAGCAGCCTTTCCGTAGGCATGTGGTGATGCTTCGATGACGTCGAAGGCGTCAAGAATTTTTTCGAGATATATTGCTGCGTTATCAGGATTTCTGCGCGCGATGTAATCGCGAATATCACGCAAATCTTGAAGTGCGCGAGGCGTGATGAATGTGCGGTAGGTCATTTCAGTTTGAGTTCATTGATGAGCTTCCTTACGGCCTTTCGCGCGTCGACCAACTTGCCTGAGTCGGCCTGAGCCACGGATTCCGCCAGCGCCTCGAGGACCTGCATTTTCTCAAGTTGGACTTCGTATGCTGAGGCGTCCTGAACAACGACGGAAGGCTGACCGTTGACAGTCAATACGGAAGGTCGGCCAGTAGAGTGCAATCGTTCGATATGAGCTTTCGTTTTGCGCCGGAAGCTGTCGAGCGTATGAATATCGGTCGGACGGATCATAGACGCACCTTATCTCGCATGTTTAACGCACCGCCTTAACTTTATCACTTCAGTCGATGCCGGTCTATACCAGCGCCACTTCCCCCTGCACCGCGCTGGTTACCACCGGCCCGTCGTTTGCATCCATATACACATTGATCTCACTGCGACACCCAAACTTCCCCGGCAGGTAGAGCGCCGGCTCGATGGTGAAGCCCAGGCCCGGCAGCAGCCGCCGCGTGTCGTGGGTTTCGAAGTTGTCGATGTTCACGCCCAGCCCGTGAATGTTCGCGCCCGGCGAAAGGCTGTGGCCGGTGCGGTGGATGATGTGCTCTTCTTCGCCGGATTGTTTGAAGACGGCCATGGCGGCGTCGTCTACTTCGCAGCCCATGATGGGGGTTTTAGTTTTCCACGCGTCGATGCACTTTTGCAGTGCCGCGTCGCGCGCGTTTTTCACGATGTCGAAAATGCGTTGATGCTCTTCCGGCACGCGATCGCCGGCGAAGGCGACCCAGGTGATGTCGCTGAAAATTTGTTCCTCGCCCGGCCAGCGCGCCCACAAATCGATCAGCACCCAATCGCCGCGGCAAATTTCTTTGGGGTTGCTCGCGCTGACTTCAAAGTGCGGATCGGCGCTGTGTTCATTGCAGCCGACGATGGGCGGGTGATCGGGGTCGAGCTTTTCTTCGGTAAACCGCCGCATGATGAAGCTCTGCACGCCGTACTCAGTCACTTTTTTCTTCGCCAGCAATCGCGAGCGGATCAGACCGAACGCTTCATCTTTGATCTGATCGACCAGCTTCGAGGCGCGCTGGTGTGCTTCGAGCGACGCTGCCGACCAGCGCGCCGTGCAAAGTTGCATCAGGTCGGCGGATGAAACCACGTCACAGCCGAGCGAGCGGATGATATCAATCACGCCGCCGTCGACAAAGCTGGCGGCGGGCAAGTCGCCGTTTGGGGAATACTCCATCGCCACGCGCCTTCGCTGCGAGACGTTGTCGCGCAGCCACTGTTGCCACTGCGGCCAACTTAAGAACACCGTTTTGTCGGCATCCACGGCATCAAACTGCGGCGCATCAATCCGATGCACCGCCAGCATCGCACGGCCTTCGCGTGGAACCATCAGCGCCACGCGGCGGGTGGTCCATTTCTTGGCCCCGAGCAGTTGGGCCAGCACGGGGTTCCCGCCGCGAAAGTCGTAGATCAGCCAGGCGTCGAGGTTGTTTTGTCGAAGGTAGTTTTGAATGGTTTCGATTTGCTGCGGTTGCATGCGTGCATTGGTCGCATGAACAGGCGGGAAGGTCAACGGTGATCGGCGCGCGTGCGAACGAATTGGCGGATCGCCTCTTCCATACTCGGTTACGCCGCCGGCTTGAGCAGTGATGCGCGCGCCTTGGCCTGCAACATTGACAGCACGTCGCCCACGAACACGTAGCCGTGAAGCTCGCGCCGTTCGTCCGGGGTGATCGTTCCTTCGTTCGATTTGCCTGCCAGTTCGCCCATGCGCGTGTGGTCGGCCTCGGTGAACGCCAACTCCAGCAGAGCCTGTGCCGCCGCCGGCTGTAAGGAAGGGTTGCTCGGGTCGATGACCCGGCTGAAAATATCGGCCTCACTCACGTTTGCCATCGCCATTACATGATATCTTTGAAGAACCGGTGATTACAACAGAGGGTACATTCGAGGCGTCACCTGACCAGGGCAATCGCATGTGCCCCGATTTACGAGCCGCGAGCGTCAGCGACCGGAGTAGTTCTGCGGGAATCGGTCGCAGTGCTGCTGAAATCGGGTCGCTTACGCTCGCCGCTCGTTACATGCGTTTGCCCTGGTCACCTGACAATCCTCGCAAGCCTGCGGTATCGTTGCACGGTATGCACTCGGACGGGCCCGCATCTGCGTTTCGTGTAGCGCTTGCTCGCGCGCTCGATCGCCGCCGCGCGCTCATCGACAGCCGTACCACACAGGCGTTCCGCGTTTTCTCCGGCGCGGGCGATGGGATCGACGGCGTGTTCATTGATGTTTACGCCGACGGCGCTGTGCTGATTGAATACGAAGGCCGTCCACCAGGCGACTTTGATGCACACGCCGCAGCGGGCATCGCGCAGGATGTGCTCCGGCCGTTGGGTGTGCGGGCGGTCTATCACAAGCCGTTTGCCAAAGACCGTTCGCGCCTCGGCGGCGCATTGCCTGATTGCGTCACCAATCCCATTCCGGCGGCGGGGGAGCGCGTTTCTGAATCCACGCTGATTCGCGAGCATGATTGGAATCTGGAAGTGCGGCTTTATGACGGCCTTTCCACCGGCCTGTTTCTCGATCAGCGCGAGAACCGCCGCTGGATTGCCGAATGGACTCTGGCCCGGTCGCAGCAAACCGGCACCAAACCCACGGTGCTGAACACGTTTGCCTACACCTGTGCGTTTTCCGTCGCGGCGGCCATGCACGCGGTGACGACGAGCGTGGATGTTTCGCCGCGTTATCTTGAATGGGGCAAGCGCAACTTCACGCACAACCAGATCGACGTACGGCAGCATTTTTTCACCAGGATGGATACGTTCGAGTTTTTCGGTTTTGCGCGCAAGAAATCGTGGCGGTATGACCTGATGATTCTGGACCCGCCGAGCTTTGCATCAGGCTCGAAGAAAAAGGGGATCAAGCCGTGGAGTGCGCTCGAACATTATTCGCGCCTGGTGAATGAAGCCGCCGGGCTGCTCGCGCCCGGCGGAGTCATCTTCGCATCAACGAACACGCAGGAACTCTGCCGCACCGGCCGGCTGGAGCGCGAAATTGCCAAAGCCGTCGGCCGGCCGAAATGGGTGGATTTGCCCGAGATCGGCATCGATTTCGCCGAAGAACACGAACGGTTTTCGGCGCGGGCGTTTGCAATCTAGCACAGCGATTGCCGTTCAAAATGGTATAATGCCCAAGCGATGACGACGCTGCAGCGATAAGCACCTGCTCAATCCGATGGATCAGAATCTCGCCGAGGGAGCGCGCTTCATTTCGCGCTTTCCGACGATTGAAGTCATGCAGCCGTGGCACTACTCTTGCGTATCGAACAACAAGACGGAGCCAGTCAAGAATGAAAGCACTCCTCATCGGCGGAACGGGTTTGATCAGCACGGGCATCGTCGAGCATCTGGCGGCGCGCGGGGCCGGCATCACCATGCTCAACCGCGGGCAACGCGAGAACACGCTTCAAGCGAACGTGGTGGCGATCTCCGGCGATCGCAATGACGCCGTCGCGCTCGCCAAGGTTGCCGATGAGGGCAAGTTTGATGTCGTCATCGACATGATCTGCTTCGCGCCCGCGCAAGCCCAAGCCACGATTGCGGCGTTCGCCGGCAAGTGTACGCAGTTTATTTTCTGCTCGACTGTCTGCACGTACAGCGTAAAGTTGCCGCCGGGCGTGCTGGTCGACGAAACATTTCCGCAGGAGCCGATCAGCGACTATGGACGCAACAAACTCGCGTGCGAAAAACTGTTTCTTGCGGCGCATCGCGAAGGCAAATTCGCCACGACGATCATCCGGCCCAGTTGCACGTATGGCCCGGGCAATTCGCTGATCGACAATCTTGAGTTCGATCCGCCCACGTGGGATCGCATTGAAAAGGGTCTGCCCGTTTTGTGCGCCGGCGACGGGCTGGCGCTGCGGCAGGCGACGCATCGCGACGATGTGGGCAAACTTTTTGCCTACGCGTCACTGAACAAAACCACCTACGGCCAAAGCTACAACGCCACGTGCGATGCGGTGTTCACCTGGCGCGATTACTACCGCGAAGCCGCCGCGGCGCTGGGGCGGGAGGCGAAGCTGCTGTTTATGCCGGCACAGTGGATCGTCAATCAAGACCCCAAGCGCTTCGGCGACGCGCTCGGAGAAATCTTCGCGTTTCACGGAGCATACACCTCGGCGAAAGCGAAGCGCGACGTGCCGGAGTTTGCGTGTGAGATTGGCTTTGTCGAAGGCGCGAAGCAAACGCTTGCCGACGTCCGTCGGCGCAACGCGTGGAAGTGCAACGACGGCGACGCGCTGATGGAATCAATGGTGGCGGTGGCGCTGGCTCTGGGATTGAAACCGGTGATCGCGTGAGCGTGAAGTGTTGAGTGTCTTGTATTTCGTGTTTTGTGTTTTGGCGATTATTTTGCTTTCGGTGACGCGATGGCAGCCCATCTGTTCGATCCCGGCGATCTGGAGCTGCGCGGCGAAGAGGTGCTGTTGCGCCCGCTGATTCGCGACGACGCCGAAGCGCTTGCGGCGGCGGCGGGGGAGTCACGCGAACACTATCTGTATACCGCCACGCCCGACGAAGCCGATGGCGGCCACGCGTACGTCAACAAAGCCCTGGCGATGCGCGCCGCCGGCACGCGGTTCCCATTGACGACGATTTTCCAGGATCGCATCGTCGGCACCACGAGCTACATGCGTTATCAACCCTGGGATTGGCCGACGGGCGCGGCGACGCAGCGCGTCGATCGGCCCGACATTGTGGAGGTCGGTTACACCTGGCTGGCGGCATCGGCGCAGCGCACGCGGTGCAATACTGAAACAAAGTTGCTGTTGCTCAGGCAGGCATTCGATGTGTGGAACGTGCATGCGGTGCTGCTGCGCACCGACGCACGCAACACCCGTTCGCGCCGTGCGATCGAAAGACTGGGCGCGCAGCTCGAAGGCATTTTAAGAGCCGACATGCCGGCATTTGACGGCGGCGTGCGCGATACAGCGCAGTATTCAATAATCGCGGCGATGTGGCCAGTCGTCTACGAACAACTAGCAAACCGTGCGAAACATCTTTAGCTGAAGTGCTGGACGCGACAATGCAAATATCTGACATTGTCAAATTTTAAGAGCGGAATTTGCTTGACAGGGCCGCCAGAGTAGTGAAAGTAACAAATCATCGGTTTAGCCACGAGGCTATCGCTCGATTGACAACAATTTCATGATGTTTGGAGGTTATGAAAATGACTTCCGGCTTGAAATGGTTTTCAGCGTCAAAACTTTCTCTGTTGATCGTCGCATTAGCCGTCTTGCCCGGCATCATTGCGTATAACGCGAGTGCTCAAGTCGCGCCGCCGGATAAGTGCCAATTTCAAGTGACAGATCTTGCGGGCGGTCCGAACTGTGCAGACTGGCTTAATCGCTGTTTCTGCGGCAGCCAAAATTGCGCTGATTGCATGAGCGGGTCTTCTCGATTCACTGATCCAAATTGTGGCGAGATTGAAATCACCGAATTGGACGTTTGTTGTTGGGGTGAGTACATCAACTATTGCACATGTGCACCTGAGCCCTGATTTTTGCGTCGAGAGTTGGTTAACCTTCACCGCGGCAAGGCAATGGGCTTTTGGCGATTAACAACAATCCTGCTCGCATGCGGCTGCGGGGCGCTGGCTGGAGAGATAGACCTCGCGGAGCAGGTTGAAGCGGTACTGCAAGTCTCGAAAGACAAGCCGCCCGTTGATTTACGTGCCGAAATGCAGGAGCTCCGTGAAGGTGTCGCGATCGCGAACAACGAGAAAAATGTCCGGGCGTCGGCGTTGAAAATCGCGGCGCTCGTTCAGAATGGTCTGATCCCGAAGAACTTCAATCGGGATGATCTGGCATTCATCACGTTGAAGACGACGCGCCTCGGGAACAAGAAAGCCGGCGACGGCGGCGTTGCCAGCGCTCGCTACGTCGGCCGTCAAAGCCTTTACGCGACCCTGGCCCGCTGCTTGAAGGACGAAACCGACAAGCTGGCGCGGCAGCAGATTGCTCAGGCGTTATTGATCCTAAGCAGCCACGATAAACTGGACGGGCATACATACTTGAAAGCCGTCTGCACCGTGCCGAAGATGCGGCCAATCTTAGCCGCCGCTAATTTAGATCCGGCCGCTGAAAAACAGTTGATCGCAATCGCCGAGCGGCTAAGTGACGAGTGGCTTATACTCGGCCGCGCCGTCCGACCGACCTCGGATCTCCTCACCGAACTGATTGCCGCCGGGCCGGATAGCCCGCTATGGGCGTCCAAAGGCCCGGCTTTTGTCGCCGCGTTCTCCGAAACCGTTGTTACCACCGCGCCCCGCTTGCCGTCGCAATTGGACGTGCTGGTCAACGGGTACCGGGCGGTGTGTCTCGCGCGACATTGTAAAAAGTCAGATTTTATCCAGCAGATGAATGCGGCGGTGGACCAGCTTCGCCCGAAGTTTTCCGACCCGGATGTGCTGCGGTGGTTGAACGAGGTGGTTACGATGGATGGCGACGTGCCGGTGCGACCGAGCGTCCGATTTATCGATGATCCGAATGATTTGAAGATCGGAAAACCTGAATAATTGCAAATTCCCATCGCACGCGCATCGATGATGGCTGCCGGATCAATTGTGCTGCTGATCAGTGCTTCAAACCGTGTACGATTAGTCGACGAGCGTCGCCAATTCGCATTCCAAACATGAAGCCAACGCAAATATCCTCATGCCGCGTTGGCGCATCCGTTGTCGAGCTGCTCGTGGTAATTGCGATTCTCAGCGGCCTGATCGCTCTGCTGCTTCCGGTTGTTGCGAGTACGCGTGAAAAAGGCCGGCAGGCCGGATGTGCTGCAAACCTTCATCGCTTAGGACAGGCATTTTTTGCCTACACAGCCGAGAATAACGGCTGGGTTCCTCGAAACCCGGCGCAAGGGTATAAAAATCATCCAATGTGGCCAGTGGTAATCGCAAAATACTTTCGCCGCGAGCCGTTACAGCGATGGCAAGACATCCCAGGTGTTCGAAGTTTTAGATGCCCATCGCATCCAACAGCCGATATTCCATCCGCTTACGTGCTCAATGCGTTTTCATTCGAAACGCGAACTGCGCCGTTACCGTGGTGGGGATCGCCGGCAGTGAGAATATCAGGAATCAAAGGGGCTGCGAGCTTGCCCTGGCTGTTGGAAACGCCTGACTTTTTCCCTGGCATGTTTTCCGGGTCAGTGATGGATGAGATTTATCAAGAGCAGGAGCACGGCGTCTATAAACCCGACCACCTCGTCGGCGCAAGCCGGGCTCGCGTGAGTGAAACCCGTCATCGATATTCCTCGAATGTCTGCTTCGCAGACGGGCACGTTGCCGCCGTTAAGCCGAAGGTTCTATCGCTTGAGCAGTTTGATGACGGTATCCGGGTACGCGATTGGGATTGATAAGCAATTTAAGGACCGTCATCAATTAAACTTAGATGAGGTTCGCTACTCACCCTACCCCGATAGCATCTCCTCGTGTATCAGGCGGCGGAATTTGAGGACAGACGGCGCAATCGAACACGGTGGACGACTAAACGAAAGTCGTTGCGCTCGCGCGCCGCCGTGGCGCACGTCGCGTGAGCGAAAACATCCCGGACAGCAGAACGCCCGTCAGCCCGATGCAGGGTTCGGGCACGGCCGCAGTTGGTCCGACGCGGGCCGGCGTGGGCGCGGGAAGCGTTTGGCCGAAGCCGTCTGTTAAGTTGACCAAATCTTTCGCCGCCGCCGGTCGCTCAAAGCATCGTTCGGTGACGCGGATAACATTGATTTTTATAACGACTCGGCCCGCCAAAATCCGTCACGTTGGTTGAACGCATCGAAGACGAGCGCAGATTATTGACGCGCTATCGCGCTTCATAAGGCAGAAACGTCCGGCTCATAAAATTCGTCCGCAACCGCGCGGGCTTAATTACCGAATGGGAAGACTACGAAGAATAGTTTTGGACAACACCCATCAGGAAAACAAGCGCGTCAAACTGAAAACTTATCCGACCGTAAAACCCGTGCCGGACGGCAACTCTGCGGCGGGGTATCGCGGCGGCGGCGTCGATTCATCGACGCTGTAAACGCCAGCACCGCCAAACCAAGCGACGGTTCGGGCACCGCAGAACCGCGCGGAAGATCGGCCGGAACGTTTAAGCCGAAGTTGGCGGCGAGTGCCGTGAAATCGTCGAGGTTGGTGAAACCGTTGTAGTTAAAATCGCCACTGCTCCACACGCTGCCGGGCATTCCAAACCCAGCGGCGAGGCGGGTGAAGTCGTCGAGGTTTACGGCGCGGTCTAAGTTGGCGTCGCCGAGGAGGGTTAAGCGCAGGAGGATCGTCGTCGCGTCAACCGATTCGCCGGCGAATAAGGCGGGCGGGATGATGGCGGCGGCTTCGACAATCCCCAGTGCCAACGTGCCGGGATTGGCCGCGGCCGTGGATGAGCGGATGCCGGCGCCCAGCCAGTTTCCGCCGTTGCGGCCGGAGGCAACCTGCGCGGTAAGGATGGCCAGCGGGCTGGCGGCGTCGTAGTCGACGATCATGTTCTCATCGGCGAGGTTGAGCGTGCCGGTTGGCACGGCGCCGCCGGTGATGTCGAAAGTGCTCATGCGAAGGACGTTGTCGTTGCCGGCGCCGATCATCGTGGCTGTCGCGCCGGTGTCGATGATGAGCCGGGCCAGGTGCTGGCTCTGGTTGAGTTGAAGGGCCGTGCCGCTGTGGATGACGGTAAGATTCGCTCCGCCGGCGCCGGCATCCTGGCTGAACTGCACATTGCCGTCGTCAATGTTCAATTGCGCGCCGGCGACGTGCGATTGTGCGCCCTGCACGTTCCACGTGCCCGGGCCGATCTTCATGAGCGTGTTTACCGCGGTCGTGCGGAACGCGCCAGTGTCAACCAGAGTCGAGCCGGCGTTGGTGTTGACCGTCCCGCCGCCGTTGATCAGACCGGCAGTGATTTGCGCCGCGCCGGTGGAGTTGATCTGCCCACTTAGGATCATTTCCTGCCCGGCGAGCGTAGGAACTCCTGCGCCGGTGTTGATCAGGGAGAGCGTGCCGGCCATTCCCCACGGAGCGGCGGTGTTGACGACGAGCACGCCGCTGGCGACGGTGGCCGTGCTCTCGTAAGGATCGTTGACACCGTCACCGTCATCGTCGATGGCGCTTGAATTGATCGTGAACGTGACGCCGGGGTTGACTGTCGTGGTGCTGAACGTGCTGGTGTCACCGCCGTCCCAGTCGTAGGTGGCGACGCCGATGGTGGTGTTGGCGGCGACCGTCATGGCGCCGGTGTTTTGAGTCAGGACGCCCGCGCCGGTGTAATTGCCGCCATTGTAGGTGGTGGGGCCTTGCAGGCTCAGCTCGCCGCCGGTGTTGATGATGACGTCGCTGCTGGCGTTAAACGTGATGTTGCCGGTGATTCTGCCCAAGCTGTTGGTGCCGACATTGATGTTGCCGGAATTGACGAAAGTGCCGGTGCTGATCACGCCGCCGCCGGTGCCGCCTTCAGGCCCGCCCGCGCTGCCATCATCGCCCGCGGCGACACCGGGCGAGTTGGTGCCGCCGGTGATGTTGATGACTCCCGAGGAATTGTTGGTGAACGGCTGTCCGGTAATCGCCGCGGCGACCCCGGCGGTGGTTCCGGCGAGATTCACGTCGCCGCTGCTGCTCCACGCCCCGCCGTTGACGGTCAACGAGCCGCTGTTGACATTGAGCGTGGCGTCAAAAACGTCCGTAATGGCGCCGCTCACGATGACGGTGACCCCGGAATTGATGTTGACCGACCCGGTGCCGTTGATCAGCCCGTCCATGTTGAAGTTGGCCATGCCCAGCGTGGTGTTGCCGGTGAAGGTGGTGGATTGATCGTCCAGCGAAAGCGTGCCCGTGCCGCTCCAGCTTCCGCCGGCGATGGTGGAATTGCCTTGCAGGCGCAGCGTGCCAGTCAGCACGTTGTCGCTGGTGGCATTAAAGACACTGGGCGCGGTGATGAAAGAAGCGCCGGCATTGACGGTCAATCGTGCGCCGGCACCGTTGGTGAACTGAGAAGCCCCGCCGATGGCGCCGGTGCTGAGGATGATTGTGCCGTCGTTGCTCCACGCGCCGCCGTTGACGTTCATCGTGCCACTATTGTTGATGGTTCCGCTGGGCGGATCGGTGATCAGGGAGTCGATCGTCAGCGTGACGGCGTTATTGACAGTCACCGTAGCCAGCGGCAAGAAGCCGTCGAAGTCGAGCTGGGCGACGGCGATGGTCGTGTCGCCGGAGATGATCACGTTGTCGTCCCAGCGTAACAATCCTGCGCCGGTGTGGCTGCCGCCCTGGTAGGTGGTGGTGTTGTTGAGCTCGAGGGTGGCGCCGGTGTTGACGACGACGGTCGCGCCCGGGACGAAGGTGGTTGGGGCGTTGATGACCCCGAAGCCACTCGCTCCGACGTTGATGTCACCTTCAACGGTGACGAGCGCCCCGTTGAGGACAGCGCCGGTGAGGGACGTGGTTCCGCCGTTGAGGTTCAGGACGCCGTCGGCCGTAAAGACGATCGTTCCGGTGTTTCCGCCGAGGACCCACGGGTTGTTCATCGTCACGCTGTTGGCGTTGCCAATGGTCATGGCGCCGTTGAAGTCGTCGGTGAGCAGGCCGTTGATGACCAGGTCGCTGGTGGCGGCGGTGACGATGACGTCGCCGGGCTCGCTGAACAGGATGGTGCCCGTGCTGCTGCCGTCGAGGTTGATGCTGGCCGTGCCGGTGGCGTTGATCGTCATCGTGCCGGTGACGACATTGAGGCTACCGGAATTATTGAATCGACCGCTAACGTTGATGATGCCATCGCCGACGACTTCGGCAGTGTTGTTGAGCGTGCCGGCGTTGACCACGCCGCCGGACATATTCAGTTCGCCTTGGTTCTGAACCGTGAGCGTCGCCGTTGACATGGTCAACGTGCCGCCGGCTTCGACGAAGAAATCGGTGTTCAAGCCGTCAATGATGATGGCATTGAAGGCGGTGAGGTTGAAGGCATTGGTCTGGAAGTTGCCGCCTTCGGAAACGGTCAGCGTGCCGACAAATCCGGCGGCTGTAAGACCAGCGGTGCGGGCCTCGCCGGCAGGCCCGGCGGCGCGGATGAAGGCTTCATCGGCGGTGGAAGGGACCGTGTTTCCGGTCCAGTTTGCGTCGGCGTTCCAGTTGGTCCCGCCGTAGTACTCGCGGCGCGGAATGTCCAGCGCCAAGTAGTTGTGTACGGCAGCCATGGCGAACAAGTCGGTGTGGCCGGGACGCGTGCGCTCCCCGCTGCCGGCGGAGCCGAACATGACGGCAAAGGTGTCGGCGACGTGCGCGATGTCGGTTCCGGATCGCGTGTCGGCGGCGAGCGTGCGCCCGAAGACGTTGACGGAATCGAAGTCGTAGTCGTCGTCAGCCGTCTCGGTGACGGTTGTGGTGTTGCCCGCCGACATTCCCAGCCCGTGCCCGACCTCCTGGAACATGACCGACAATCCATCCGGATTGTTCTGGGCCGAGGCGGGCGCGCTGGCCAGCGCGTTGCCCTGGAATCCGACTTCAAACGTGCTGGGGATGTTGGCGCCGGCGTTGTAGAAGTTGGTCCGCTGCGTCGGCGTCAGATCGCGGAACAGCGTCTGGGTCATGGCATACTCAGAGTCGTTGGCGGGCGTTGGGTCCATGTACCAGGCGACTTGGGTTGCCCCGTTGAAGGAATTGAGCTGTACCAGCATCGTATTCTCACGCCCGCCGCTTTGACTCTGGAGCGTGTGCAGTCCTCCGATGCCGGGGCCCAGATCGGCCCAGCGGAAGTTGACGGTCACGTTGTGCGCGTCCTCGAAAGCGTCTTCATAAAACGAAGCGATGTGGTTCATCAGCACTGTGAGCTGCGCCCCGGCGGGATCGTAGGACGGTTCGAGTGAGTTCGCGGCGTCGTACACGAGCGTGATGTTGACTGCCCGGGCGGAATCTGCAGCGCAAATCAACCCCATGCCCGCAATCGCCGCCGCAAGAACCTGACCACGACGCATCTTTGACGAAAATCGCATATCCAACCTCCATAAGTCGCAGGCGCACGGCGACCAGCCGCGGCGCGAGCCTGCAATACACCAGAAAAAAGTACCCATATAGCCGAGTTTCGCCCGAAGCTTCAACGCCGGCGCCTCGGCGAAACAGCTCGTTCCGCCGAAAAAACAACGTGCGCATGTCGATCAACCATTGTCAACGAAAATCTTCACCGAAACTTGTGAATTGCGCGGTGATCGACACGTCCACAGGATATCCGGCGACAAAACGGAGGCGGTGGGATCAGGATTCTTAAAAAAAGATCTTTGGCCGCGCCCGGGCTTTTCACGAGACTCCGGTTCCGATCCTCCAGGCACGCTTATTGAGCACCGTCGCCAGCCGTAGCGACGCAAAGTCTGCGCCCGCGCCGGGTGCCGGGGCGTTTCCAGTCAAATGTTGCAAACGACGCCAGCCTATCGGCCCCAATACGCCGGATGCTCAGCGTCGCCGGCGGGCCATCGAACCTGTCAAAAACAGCACCAGCGATCCCAGCGCGGGTTCCGGCACCGCGGCCCCGCGAGGCACATCGGCGGGAAGCGTCAAACCGAAGTTGGCGGCGAGCGCGGTGAAATCGTCGAGGTTGGTGAACCCGTCGTAGTTAAAGTCGCCGCTGGTCCACGTGCTGCCGATCGATCCAAACCCGGCGGCGAGGCGGGTGAAGTCGTCGAGGTTGACCGAGCCGGATAAGTCGGCGTCGCCGGTGAGGGTGTAGCGGAGCAGGATCGTGGTGGCGTCGATGGGTTCGCCCAGAAATGTCGGCGGGGAACCGATCGCAGTTGCTTCGGCAAACCCGATGGCGGTTCCCGGCATCAGTTCGGCGGCCGACGACGTGATTCCCAGGGCGCCCCACGCGCCGGCGTTGTAGCCACTTTGTAGGTACGTTCGAATCGTCGTCAGCGGATTTGCGCCGGTGTGGTCGATCACCAAGGCGCTGTCGGCTAAGTCGAGCCGGCCCAGATAATTGCCCGGCGTGCCGGCGATAATTAGAGACTGCAGGCGACTGATCGAACCGCCTTCATTGATACG
>CAZXLA010000071.1:0-16280 GCA_964641895.1 uncultured Tepidisphaeraceae bacterium
GCGTCGGCGTCAATCCAAGTTCCGCCGGCGCTGCCGTTGAGGAGACCGAGCGTGGCGTTCCAGTTCAGCCCTGAGAAGTCGTTCAGGGAACCGGCGAACGGTTGACCGTAGTCGGCTAGGACAGGATCAGCCGGCGCGGAAGTGAGGAATGGGCCGGCGGCGTTGGCGAAGTAGTTGGAGGGATTATCAAAGGTGACACGACCGATGGCAAAAAAGTTGACGCCGTTGAGGCTCACTTCAACATCGGCCTTGCGAACGCCGGAGAATGTGCCGGCGGGGTTGGTGTTGGTTCCGTTGGGGAAATCGCCATCCATCAGGCCCACATTTGTAAACACGCCGAAGTCGCTTCCGGTGATTAAGTTGATCGGAGCGGCGAACTTCAACGTAATCTTCCCGCCGGCGCCGATGCCCGTTAGCTCATCGACCTCAAACGCCGGGCTGAACGGCGAAAGAATATTGGGAAAGCCGATGCTTTCCCCCGTAAGCCCGTCCGCCGCCCCCGTGGCCGAAGAAGCGGTGGTGTAACCCCCGGCACCCGTGCCGGCGACATAGTTCTCAGCGGAAGAAACCGGAACGGCCGCGAAGGCCGACGATGAAACAGTGGTGCAAAGAGCGACACCGGCGGCAAAGCCGCAGACCCATCGAGACATGACATGATCCTTCTGCGCCGATTCGCGCGGCGCGACAGAAAACAGTCATCCTCGCAACGATATTCTTTGGGATGGGCGGAAGGAAAAGTCCACGCCGTGTAACACCTGCGCCAACGGCCGTAAGAGGCCGGCGCGAATGCAATCGAACACGCGGAGATTCCCGGCCGTCCCAAAGTCGCGAGGACGAAACGAGTGTGACGACCGGGCTGACGAATTCAGCCGATCATCACGTCTCCGCAAGCAGGTCTTCTGGCTCAGGACCTCGCTTCGGCGGCCTTCCCGTCGCGCCGAAATTGGCGAAACAGTGGCTCATTGGCCGAAGCGATTGATAAGTGGTCCCTTACAGCGGCGCGTCCGCGTCGGAATCTAACCGACTTCCCTTCGCCCCAACCCGGCATCCGGCCGAGCAGGGCGGGCACATGCCGCCTGCGGATGCTTTGCACCATAACGATGTGTCGGGGCGAATCAAGCGGCATGGCGAATTTGAACCACCGATGAACAAGGATGGAAACTCCCCCTCCTGGTACTCCGGGAGGGGGCAAGGGGGAGGGCGAGCGCGAAATGCGCCTACCGCCTGCGACTATCCCCCCGCCCCGGCCTTGGGTACATGGAGGGGGAGTGATGACGCGATTTCAGGTTTCGTGGGTATTCGTAGTTGGAGATGGGAGCCTCCCGTTTTATTGCGGTGCTTGTCGCGGCGGCGGCGGTCGCGGGGCGCCAAGCGGAACATCGCCTACACTTAACCACTTACTTTGAAGGAGTTTTCACTTTGGCGAAAATGACAATTGGTTTCTCGGCGGCCTTGATCATCCTGGGCGCGGCAGCGTACTTCGCGACCGGCATGCGGTCGTTTACGGCGCTCATTCCTTCGTTCGCCGGCGCTCTGCTGCTGGTCTGCGGTCTCGTCGCGTTGAAGCCGAGCCTGCGCATGCCCGCGATGCACGGCGCGGTGCTGATCGCCATCATCGGGTTCGCGGGTTCGGTGCCCGGCGTGATCAACCTGATCAAACTCACCACACAGGGAACGCAGCAGTTGTCGCAGGAACAACGCCTCGCGATGGACGTGAAAGACGATCAGGTGCTTCTTGCCGGCGGCAAGAAAATCCGCCCGGTGGCGTCGCAGGTGCAGGCGGGGATGGCGGTATTGCTGCTGCCGTACATTGGACTGTGCGTGAAATCATTCATCGATGCGCGAAGGGCGCGGAGGTTAACGCCAAATTGAGGGCAGCCGGACGCGCACGCGCCATGGCTCGGCAGTCAGGATCGCACCGCTCTCAAGTTCGCCTGCGTACTTGGCTAACAAGGTGTTGATCGTCGGTCCCTGGGCGCGCGCGCGAAAGCCTACCAGCCGAATTAAACCGGCGTGCATCATGCCGCGTGCGAGAACCAATTCTCCAAAGTCTTTGTCAATGGTCACGAGGACGCGCCGCTCATTCGCGGCGGTGAGCAGGATCATTTGGTCCCCCGGATCTTTGGACCAGTCGCCCGCCCAGACAGTTTCGTGCCCGGCGAGTCGGACTGTTTCGGCTGCGATTCCCGCAATGCAACTGTCCAGCAGCACTTTCATGCGGCAGATTCCACCGATATTCCTGGAAACGGATCAACGCGCTCATGCGCCACCAGCTTGTACGCGTAGAGCATGCACGCGCGGATGTCGTCCGGCTCCAGAAACGGATAGGCTGCCAGTACATCTGCCTGAGTATCGCCGGCGGCCAGCAGGCCCAGGACGTGTTCCACTGCCAAGCGACGCCCGCGGATCACGGGCTTGCCCGCGAAGAGCTGTGGGTCGCTCGTGATGCGACGAAGGAGTTCATCCTGTGTTGCCATTTCATCATTATAACATCGATCCGGTGACAGGCGACCGCAAACTTGATACCGGCCGACTACTCGCTGCGGTGGTTTTACGTGGGCCTAAGCCGTGGATTATTGTCTGAAGGTGTCGGGTTGTCTCGATGCCACTAAGCCGGCGCCTGATTGCCCGCCTCGGATGGCTCGGCATCCTCGGTGATTGTGTCCGCGGCCGCCTCAGGAGTCTGCTCCTCATTCTTCATCAACTCTCGTAGCAACACCGTCGCAAAACATCCCGCCGGCAGGGTGAACGCGACCGTGATGTGTGAACCAAAGTCATCCACCCCCGCGGCGATTTCTACATCCTTGGGCTGCACGCGCAGCGGCCGGCGCGTGCCCTTGGCCTGCTCGCGGCCTTCTTGCTTGAAGTGGCCGGGGGTCAGGCCGTTTTCTTTCATCACCACCTGCTCGATGGCCAGCGCCTCGCCTTCGGGCAAACTCATGCGATAGCCGACAATTGGGCCTGTCGGACTGATCTCCCACGCATCCGCCCGCGGCTGCTCTGTTGCGGGATCGGTCACTTGGAAGCACGCGCCGTTCTCGTGCTTGTAGGCGAAATCGCCGGGAATGATTTTATCGAGCGTCTCAATCCGTTTGATCAACACCTGGTTAAACAAATGGCTCTGCAGCGCGCTGACCCACAGGCGGCGGATTTTCTCGTCGATCGATCGCACCGCATCGCCGGCTTCTTTGCTTTTCATCAGCCGCGCGAGCGTGCGGCGTTCCATGCCGCATTTTCTGGGCCATCGGTCGAGCGAGTGAACGTAGTTACCTTCATCAAACTTACGTCGGGCGTCGAAGATATCGCCGTCGTCCAGATCGGAACTGGGCGAACCGAGCAGCTGATGCAGCAACTCTTCCGGTCTTCCGCGGATGAGGCACGCGCCCAGCACGTGGTTGTTGCCGCGCATGCCGAAGCGCTGTTCGCCGAAGAAATTGGGCAGGCCGCGCTTCTGCACGATGTCGATCATCGGCTTGAGCTTGATGACATCGGTCGGGTTGACTTCGCGAATCTTGATCGCAAACCGGTTGCCCGCGAGATGGCCAAGGCGAATCTTGTTCAGGTGCTTGGCGGCCCAGAGAAATTCCACGCCGTCGACTTTGGTGGTCATCACCGCTTCTTCGGTCACGCGCGGAATGCTGATTACCTGCCGGGTGATGGCGCGGGCATCTTTTAAGCCGGCGTAACCAATATCGCGCGGGTGCACGTTGTGGGTGCGCGCGATGCGGTCGATGGCGGCGAAGGTCGTCAGGCCGACTTTCTGAATCTCGGTATAGACGTGTTCTCCCTCGCCGCTCGGTTCGTACAGGGGCATCTCTTGAACAAAGAAATCTTCCGGCCGGTCTTTGATCGACCCGCCGATTCCGGGAAATTCACGCGTGAGGTAAGGCAGTTGCATCTATTCCGATTGTAGCGGCGACCCTCGGTTGATTGCGAATCGCCGAGGCGGATTGCGCATTGAACCGGAGGAGCACTCATGGGTAACCTCGCAATCATTGCCTCTCGGCGATTTTAGGAGTACCCGAAAATGCGTTTGGTTTTTGGCTTGATGGTGGCGTTGATGGCCCTGCCGGCGGTGGCACAGGTAGTTTACGAACCTGTTCGCTACCAATACGGCGGGCAGAACACCTATTACTACGGCGGGGCCGACCCGCGCATTCACGAAGCCGCGGCATGGCCTAGCGCGCCTGGAACGAATTGGGGCCGGCACAACGGCTTTGCGTTCACCAGCGGCAACGTCCATACGCATCGCGAAGTGGCAACCGAGCGTACGCGCACGTTCACCGACGCGCTGGGCATTCGCAACGCATTCGTTCACGGCTTCAACGCCAACGATGCCCGCAATGAAGCCATGAACAGCATCCCGCTGTACTTCCGTAAAATCGATATGCTCCGCAGCGCCCAGCGTGACGGCCGGGGGTTTGTGGTGCCGGCGCAATGGCAGCGCTTCGCCGCCCCGGGCACGATTGAGATCAGAGCATGGAATCGCCCGGCGCGCATCAACGAACGCCCGGTGCTCGTGGTGCCGAAGGATATGCTTGAGAAGAAACTGTGGGCCGAGCCAAAGAAGCTTTTGACCCTGGCGGAATAACGAGGCGCGCGATAGCGAGAGGCTGGCATCCTGAACAGTACCCTTCGGGATGACAGGGCGTGGCGGCGGCTCGAACGATCTTTGAATTGTTGAAAGTAATCGCGACGATAGCATCGCCACCGGCGGCATCCAGTCTTGGACCGCCCGTGGCGATTTTAGTTCGCGAGGTTATTCATGCTTCGGTTCGCACTCCTGGGCGCGTTACTCATTATCAGCAGCGCTTCGTTCGCGCAGACCACCCAACCGGCGGGGCAACCGCCGACCACGCAGCCGAACGTCGTGCCGGCGGGGCAGATGCTCGATCAGATGCTCCGCCCGGCGGGGCAGACTTCGGCGCGCCCGCTTCGGCCCGTTGCCGACGCGCCGGCGATTGATCGCACCAGCGGCGCCAAATCGATCGCGCCGGGCGCCGAAGCGATCGCGGTTCAGCGCGAAGGCACGTTCATCATCGACCGCCTCGGCCGAATCACCCGCGCCGCCGACGGTCACACGACAGAATTCATTTTCGAATCCGACGGCAAAGCCCTGCAAGATCCTCCGGTGATCATCCTGCCCAACCTGAAACTCATGGCGATCGAGAGCGCCGTAAAATCAAGCAGCCGCGATCTTCGCTTTCGCATCACCGGCATGCTTACCGAGTACGATGGTCGCAACTATGTGCTGCTGGATAAGGTGCTGGTGATGCCGGAGCACTAGCAACTGAATGTCTGCTCAATTCAGTGGAATGGTATTTCAAACGCCCCTATTTCTTCTGCTTCTGATTCCCTGTGCGGCGATCGCCATCTGGCTGATGCGCCGCCGAGGCGACGAGACGGCGGTGCCGTTTGTTCACCTCTGGCCCGATGATGCTCCCGCCGCCCGGCGATCGCTTCAACGGCAACGGTTGCCGGGGTGGATCGTGCTCATGCTGGCGGCGGTGGCGTGCGGCATTGTAGCAGCGGCGGGGCTGATGCTCGGCGCGGAGCGGGAGCGACGCGTCAACCTCGTGATCGATCGCGGGGTGACAATGTCGGCGATCGATGGCAGCGGTGAGGCGGCGTTCGAAAGCATCATCAAATTGCTCTCGGGTGAAGCCGGCGCCGGCTTGAAGGCGGCATCGATCACCGTCGTTCCGCACTCCCCCGCGGCCGATGCGGCGATGGCGGATGGATCGGCCAGCACGCTCGGCAAGCTGCGGAGTTCCGCGGTCGAAAAGGGGCAATCGCTTGAAGCAGCGATCGCGCAGCAACTCCGTACTTCTGGTCTACCCGTCGTCGTCGCGACGGCTCGCGCGCCTGAGCCGCCGAACTCGCGCGTCATCATCGTGCCACCGCCAATGCGTCGTGGAAACGCAGGCATCGTATCGCTCGCCGCCGAGCAATCGCCGGCGCCGCAGGTGATGGTGAGGGTGCGCAGCGACACGCGGCAGTCGGTGACGGTTACTGTTCGAAGCGGATCGGAGTCGGTCCGCCGGGCGGTGCAAGTTGAAGCCCATCGCGTGGAGCGACTGTTTTTCGATCTACCTTCGCTGGATGAGATTATCGAAGTGCGCGTTGAAGCGTCGACCGACCTGCTCGCCGCCGACGATCGCGGTTGGCTGGTTCGAACCGCGTCATGGCCACGGGTGGAGGTTCGCGGGACGTTGCCCGGCGAGTTGACGCGGTTGATCGAATTGTATTCCCAGCAGCGCACCGGCAACGATGCGTCGCCAGTTGTGCGAGTCAGCACGGCCGGTAGCGAAATGGCCGGCGGCGGGGGGCGCGCGGTAATTGTTCAAATAACGGGGGAACCGGCTGGTAATGTTTCAACCGATTCAATAGAAATTCTATCCGACCTCGGCCGCGGCGTGGACTGGGCCGCGGCACTGCGCGGCGCATCGATTGGCGCCGAGCCTGATGCTTCGTGGCAACCGATCGTGCGCGTCGCGGGCAAAACCGTTGTCGCACAACGCAGCGCGCCGGCACGGCAGGTGCTGGTCAACTTCTGGTCGGCGACGTTTCCGCGCGAAGCGGATTTCGTGGTGTTGTTTGCGTCGATTTTCGATTCATTCGCCGGCGGTGAACCGCGGTGGGCCGCCCAGCCGATGTTCATCCCACCGCCGTCGTGGACGCTCGTTACGCCAGCGGTTGAAGGCTACGAACCTTCACCGGGCATGTATCGCGATGAAACCGGCAAACTGCACGCGCTCAACGCGATCGATATTATTTTGCCGACGATCGAGCCGACCGATTGGCAGCCGCGTCTGGCGGCAATTCCGCGGACACCCGTCGGCGGGCGGGATCTCGCGCCGTGGTGGATCACCGCGGCGATTTTGCTCACTATGCTGGCCCTGCTGTTACGAGCAAAGGTCAACGTTCAACCTCCAACCGTCTACGTTCAATCTTCAGGATGAAATGGTCCGACGCGGCTCTTATGCGTTGAAAGTTGAACGTTGTAAGCTGAACGTTGCTCCGTCTTCACGCTTGACACCTTCTGCGCATCGATAATACTGTCATCCAGCAAACCGGCGGCACTTTAACAGCCGGCAGTTCACCGGGACGAACGCACATGTCCGATCAAATTCCGCCGATTTCCGTCGTCGCACACAAGAGCATTCAGATCGTCGAGTTCACCAACAACAAGATTCTCGACGAGGGCAACATTGAAGACATCCGCAAGACGCTGGATTCTCTGATCGATGAAGCCACGCCGCCCAAGTTGCTGCTGGATTTTGTCACGGTCGATCACCTGTCGTCGGCGGCGCTGGGGATGCTCATCAACACCAACAACCGGGTGAAGAGCAAGAACGGGCAACTGCGGCTGGCGAACATCAAGCCACAGATTATGGAGGTGTTCGTCATCACCAAGCTCAACAAGTTGTTCAAAATTCTTCCGACGCGCGACGAGGCGATCGGCAGCTTCGTTTAATCGGTGTCGACCGGTGGCGGACGGGCGGGAGTTGGTGTGGTGCATGAGTCGGAGCGGCCAACCGAGTGCAGCCAGTTAAGTTGAAATTTGTCATCCCCTCCGACCTGGCCGAAACCAGGCATGTGCAGCAGCAGATCATGCAGGCTGTGCATGATCGCTCGTATGCCGACAACGCTGTTTTTGCGATCAAGCTTTCACTGGAAGAAGCTCTGGTGAACGCGGTCAAGCATGGCAATAAGCTCGACCCGAAGAAGCACGTCCACGTCAACGCCAGCGTGAGCGACGACGAAGTGGAAATCACCATTGAAGACGAAGGTCCCGGCTTCCGCCGCGAAAAAGTGCCCGACCCTACCGCCGACGAAAACCTGACCAAGTGCTCCGGCCGAGGGTTGTTGCTCATGGAGGCTTACATGACCACCGTCGAATATTCCAAACGTGGGCGGCGGATTCGGCTGGTGAAGAAGAAGCGAGATTGAGTTCTTGAACCGAGAGTGTTTCTCCTTTCGTTTATCCCATGTCGTCACCATGATTCTTCCGATTCGCACCGACCGCCCGCTTTGCTCCAGCCCATATGCCAATTGGGCGCTGATTCTGATCAACCTTGCGATGTTCATCGTGCAGATGAAGGCGCCGGGGATCAACGACAACCTTGCGCTCCACCCGATTGATCCGAACCTGTATCAGTTTTTCACCTATCAGTTCCTGCACGCCGGGCCGGGGCATCTCGTAGGAAACATGCTGTTCTTGTACATCTTTGGCAACAATGTCAACGACAAACTCGGCAACGCGGCTTACCTGGCGTATTACCTGGCCGGTGGAGCGTTTGCAGGCGTCTCATATATGTTTTTCGGCGGGGTGGGGCCGTTGATCGGCGCGAGCGGATCGGTCTCGGCGGTCACGGGGGCGTTTCTCGTGCTGTTACCCTGCACCAAGGTGACGGTGTTTGTGCTTTTCTTCCTGATCGGCATGTTCGAAGTGAACAGCCTCTGGTTCATCCTCGCATTCTTTCTGATGGATCTCGGCCAGCAATTTTTACCGATGCTCGGCGGCGGAAATGTGGCGTATAGCGCGCACATCGGTGGAACGGTTTTTGGCGTGGCGGTGTGTACGGCGCTGCTGGCCACCCGCCTGCTGCCGCGGGATATGTATGACTTCCTGGCGCTGGTTGATCGCTGGAACCGCCGCAGGGTGCATCGCGATTTAGTCCATCGCGGATTCGACCCGTTTGCGGTGCAGAAGCAAACCGCCGCGCGGCAGAAGCCCGATCCGAAGCTTGATCAGATTCAGGACCTTCGCGCGACGATCAACGAATCGATCGCGAATCATCGATTGTCGGATGCCGCTGTGCAGTACACCCAGTTGCTCGCCATCGAGCCGAACCAGGTGATGTCGCGCCAAACACAGCTTGACTTGGCCAACGAACTCTTCACCGCCGCCAACCACCCGGCGGCGGCGGCGGCGTATGAGGCGTACCTCCGGCAATACTCCCGCGGCGGCGAGCGGGTTGAGCAGATTCAGCTCATGCTGGGCATAATCTACGCGCGATACCTCCACAAGCCCGACCGCGCCCGCGAGCTGCTATCGGCGGCCGCCGACCGCCTGACCGGCGAGCAAGAACTGTCCACCGCCCGCGAGGAACTATCAAAGCTCGGCGCGCCGGCGATGCGATAATGCAGTTCGGTCGGACACACTCATCGCTCCAACACCCCGCTACTCGACCACTCAACCACTTTCCTTCACTCCACTTTCATCGCCAGCATCGTCACGTCATCAGTCGGTTTGGTGATGCCGACGAACTTGCGCATTTCCCACAGAATGCCGTGGACCAGTGAGCCGGCGGAATCGCTGTTGCGCAATATCGCGTCGTTGATTCGCTGCCGGCCGAACCGTTCGCCCTGAAAATTCACCGCGTCGAACAGGCCGTCGGTATAAAGCAGGATCAGGTCGCCCGATTGGAGCTCGAGGATGGATTGCTGAAACTGCTCGTCCGGGTCCACGCCCAGCACCATGTTGATGGTGTCAAGTTCAATGACTTGCCCGTCGCGCAGCAGAAGCGTCGGTGGATGGCCGGCGCTGCAGTAGGTGAGGCGGCGGTTGCGCGCATCGACCACGCCGTAGAAAAGCGTGACAAACTCCGCCGGCTCGCTGTCGCGCAGCAGCATGTGGTTCAGGCGATGTAGGACTTCATACAGGTAATAGAGATTATCAACCTGCGCCCGCAAAGCCGATCGCACCGATGCCATGATGAGCGACGCCGGCACGCCTTTGCCGCTCACGTCGGCGACGACGAGGCCGACATTGTCATCGGGAAACGGAATGAAATCGTAGAAATCGCCGCCCAGCTCGTAACAGGGGACGTAAATGCTCGCCAGTTCAATGCCTTCGATGGTCGGCGGGTTTTTGGGAAGCAGCCGCCGCTGCACACTGGCCGCGAGTTTCACTTGCCTCTCCAACTGCGCTGCCGCTATTCGCTCCTCGTAAAGCCGAGTATTTTCAATCGCCGCCGCCGCCTGTGCGGCGATCGAGCGGAGCAGGTCAATCTTCTGCGCGTCGAACTCGCGTCGCTCGGCGGTATATACGCGCAGCACGCCCACAGGCTTACCCTGATATCGCATGCCGACGGCCAGTTCAGAAACGATGCCTTCGATTCTCGCCGATTCGGGGTAGACGGTGCGCGTGTCGGTCGTCATGTCGGCCACATAACTGTAGCCCTTGCTCGATAGCGCTTCGGTATCCACCTGCGACTGGCTGAGGCGAAGCTGACCTTTCGAGAGATACTGCCCCGAGAGGTTGTGCGCCGCCTTGATACGAAGATCGTCTGAATCGCGATCGAGCAGCCGGAGGGAACTTGACCGCGTGCCCATCACGTCGCACACCACTTCGACCGTCCGCTGCAATACGCTCGCCAGATCGCGCGATTGGCTCAGCAGCGACGTGACGTTGTAAATGGCCGTCAGTTCTTCCACACGCTGGCGAAGCACGTATTCCTGATACCCGATTTTGGCAATCGCATTGGCCAACAGATAAAGAAACTGAATGGCGGAGGAACGGTTGTCTTGAAGCTTGTTGATGCCGGCATGGATCGCTTTGATCTGCTTCGGATCAAGTCCGAACTTTTCACCGAGCTGCTGCAGTTTTAGCTCGTCCACGTCGGCGCTCGTCGGCTTCATGCGGATCGTGCCGAATCGGTGGGCGCCGATCTGGATCGGGGCGACGTATTCGCGGCCTTCCTTCTGCGGCCCCTCATTGGCTTCGGATTCGGCAATCGATCGCTGTCGCTGCAAAAAATCGCGGCTTGGTGTGGGCTGTGTGAGCGACGCGCCGTTCACATCAAAGATGCTGGCCCGCACCCCCGCGACGGCGGCGAAGCTGTCCTGGATTTCCTGGAGAATCGTCGGATCGACGAAATCGGTGAGCTTGAGCTGCGGGCCATCCATAGGCATGAGTGTCAGCACGTTCTACGGGCGGGTGTCCGGCGTGGCAAGGGGTGGAGGATGACTCGGCTTCGGCGGCGGGATTATCGTTGACTTTTCGCCAATTCCGGGTATTTTCCCGGCAGTTCACTCCTGAAAGGAGGTTTTACAAGATGACTGTTTTTGCATCCATCTTCGGTGGAACCGCCTTCTTTGCGCTCGCCTGATTGATCTGCTTTCCAAGTGTTGATCATGCTAGCCGCCGCTGTTGCGGTTCCGTTTCCTGTTTTTGTTTCACGGAACTCAAGCAACTTTCCGGCCAAGCCCCTCGCGGCGGCCGGCGGAGCTTTCCATTGCAAGCCATTAAAAACCTGGGCTGGGCCGATTTTTTCGAAGCACAGCTCGCTCAAATTGACGCAGAAGAAAATACAATTCTAGCCCGCGTCATCGAGACGCAGCGTGACGCCTACCTCGTTGACGATTCCGCCGCCGAGCGGTGGTGCTCACTCGCCGGGCGGTTGCGCCACGAATTGCTGCGCCCGATTGATCTGCCGGCGGTGGGCGATTGGGTGGTGGCGCGCGCCGCGCCGCAATCCGAACGTGGACAGATCACGCGCGTGCTCGAACGTCGGTCGCAGTTCGTCCGTAAAGCGCCAGAGACCGGCGCGCTGCAGATCATTGCCGCCAACATTGATGTGGCATTCATCGTCAGCGCCCTCAATGCCGACCACAACCTGCGGCGCATCGAACGCTACCTTGCCATGGTGTGGGAAAGTGGCGCGATGCCGATGGTGCTGCTCACCAAAGCCGATTTATGCGACGACGTTCAGGGCGCGATCGAGGAGGTGGAAGCAATCGCCCCGGGCGTCTCGGTCCTCGCCGCTTCAGCGGTGAGTCACGACGGTATCGACGACGTCCGGTCCCGCATCAAACCCGGGCAGACTGCAGTTCTGTTGGGTTCATCAGGCGTTGGTAAATCAACGCTGGTCAACGCGCTGCTGGGTGAAAACGCACAACGGGTTCGAGAAGTCAGTGGTCATCAAGACAAGGGCCGCCACACCACCACTGCGCGCAAACTGCTGCATGTGCCGGCGGGCTGGATGATCATCGACACGCCGGGCATGCGCGAACTTCAACTCACGGACGCCGACGCGGGAGTGGCGCAGACGTTCGAGGATATCGAGCAACTTGCCACCTCGTGCAAGTTCAGCGATTGCAGCCATCAATCCGAGCCCGGCTGTGCGATCACCCGGGCGCTGAATAATCGCTCGCTCGATCCGGAACGTTATCGCAGCTACCAGAAGCTTCTCCGCGAAGCCGCGTACGAAGCCCGGCGGGAAGACACCAATCTCGCCCGCTTGGAGAAAGCGCGATGGAAGAAAATCCATGTGGAAAACAAAAAGCGCCCGCCGAAGGGGATGTGGTGATGGGTTGTTCGGGCCATATGCTGCTGCCTTGTGCGACTCCTTCGGGATGAAAAGGGCGGGATGACAATACCGGCGCCGTCATGTATAGTTCCCCACCCAAAACTGATAGGAGAAATCAATGGAACGCACGCTCATCATCCTAAAGCCCGACACCGTTCAACGCGGGCTGGTCGGCGCGATCGTCAGCCGGTTTGAAAACAAGGGCATTCAGCTTGCCGGCGCCAAGTTCATGAAGATCAGCCAGCAGACCGCCGAGACGCATTACGGCCCGCACAAAGGCAAGCCGTTTTACGACGGCCTGGTCAAGTTCATGACGAGTTCGCCGGTACTCGTGCTGGCGTTGGAAGGCAAAGAGGTCATCACCATCAGCCGCAATTTGATGGGCGCTACCTTCGGCAGCAAAGCCGCACCGGGCACCATCCGCGGCGATTACGGGGTGAGCAACAGCTTCAACTTAATCCACGGCAGCGATTCGCCCGAAGCCGCCGAGAAAGAACTAAAACTGTTCTTCAAGCCCGAAGAACTGCTCGACTGGAAGCCGGCCGTGGGCGTGTGGGTGTACGATTACGCCAAAGGATCGCCCGAATAACACTCAAATAAAACCACCAAGGCACGAAAGCTCCAAGATGACAAGACGCAAGCTTGCAGCGACAAGCTCGTGATCGATGGCTCATCAAATACTTCGTGAATTGGTGCCTTGGTGGTTACCCTGTTTTCAATGGATCTGCCCAGCATTTTTCCCAACGCAGCCAAGGCCGCCGTCAGCCTGACGTACGACGATGGGCCCGATGCGCACCTCGATCACGCGATGCCTGATCTGGAAGGCGCGAACCTGCGTGGCACGTTTTACGTTCCCACGCGCACGCTCCCGCCGCACAATTGTTTGTCGTCCCGGTTCGAAGAATGGAAGGCCGCCGCCCAGCGCGGACATGAGATCGGGAACCATACGCAATATCACCCGTGCAGCGCCGATTGGGTGAAGCCCAACTTCCGGCTGGAAGCGTATTCGATCGCGCGGATGGAATCGGAGCTCGTCGCCGCCGCCAACGAGCTCGAACACGGCACCGGCATCGCCGGGCCGCGCAGTTTTGCCTACCCTTGCAGCCAGGATTTTGTCGGCCCGGAAAAAGAATCGTTCAAGCCGATGGTGGACCGCCTCTTCCCCGCCGCCCGAACCGGCCCGAGGCGGCGGATCATCGATCCGATGACTGTTGACTTCGCGGCCATCCCATCGTGGAAGATGGATCAGGACACCGATATCGATCACGCCATCGGGTTTATCGACGACGCGATCGAAGCCGGCGGGTGGGCGGTGCTGACGTTTCACGGCGTCGACGGCGGGCACACCATCAACGTCAGCCGCGACTTCCACCGCGCCGTGTGTAAACACATCGCCATGCACAATGATGTGGTCTGGTGCGACACGCTGGTGAACGTGGCGATGCATATCCGCAAGGCGACTAATCGGCCGTGGGGTTAGAAAGCGGTCTGAATGGTGGGGCAGACATTCTTGTCTGCCACGGCTTCCAGCCGTTCAAACCGCACGTCGCGTGGAACGCGACGGCAAACTGGAATGTCTGCCCCACCGGCTCTCTCGGTTAATATCGCATTATGTCCGCCGCCAAGCGAATCGAAGAACTTCGTCGCGAGATCGACCACCACAACGAACTTTACTACGCCCAGGCCAAGCCAGAAATTTCCGACCCGGCCTTCGACGCGCTGTTGCGCGAATTAATCGGTCTGGAAGAAACCAACCCAAACATGAAAACACCCGACTCACCGACGCAGCGCGTCGGCGGGGCGACCATCGACGGCTTTAAGAAAGTCCGCCACGCGGTGCGGATGATGAGCATCGACAACACGTATGACGCCGCCGAAGTGCGTGCGTTTGCTAAGCGCGTGGTGGATGCACTTGAAGGTGAAACACCGCGCTACGTGCTTGAACCGAAAGTCGATGGCGTTTCTTGCTCGCTGCGATACAAAGATGGCGTCCTCACCGTGGCCGCCACCCGCGGCGACGGGCAGGTGGGGGATGATGTTACGCACAATGTCCGAACCATTCGTAATATTCCGCTTCGGCTGCGTTGGGAGGGTTCAGGGTTGACGGTTGAGAGTTCAGGGAAGCACTCAGCAAACTCTGAAACTCGAACCCCGAAGCCTCCTACCGTGCTTGAGGTTCGCGGCGAAATTTACATGGACGATGTCGAGTTCCAGCGCATCAACAAACTGCAGCAGGAAAAGGGGGAGGAAATCTACGCCAACCCGCGCAACTTCACCGCCGGCACGTTGAAGCAACTGGATTCGAAAATCACCGCATCGCGCAAGCTGCAGTTCATTTGTCACGGCCTGGGTGAAATCAGCCCGCCGCCGCCGGACAGTTATTTTGAGTTTCTGCGGTCGCTCCAAGCATGGAAGCTACCGGTCACGCCACGGGTGAAGATTGTTGATTCGATTGACGACGTGCTGCGTGAAATCGAAGCGTTCGCGCAGCAGCGCGGGAAGCTTGGTTACCAGACCGACGGCATGGTGGTGAAGGTGGATTCGCTCCGCCAACGGCAGATATTGGGTGCAAACAGCAAATCGCCGCGCTGGGTGTTCGCCTACAAATATCCCGCCGAGCGGGTGCAGACGGTGCTTAACGGGGTGGATTGGCAGGTGGGCAAACTCGGCACGATCACGCCGGTGGCGAAGCTCGATCCGGTGTTCGTCGCCGGCACCACCGTGAGCAACGCCAGCCTGCACAATGTTGATCAAATCCGCCGACTCGATCTCCACGAAGGCGACACGGTCGTGATCGAAAAGGCCGGCGAGATCATTCCGCAGGTGGTGCAGGTCGTCCTCGAAAAACGCAGGAAGAGTTCTGGAGCCATCGCGCCGCCATTGAAGTGCCCAAGCTGCGAAACAAAGCTCATCCGCGAGTTGGTGAAGAAGGGAATGCTGGCGTTCTGGTGCATCAACAAAAATTGCACCGAGTACCTCAAGCGCCGCCAATCCAAAAAGCTCCCGACATCCTGCCGCGGCAAGAGCAGCAGCGGGTGCGACAACGCCGTTGAGCAGGTTGATTCGATGGTCGATCTGCTCTGCCCGAACCCCAACTGTCCGGCGCAGCTCGCAGCCAAGGTGCGTTACTTCGCATCGCGCGGGCAGATGGATATTGAGGGCCTCGGCGACGTATGGGCGGAGAATTTTGTCCAACGCGGGCTGATCAAGAACCTTCCCGACATCTATCGCCTGAAAGAAAAACGCGCGCAGCTCGATGACATCGAAGGCTTGGGCGAGAAGAGTATCACGTCGCTATTGAGTGGCATCGAAGAAAGTAAGAAGCAGCCGCTGCACCGGTTGTTGCCGTCGCTGAGCATCGGCGACGTGGGCAACACCACATCGCGCGCGCTGGCCCGTCGGTTCAGAACGATGGACGCCATCGCTTCGGCAACGCAAGCGGAGTTGCAGCAGATCGAAGACATCGGCCCCACACTGGCCGAGGCGGCGGTAGCGTACTTTCAGAGCCTGCACGGCCGCCAGACGATTGAAGACCTACGCGAGTTGGGTTTGAACTTCACCGAACCGGTAGACGAGTCAGCGGGCGAGCAAATATTGGCCGGCCAAACGATTGTCGTCACCGGCACGATGGAAAAGTATGATCGCAAAGACATCGAAGACCTGATCGCCAAACTCGGCGGAAAAGCATCCGGGAGTGTAAGCAAGAAAACATCGTTGGTCGTCGCGGGGCCAGGGGCGGGGAGTAAGCTGGAGAAGGCGAAGGAGTTGGGGGTGGCGGTGATGAGCGAGGATGAGTTTTTGAAGCGAGTTGGGAAGTGAGTGTAGGTACGCGTATCCAATCGCCAATCGCCGCACTACCGCCAACCGTTCCACCGGCGTCTCGCCAGTGATGACGGTACTCCGGCATAAGATTCGTTGGTTTGGAAGCGTGGTCGGGCGTCACGCTGTGATGCAGGTGCGAGT
>CAZXLA010000072.1:0-8857 GCA_964641895.1 uncultured Tepidisphaeraceae bacterium
GCAGAATCGTTACGGGGAACTGCTGCTGGAACTGGCTAACGCCGATCGATCGGCGCCCGTGCTCGATGTGGGCTGCGGCATGGGTGGACTGCTGCGGATGCTGATTGCCGCCGGCTTTTCGCCCGTCGCCGTAAGCCCTGCTCGCGGGCAGATCGCACACGTGGAGAAGATGTTTCCCGGCATCCCGGCGTTTTGCTCGAAGTTTGAAGACATGGACGCCGAAACTCATCGCGAAAAATACGCCACGGTGTTCACATCCGAATCGCTGCAATACCTTCGCCTCCCCCGTGCGTTGCCGTTGATGAAGCAGATTCTCAAGCCCGGTGGAACCTGGGTGGCATGCGACTACTTCAACCGCGCCGCCGGCAACCCGTCACGTCGGCTGCCGGCCTGGCCGGATTTCCTCAAACTCCTGCAGGATGAAGGCTGGCGGGTCGTTCATCAGCGCGATATTACACCGCATGTGCTCCCAACCCTGCGATATATTCACATGTGGGCGGCACGGTTTGGCAAGCCCTTAATAGCCTATGGCCTGTTGAAGCTGCAGCGGAAGCAACCCGGGCTGCACCACCTTCTCGGCGGAATGCTGCCGCAACTCGACAAAACGATCGACGAAAACCTCGACATGATCTGTCCGGACGTTTTCGCGCGGGAGAAACAATACATGCTGCTGGCGATGCAGCGCGCCTGATTTCGCGCGAGTCGCGATTGAAACTCGGCAAACCAGGCCACGTCATCCTGCGCGAGCGGCTGTCACGCGGGTCTAACGCCCATTTGTGGTATTTACTGGACCACAAATCCAGATTGACACGAAGAATCGAAGAAACGAAGAAGACCCACACGCCGCAGATGTTCGCAGATGCACTTCACGAATTCGAGTGACTCCATCTTTAGCAAACACTCTTCGTTTCTTCGTTTCTTCGGTTCTTCGTGTTGAAACTGAATTTTATCAAACGCGATTTGCCGCGGAAGAAGAACCCGCGCCAAAATGATGCGTCAGAACCTGTCAGGCCGCCGCCGGCAGGAATTGTACCAGCGGCTCGGGGAATTCGCGGCATCCGCGCCGCACGGCTTTTCCCACCGCGTATTGCATGCTCAGTTGAAACCGCCGCCACACGCGGTCGTCGGGTTCGATGTTGTATTCACGCATTTTGTGGATGGCCCAGACCCACACGTGGTATTCCTCTTCGCACCGCTTCTTGTAGGTCTTGAATCCGATGGCGTGGTGGCCGACTTCGTGCAGGAAAATCGCCAGACTGATCGGCGTTTTAGGGTACGGCGATTCGATCCAGTTGATCGCCCGCCCGTCGTGATAATACACGCGCCAGGCACAGCCGGACATGTGGCTGCGCCAACGGCGCACGCGCAGTTCGTAGCGCTGCTTCATCTGTTCAATGATCCAGGCATAATCCTTCATCCGCAAAGAGTTCATCGGCAAAGTCTTATGAAAGGCTTAGCCGAACATTGCAGCGTACGGCCGGCGCGATACAAACACCGTTGCCGATGCAGTTTTCGTGGTTCACATTCCTGGGTTTGGCCGCGCTGGTACTGGCCGCGTTTGCAATGACGGCCTTTCTGTCGTCGCGCTACACCAGCTGGCGCCGGCACTTTGTGATGCGCGACTTCGCTGCCAGCCGAGGAATGAAGTTGGTGCGGTCCAAAGCATTGCCAGAATTGTTGCCGGCGCGCATCACCGGCATCACCCCGCGGCCGGGAGCGCGGTGGCATTTTTCCGACGGCACACTTTCGCTGGTTCGACTGCAGTCTGGCTCGGATACGTTTAACGTCGTTCTAGTGAAGATCGCAAGCGATTGGCCGGCCACGGCGCTTCGGCCTTCGGCGCAGGCCTATTCGCTGTTCGACAAGCTCGAGCTGTTCAGCTACCCGTCGTCGTACAGCACGCTGCGTTTCACGCTGCACGGCCTCGACCCACCGGCGGCGCGAACGCTCAGTGATTCGCCCTGCCGCGGATTGCTACCGGCCGATCTGGGGTTGTTGCTGGAGGGCACGGTGATGTTGATCGACTTTTCATCGCGGCCGTTCGACCCCATCGAGCTTGGGCGAATGATCGCGCTGGGCCGTCAGTTGGCCGGAGTGGTGCCGGTGATTAGCCAGACGGCGTAATTGCAACGCGAAGGCGCAAGCGACTGCCGGGCCGATTGGCGATGGAAGTCACTTGCGCCTTCGCACCTGGTAAGCGCTCACTTTTGCGGCTTTCCATACCGAGTACCTTCGCGTGCGTTTTCGGCTTCTCGTAATTCATCTACATCGACCGGCTGATCGCGCAGCGTGCCGGCGTAGGTCATCCAACCGGTCAGCCCGCGGATGGTGAAATTGGTGCGCAGGCGGTATCGCCCGCCTTCGGCCTCAAAACGCACGCCACGCAAGTTGCGGTCCCAGATTTTGCTGATCAGCGTCGCGGCACCTTCGCTCTTGCGCATTTCCTGCAGAAACACCCACAACACCGGATCGTGCGGCAACGGAAGCGGCAGCGAAAACTTCATCACCCCGAACGCGGTGTTGCCGGTGGGGCTGATCCACACATAGTGCTTGACGTTGGGCTTGGTCGGCTCTTTGATGTCCAGCCGCCAGTCATAAGGAGGGGTGACGGTCGCGTTAAGCGCCGATAAAAATTCACCAGTGCCGGCAACAGGCGATGGCTGGGTTGCATTGGCGCTTTGCGCGGCGGGTAGGTTGTCCGCGACCGATGGTCGCGGCTTTATGCTGGCGCATCCAACGCACCATCCGACGCTCAGCGCGCAACACAAAAAAGTCATCGGGATGACGCGCCAACACATTATCAAATGATAGGCACAGAAAGGCGATTACTTCGCCGCCACGGCCGCCGCGGGGGCGCCGCCGGCTTTCTGGAAGCTGTAGGTTCCGCCGAACTTCTTGCTAAACCGCTCGACGCGGCCGGCGGTGTCGACAAACTTCTGCTTGCCGGTGAAGAACGGATGGCACGACGAGCAGATATCGACGTTCAACTTCGCCTGCGTGCTGCGAGTGACAAAGTTATTACCACAGGCACAGTGAACGTTGCAGGTGATATATTTCGGATGGATTTTAGCTTTCACGGAATCAACTCCTCGCCCGCCAGAACGTGCGAATCGGCGTGAATCGCCGTTTCGTCAGCCTAGCGCGGGGTGGAGACTATATCATCGTTCGGACGCAATCTCAAACCGCCGGCACTGAGATCGCGACTCATTTACGCTTAAACCACTGTCAAAAATAGACTTGTGGACGAAATGCGGGTTGCCGACTAACCTAATCTCTACGATGCGCAGGCAGTCGATCATTCTCAACGCCGCGAACTCGTCCGAGACGCTGCGCCAACGTCTGCGCGAACGCCTGGAACTTCAGCCGGGCATTTCGTCGGCCGAGGTCGATTCTTTCGACGGCGACGGCCAGCTTGAACTCACCCTTTCCTACGACCCGCGGTTGATTACCTGGACGCAGGTGGAGCGCGAAGTGGCCGCCGTCGGCGCGACCGTTGAGGCGAACCGGGCCGCGATGCTCTTGCGCGTCTCCGGCCTCACCTCGCCGTCGGCGGAGCGCACGATCGAATCGGCGTTATCAAAAATGCCCGGCGTGTCGGCCAGCGCGTCGCACTCTTCGCAAAGTATTCGGATCGAGTTCGACCGGCGCGCGTGTGCGATTGCCGAAGTGGCGCATCGGCTGGATCGACTGGGGATTCGGATTGTGCGCGCCGAGCCGATCAATGCCGAATCGTTTGAAGATATCAGCGGTTTGGGTTCCGCGAAACCGCAAGCGCTTGCTGGGCGCAATTGGCGCACCGTCGTGGATGAGTATTGGAATATCATTCTGGCTTCGGTTGGGGCGGTGTTGCTGCTGTCGGGGTTCATGGTCCATGTACTTCAAGGGCCACAAGGGTTGCGCCTGACGCTTCTGGGCGCTTGCTATCTCGTCGCCGGCTGGCATACCGCCATCGACACGCTGCGCACTTTGCGGCAATTGCGATTCGATATCGATGTGCTGATGTTCGCCGCCGCCATCGGCGCGGCGGTGCTGGGGCATTACGAAGAGGGCGGACTGCTGCTGGTGCTTTTTGCGTTCGGCGGCGCGGGGGAGGAGTTGGCGCTGGGCAAGGCGCGGTCGGCTATTAGTGCGCTGGCGAAACTGGCGCCGGAGACCGCTTTACTTCGCGTAGCCAAAAGCGGGCAGACGCGCGAAGTGCGGGTGGAAACGCTTCAGCGGGATGATGAAATCGTCGTCCGCCCGTTCGACCGCATCGCCGCCGACGGCGCGGTGGTTGAAGGCGCATCCGCGGTCGATCAATCGCCGATCACGGGCGAATCGGTGCCGGTTGAAAAGCAGCCGGGCGAAACCGTTTTCGCCGGAACCATCAACGGACAGGGTTTGCTGGTGGTTCGCGTGACAAAGCTGTCGAGCGAATCGACGCTGGCCAAAATTGTGCGCATGGTGAATGAAGCGCAGACCACCAAAAGCCCCACGCAGTTATTCACCGATCGCATCGAGCGCGCTTACGTACCGCTCGTGCTGGCGCTGACTGCGGCGCTGATCTTCCTTCCGCCGCTGCTCGGATTGGCGCATCGTCGAGGCAGCGAAGGCTTATGGGCCGGGTGGTTTTACCAGGCGATGGCGTTCCTCACCGCCGCCAGCCCATGCGCCCTGGCGATCGGTACTCCGGCGGCGGTGTTGAGCGGGATTGCCCGCGCGGCGCGGCTGGGCGTATTGGTGAAAGGCGGCGCGCACCTGGAGAACCTCGGCCGAGTGAACGCGATCGCGATGGACAAAACCGGCACGATCACGCGCGGCAAGCCGCAGGTAACCGATATCGTTCCGCTGTCAGACATCACCGAGCAAGAGTTGCTCACGCTGGCCGCGGCGGTGGAAAGCGTTTCTTCGCACCCGCTTGCCGGTGCGATTGTTGCTGCGGCCAAATCGCGCGGCGGCGATTTGCCGCCAGTCAGCAAAGCCGAACAGGTTGCCGCCGCAGGCGTTTCGGCGATGGTCAACGGAAGGCTGGTTGCCGTCGGCAAGGCCTCGATGCTCCCGCCGCAGGTTGGCGGTCGCGCCAAGCTCGACGAGACGATCATCCGACTCAACCGCGAAGGAAAGACCACCGTCGTCGTCGGCATTGATGGCCTCGTCGCCGGCGTGATCGCGCTGGCCGACCTGCCGCGTGCCAACGCCGGCCACGCCATCCGTCGACTTCACGCGCTCGGCGTAAAAAAAACCATCATGCTCACCGGCGATAACGCCCAAGCCGCCGAAGCAATCGCCAAGACCGTCGGCATCGACGAGTTTTACGCGCAGCTGCTGCCGGAAGATAAGGTGACCCGCATTGGCGAACTGGCTAGGAAATACGGCGGTGTGGCGATGATCGGCGACGGCGTGAACGACGCCCCCGCCATGGCCGCGGCCACCGTCGGCATCGCCATGGGCGGCGCGGGCACCGATGTCGCGCTCGAAACCGCCGACATTGCCTTGATGGCCGACGATCTGAACAAACTGCCCGACGCCATCGGCCTCAGCCGCTTCAGCCGCAAGATCATCACGCAGAACCTGGTTATCGCATTGGGGGTTATCGCGGTGCTCGCCCCGCTTTCTGCGCTGGGATTCACCTATCTGGGGATCGCCGTGCTGTTTCACGAGGGATCGACAGTAGTGGTCGTTTTAAACAGTTTGCGTTTACTGTTTTATCGGCCGACGTAACTTCCCTTTGCAATTTCACGGCCCGTCTGCATCCGACTCGAAAAGACCTCCGAACATCCTTGTACAACGGCACGCGGCTCGGTCGCTTACGCCCGCGGGCCGTGTTAAAGTAGATGCGAATTGAGACTTGCTGAAACCGAAATCGAAGAGCCGGACGTGCTCCCGCGGATTGCCGCGGGCGATGGGACGGCCGTTCGCGCCTGCATCGACCGCTATGGCGGCATGGTCTACGGCATGGCGCGGCGCTTTCTGCGCGACCCCGCCGCCGCCGACGACGCCTCGCAGGACATTTTCATCGAATTATGGAAGGTCGCCGCCCGTTTCGATCGATCGGCAGCCAAGGAAAGCACGTTCATTCTGACGATCGCCCGAAGACGTCTGATCGATCGATTGCGACGCGACAAGGCGCGCGTGCAGGCCGACTCGATTGAAACCGTGCCCGAGCCGGTTTCAGAAATGCCGGCCGACAAAGTTGAACAGGCCGATTTGGCCGGCCGCGCCATGCAGGCGATGCAACAACTGCCGGCCGACCAGCGCCGTGTGCTCGAGTTGGCCATCAGTCAGGGATTGAGCTACAGCCAGATTGCAGAAAAACTGGATGTGCCGCTGGGAACAATCAAATCACACGCGCGGCGTGGGTTGATTCGGTTGCGAGAAATGCTCGCTGTTGAACAGGAATTGGAAAGTAAATGAGTCGGCAGGATCCTACAAATTCGCCCGAAGCGCGCCAGCGGCTCGATGAGTTGCTCGTGGATGATGCTTTGGGCAGCCTCGGCGCGCCGCAAACCGATGAACTGCGCGCCAGCGGCGTCATGGGCAACCCATACCACACGATTGTGTCGGCGGTCAGTCAGTCGATGGTTCCTCGGGTCGCGATGCCGCTGGCGTTGCAAAAGCGAATCGAAGCGTCGGTGCCGGCGCACTTGCGCTTGACAAAGACGGCGAAGCCGCAAGCGGAGGCGTCGGCCGCCATGCGCATCGGCGCGTGGGCCGGCTGGGCCGTTGCCGCTGCAGCGTGCGTTGCACTCGTGCTGTCGTTGCGCCGCGAACCGCCGGCGCCGCAGGTGGTTATTAGAGAAATCGAAGTCATCAGAGAAGTTCCTGCGCCGCTGCCGGTGGTTCCTACGCCGGCCCAAGCTCGCGCGCAGTTGATGCAGGAAGAAAAGCAATTCGTCAAACTCGACTTTGCGAAGCAACCGGCCGGCGGCGAGATGAGCGGCGACGTCGTTTGGTCGCCATCGACGCAGAGCGGTTTCATGCGCTTGGCGAACCTTCCAGCATTGCCGGCCGACCTGCAATACCAACTCTGGATCATCGACGCCGGCCGCCCCGGCTCGGAGCCAATCGACGGCGGCGTTTTCAGCGTGAACGCACAAGGCGAACTGATCATCCCCTTCACGGCCAAGCTTAAAGTGAACCAGCCCGCCGCGTTCGCCATCACGGTCGAAAAAGCAGGTGGGGTGGTGGTAAGCAAGCTTGAAAAAGTCGCGGCGATGGCGAAGCGGGCGTAGGGCCGGCCGTCATAAATTTGATCGCGCTTTGCGCGTAAATGGGTTATGATCTATTCATGTCACGCGTTTATCAGGAAATAGTAGATTTCATTTCCCGAGGCAGTACGCCGTCCGCGGTTGCGGCGTTCGAGCCTTCGACCACATCGCGCGATCGGGTACGACAGTTGCTTGAGCAGCGTAAGTCTCGCTCGCTGTCCGACGACGACGAAGCGGAACTTAATCACTTCCTGGAACTTGAGCACATCATGCGACTGGCCAAGGCCAAAGCCCGAGTGCTGCTGCCATGAGCGACCACGTCCCTGCCGCAATTCGCCGCGCGGTGGCGCACCGGGCGTTTAACATTTGTGAGTATTGCCTGATTCACGAAGCGGATACTTTTTTCGGCTGCGAGATAGAACACATCATCGCAAAAAAGCATGGTGGACCCACGAACCTTGAAAACCTTGCGTACGCTTGTGTTCTGTGCAACCGCAACAAGGGCAGCGACATTTCATCGATCGACGAAGCTGGCAGAATCAGCAGCCTTTTCAATCCGCGACTTGACCATTGGAGTGCGCACTTCGAATTTGACGCCATCACATTCCGCATCAGCGCGAAATCCTCGGCTGGATCGGCCACTGTTCGCATCCTAGACCTCAACCACGCCGACCGCCTGCTCGAACGTGAGAATCTTTGCGCCGCTGGCCGGTATCCACCCGCGACTGAAACACGTCCGGCCCCGCGATGATTCGCCTCAGCAGTAATCTGCACGGATTTGGGCATCGACAGCTTTTCAACAAAAAACGGCGTTATGAGACGCTTTGGGAAGCGAACATCCGCTAACCTTCCCTGGGCATCGGTGTCTTGTACTTCGTCCGGGCCGAACCGCCCGGGCGAGGAGTTCATTTATGAGTCGCTTCACTTCACGTTGGTCCAAGGCGCTTTTGTGCTCCGTTGCGGCGATTGCCGCCCTGCCGGCGGTGGCGTCGGCGGGTGGGCGGTGGGATAGCGACCGCGACAGCAAGCGCAGGGTGGATGTTCGCGTGGATATCGACGTCAGCCGCGACCGTTTCCCCCGCCGCGATAGTGATGATTCGCAATGGGTCTCCTACGAAAAACGCGTCTTTGTCGAACCCGTCTACCGAACCGTGAGCGACCGCGTCTGGGTCGAGCCGGTGTATCGCGATGTTTGCGACCGCGTGTGGCATGAAGCGGTGTATGACGATCGCCGCGAGCGCGTGTGGGTGGATGAACGATTCGAATATCGCGAAGTGGTGCGATTCGATTTGTGCGGGAATCGGATCGTCTGCCGCGAGCGAGTTTGCGTCGAACCCGGCCACTACGAAGAGCGCCGCGTGCGCGTGTGCGTTCGTGAAGGATACTGGCAAGACGTAAGCCGGCGCGAAGTGGTGTGCGACGGCCACTGGAAAAAAATCGAGCGCCGCGAATGCGTCAGCGAAGGGTACTGGACGACCAACACCGTGCGCGAACGCCGCAACAGTTGGCACGGCGACGGCCTGGAAGACCGCAGCCGCTACGCGCGCGGCGATCGCGGCGCGCGGTATGACGACTAACGCGGGGTAGTTTGTGGGCTGTAGGTTGCAGGTTGTTGGTTGGTTGTGGGATCAAGTGCCGACCTCAAACCCAACCGTCAACCAACCTACAAC
>CAZXLA010000072.1:8957-12598 GCA_964641895.1 uncultured Tepidisphaeraceae bacterium
ACAACCCACAACCCACAACCCACACCCAACCTGTCCCTCGCTTCCCATTTCACCTAAACTGCAGGGCGTGAAGGTTCTCCTGGTCACCCTCGGTTCGCACGGCGACGTCCACCCATTCGTCGGCTTATCGCTCGAGCTGCGCCGCCGCGGGCATTCGGCGACGCTGGCCACCAATGGGCACTTCGAATCGCTGGCCCGCAACGCCGGCGTTGATTTTCTGCCGATCGGCACCGATGAAGAGTATCGCAAACTAACTACTGACATAGACTTATGGTCGCCGAACAAGGCGTTCAAGGTCGTCTTTTCCGCCGTCGCGCAGACGATGCGCAAGACCTATGACCTCGTCGCCGACTTCGTTCAGAAGCACGACGACAGCCTAGTCATCGCCTCCAGCCTCGGCATGGCGGCGCGGGTGGCGCGGGATAAATTTGAATTCCCGCTGGTGACCGTTCACCTCCAGCCGGGGGTGCTGCGCAGCCTGATCGATCCGCCGAAACTGCCGGGGCTTTTCATGCCTAAATGGCTCCCCATGTGGCTCAAGCGCGGCATTTGGGAAGGCGGCGATAAGTATGTGGTTGATCCGACCATCGGCCCGCCGATTAACAAGCTTCGGAAAGAAATCGGGCTGGAACCGATCAAACGCATCATGAGAGACTGGTGGCATTCGCCCGATCGGGTGATCGGCCTGTTCCCCGAATGGTTCGCGCCGATTCCCGGCGATTGGCCGCCGCAGCTTCGGCTGGCCGGGTTTCCGCTGTGGGACGAGCAAGGCGTGACCGCGCTTCCGCCGGAGTTGGATGAATTTTTGCACAGTGGCGATGCGCCGATTGCGTTTACGCCCGGCAGCGCGATGGTGCACGGGCACGAGTTTTTTGAATCCGCCGTTGAAGCCTGCCGCATCACCGGCCGGCGCGGGCTGCTGCTCACGCGGTTCACCGATCAGCTCCCCAAAACACTCGCGCCGGGGGTCATTCACGTGCCGTATGCTCCGTTTACCGATCTGCTGCCCCGCTGCAGCGCCATCGTCCACCACGGCGGCGTGGGCACCGCCGCCCAAGGGCTTCGCGCGGGGATTCCGCAGTTGCTCCAACCCATGGCGCATGACCAGTTCGACAACGGCAATCGCCTGCAAAAGCTGGGCGTAGGGCTGTGGCTGGGCGTGCGAAAATTCAACGGGAAAAACGTCGCCCGGGCGCTATCGTCGTTGCTGGACGACGGCACTTATACGCAGCGGGCCAAGGCCATCGCCGAGAAATTTGTCGCACCGGGCGGCTTGGAACGCGCGGTCGATCTGGTCGAACAGACGTTCGAATCACACCCTTCCCGCCGCCGCGTCCTCACCCCGGCATGACCGCCGACCAACGACCGTTATTTCGATGTGCCGCCGCAATCGCCAGATTCATGATCCGCATCGAAGGCTTGTGTCGCCTTTGCTATTGATGTGCAAGCCCGACCAGTGCAACCGCAGAGGATCCGAGTAACGAGCCGCGAGCGACCGGTGGCGTTGCTGCGGGAATCGGGTCGCTGACGCTTGCCGCTCGTCACATGCGGTGGCCCTGCTAATTCGGCATTTCCTGTGTGAGCCGTCTTGCATTTGCCGCCGGAGCAGCGAACATTCCGATCTGTAGTCAGGGTAGTTGCGAACTTAAACTAAAGAAGGAGCAATTGAGATGTCGGAGAATCCCGTCCCCCCTTCAAGCCCATTGGATTATATGAAGCCCAGCGGCGCCGGATATAGCGGTCCGGCACCAACCAAAGAAGAATGCAACATGGGAATGCTCATTTATATCCTGAGCATCGTCACCGGTTTCATTGGGCCGCTTATTATTTGGCTGATGAAAAAAGATCAAAGCCCGTACCTGAATGACCAAGGCAAAGAGTCGCTGAACTGGATCATTACCGTGATCCTCGTGATCATCATCAGCATCCCGCTGATGTTCATTCTCGTAGGGTTTATCACGTATTTTGGCATACTGATCGCCCACCTCGTGCTGACGATCATGGCGGCGATGAAGGCCAACAAGGGTATCGCCTATCGCTACCCGCTCGCACTGCGCCTGCTGAAGTAAACACTGCGCGCGATCGTCGAATAATCGAGCCCGGCGGCGGAAGCGTCGCCGGGCTTTCTTGTTTTCAGGCAGCGTCGCTGCAAAGATGCCGGCGATGTGGACCTCATGCTCATTGTTATTAATCGTGCTTGTCACGTTCTGCGGCTGCGCCGTTACAAAGCCCGCCGAACCCGCTGCCAGCCCGTTCGAAGTTTCTACCAACCCCCGAATTCTCGCCGACTACGCCACGCCCATCGAAAAGATGACCCTCCGCGGGGTGGCACTGGGCAGCCCACGATCGGCGATCCGGCCGAATCGCATTCTTTCCGAAGACCCCAACGGCTGGATCATCTGCCGCGACGCCTGCCGTTACCGCGTGCTGAATGACAAGGTCGTCACGCTGGGCGCGTGGGACCAGAAGGCGCTCGGCCAACTCGGCGTGAACGACGAAGCCGACATCGAAGCGCTTTTTGGCAAGGCCGAAGCGGTGGATAGAGTCGATACGGTGTCCACCAAGATGACCATCTACCGCTTCGCCAACGGCGAGCGCCGGGCGAGTTGGGATCGAATTCTCAACCGGCTTTCCACGGTGAACATCGGGGCCGCCGTTGCCACGCCCAAGCCATAAATCGGATTGTCCGCTGTTAACAGAATGGTATACTAAGTGAATGGCTACGAAACTGGTTCGAATGTCGCTCCCGTCGCATCGGCTATTGAACAATCTGGCAAAGCAACAAAAAAAGACGCTGGTTGATCTATTGGATGAAGCCGTGAAGGCGTACGAGCGTAAACTATTCTGGGACGAGTGCGATCGCGCTTACGAGAAACTATGGGCCGATCCAAAAGCCGCCGCCGCCGAAATCGCGGAGCGGAAGCGCTGGGACAACACGCTTCTTGACGGTCTGAAGGATGATCCATGGATCGAACCCCCGCACGCGGCGAAGTCTGGTACACGGACCTCGGCGAAACGATCGGGCACGAGCAAGCGGGCCATCGCCCCGCGCTGATCGTTTCCACGAATCGATACAATCGAGGTTTGGGAAAACTCGTCGTCGTGCTTCCTATTACGTCCACCGTTCGCGACCACCCGCTGCGCATCACAATCCTGCCGCCCGACGGAGGTCTTCGGGTCAAGTGTCAGGTGCAGACCGATCAAATCCGCACGGTTTCCATTGAACGGCTCGATCGCAAACTCGGCAAGCTTAGTGAGTTGACCATGGCGTTGATCGAGAATCGGCTGAAGGATCTGCTCGATCTATTCTAAAATTAAGTTTGATTTGATCCGACCGTTGCGTTGGCGTACCTTCAACCGTTCATGGCCTACACCGTCCTAGCCCGCCGTTACCGCTCCAGCACCTTCGATGAAGTCGTCGGGCAGGACCAAGTCGCGCGCACGCTCAAGCGGGCGATCGAGTCGGATCGAATCGCCCACGCGTTTCTTTTCTGCGGAACGCGCGGCGTGGGCAAGACGTCGATGGCGCGCATTCTCGCCAAAGCACTGAACTGCGATAAATCCGATGCCCCGACGCCTACCCCGTGCGGCGAATGCACCAGTTGCAAATCCATTGCGCGCGGCGATGACATGGATGTGAT
>CAZXLA010000072.1:12698-14973 GCA_964641895.1 uncultured Tepidisphaeraceae bacterium
GCCGGTTCGATGCGCGACGCGCTTTCGCTGCTCGATCGCCTGCTGAGCCTCGGCGAAAAGTCGCTCACCGTCGAAATGATCGAGCAAATGCTAAGCATGCCCAAGGCCCAGGCAATCTTTGACTTAGCCCGGCACATCGGCGCCGGTGAAGTGAAGAACGTGCTTGAGTCGGCGGACAAACTCATTCGCGACGGCCTCGCGCCTGAAACACTGGTTGCATCGCTGACCGATCACTGCCGCAACCTGCTGCTGCTCGCCACCTGCGGGCCCGACAGCGATTTGGTGGAGGTGGCCGGTCAGTCGCTGAAAGAACTCAATCAACAGGCGCAGCAGTTCGACACGATCGCGCTGACGCAGAGCATTGCGATCCTGGAAGAACTTCGCTGCGGCCTCCGGCAGACGTCGGCCGGCCGGGCAATGGTCGACGCGACGCTGGTGCGGCTCACGCTGGCCGAGCAATTCACCCGGATCGAATCTCTCCTTGCCGGCGGCAACGGCGCGTCGGCACCGGCTCAAAAAAAAAAGCCTGAACTAGCCCCGCCGCCCGCCCTCGGAGTGGAGACACCCGTCGACGCATCCGAGGCACCGATGTCTCCTCCCACATCATCCGGCGATTCTGAAGATGATCTTCCCGCGGTCGGCAAGGTGTTTGAAGGCTCGTCGAGGTCGCTCGGGGCCATCTTCGCCGCAAGCCGGGAGCTTCAGCCCCGGATGAGCGCGTCACGACCCGAGCGCGCCAACATCGCTGTGGTTGCCGATAACGAATTCGCCCCAATCATGCACAAGTTGCGTTCGGCAATGCAGCGGCACGGCACGGGGTACGACGGCATTCTGGTACACGGCCAGATCGTCGCGCTCGGCGACGGCCGGGCGACCATCCGATACAGCCACATGCACGAAGCTTCGGCGCGCATGCTCGAACGCAATGGCAAACGCGAAGCCGTGCAGCAGGTTCTTAGCGAGCTGATGAACGAAGCCGTCGGCCTGACCATCGAAGTCGATGCCGATGAACCCCCGCCCGCGCCAATCGCGCCCGCGCCGACAAGCCGGGTGCTTCAGCCCCGGATGGCGTCGCGCACACCGGAAAATCCCCCACAACCTTCGTTGCCCGTTACTCCCCCAATCACACAGGAACAAAAACAGAAAATTCTCGAGTCCGACCCTCTGGTGCGCACGGCTTGCGAACTATTCAATGGCGAAATTGTAAAGGCGGAATAATCTGGGTTTCGTTAATAGATTGCCATCGACGACGCAGCTTATAATAGTTCGGTCCAACAGAATAAATTGAACGACGAATCACCCACAACTCACAACCGGCCACCACATTATGTTCGACAACCTGAAAAACCTCGGAAATCTCGCCGGCCTGATGTCTAAAGCAAAAGAGATGCAGGAGAAGATGAAAACTCTCCAGGATGAGGTCGCACGCAGCCAGGTCAGTGCCGACTCCGGCGGGGGGATGGTTACCGCCATCGTCAATGGGCGGATGGAATTGATTCGTGTTCGCATCGATAAAGACAAGGTTGATGTGAACGACCTCGAGATGCTTGAAGACCTGATCGTCGCCGCCGTTCATGCCGCGCAGGTGAAGGCCAGTGAGATCATGCAGCAGGAAATGGCCAAAATGACCGCCGACCTCGGCCTGCCGCCAGGGATGATTCCGGGTATGTAACGATTCCCCCTCCGCCGACCTCAGCGCAGTACGCGGGCTTTTGATCACGCTCGCCGAGAGCGAGTTGGCGTACCTGAATTTGAAAAAGTAAGCGCATTCAGCGATCGACCCAAACCGCCGGTGGTTCGATGTCGTTGGCCGGCCGACGCCCGGCATCCGCCCGGCCGCTCCCCGCAAGCCGCGACAGCGTCTTGACCGACATATCCGCATCGCACGTTAGCTGGCACGACAGGCGCAACCCCGCCGTTCCCGCCAGCCCGCGCAGCTCGAGCACGCTTTTTTCGGCATCGGTCATCCGGGCCGGCTCGCCCGACTCAAACTGCACGCGGCAGGTGGTGCAGCGGGCCTGTCCACCGCACGCGTGCAACTGGTCAATCTTGCACTCGTCGGTGAGCGCCAGCACCGTGCGCTTGCCCGCGGGAATTTCGAACGCTTGGCCGTCTACCGTTAATTTTGGCATGCTGTTAATTCTCGCGGCAGGAAGATTTCATTGCAACGGCGGCCCGGCTTTTAGATAATCCACCCCGCTGCAACGTTGACCTTCAACCCGGCGTTCCATCGCAAGGATAACCATCATGGCCGCACCTATTGAATCTGCCCCCA
>CAZXLA010000072.1:15073-16237 GCA_964641895.1 uncultured Tepidisphaeraceae bacterium
CCCCACCGACGAAGCCCAGACCGCCACTCCCGAAGCCGAAACCGAGGCTCCGCCGCAGATTCATGTGGAAGAAAAACGCCTCAAGCTTAGGGGCTTCCTGAAGACGCTCGTCAAAATTAAAGGCAGCGATTTGCACCTTCAAGGCGGCAGCGTGCCGATGATTCGCGTCGATGGCAAGGCCAGATTCCTCGACTGTCTCCCTCCCGATGACGACTTGATGGACGAGTATGTGAAGGAACTGATCAGCGACCCGGAAAAGTTGAACATCCTCGAGCACAAAGGCTCCGTCGATATCGCCTACGCCGTGCCCGAACTCGGCGCGCGGTTCCGAACCAACATCTTCCACAGCCGCCAGAAGTACGCGATCGTGATGCGGCGGATCATCACCAAGATTCCGCATTTTGAAGAGCTAAATCTTCCGCCGCAGGTCGAAAGCCTGGCCGACTACCACCGCGGGATTGTGCTGGTGAGCGGGACGACGGGCAGCGGCAAATCTACGACGCTGGCAGCCATCATCGGCAAGATCAACCGCACGCGCGCCGAGCGAATCATCACCGTTGAAGACCCGATCGAGTTTCAACACGAAAACGCCAAAGCGCTGGTGAGTCAAGTGGAAGTGGGCACCGACAGCGAAAGCTATGAATACGCCCTGCGTTCCATGATGCGCCAAGATCCCGATACGATTCTCGTCGGTGAAATTCGCGATACGTTTAGCCTGAGCACATCCCTCAAGGCCGCCGACACCGGCCACCTGGTCTTCACTACCGTGCATGCAACGAATGCGTGGACGACCATTCAGCGCTTCGTGAGCCTGTTCGACCCGAACCTGCGCGAACTGCAACAACAGCAGTTGGCCAACAACCTCAACGCGGTCGTCTGCCAGCGGCTTGCCAAGAGACGCGAAGGCAAAGGCCGCGTGCCGGTTATCGAAATTATGATGGCCACGCCGCTGGCCCGCAAATACATCCTCGACGGCGAGTTCGACAAACTTAAAGGCTGTATCGGCAACAAAGAATCGGGCAGCCAAAGCTTCGATCAGCATCTGACGGAACTTTTCAACAAGCAGATTATCGATGTGAACGAAGCCAAGCGCCTGGCGAGCAACGTTGATGCGCTCACGCTGGCGCTGCGAGGGATTGGGAATAGTGATACGCGGTTGAGGTA
>CAZXLA010000073.1:0-16131 GCA_964641895.1 uncultured Tepidisphaeraceae bacterium
GGTTGTAGGTTGTAGATTGGTAGTTGTAAGTTGCCCTAAATTTTTGGAGCAAAGCCGCAAGTGTCACTCGCTTGCGGCTTTGCTCGTTTGTACTGCAAATACAGATGACAACGACCAACCCACAACCCACAACCCACAACTAACAACTAACAACCAACAACTCTTGCTTCATTCCACTAAACCGGCGAAAATTCCAGCATGGCGGAATCGCGGGTTTTTCAGATCGGATCGGACCTTTTCGCCCGCATCCGACGGCAACGCACCGGCGGGGGGATCGCCGGATGGCTCGATCAGCAGTTGATGAACTTTTCGATGCGTGATGACGGGCTGAAAGCCCAATTGTTCCGCTTCGTCGATGTGCTGCCCGTGCTGCGCCGACCCGAATCGATCAATCGACACCTTAAAGAATACATGGCCCTCGCCGGCGCGGGATTGCCGGAGGTGGCGCGCGAACTGCTTCGCTTTCTGCCGGAATCGGGCTTGATCGGCTCGGCCGTCGCAAAAGCCGCCCAGTTCAACACCCGGCGGATGGCCCGGAAGTTTATCGCGGCCACTAATTTAGATGAAGCCATCGCCACCATCCTCGCGCAGCGGCGACAACGGCTTGCTTTCACGATCGATCTGCTCGGCGAAGCGGTGGTCAGCGAGAACGAGGCCGAGCACCACCAGCAAACCTATCTGAATCTTGTCGAAGGCCTGGCGAAGCGGTTGGCGGATGAGCCGGTGATCGCGCAGATCGAGCAATCGAGCGGTGGAGCCGATGGTCCCGTTGGCCGGGTGCCACGCATTAATGTCAGTGTGAAATTGTCGAGTTTGTTCAGCCAGTTCGACCCGATCGCTCCGGAAAACACCAGCCGGCGCGTCCGCGCGCGGCTGCGGCCGATCATGCGGCTGGCGAAGCAGCACGGCGTGCTCATCAACCTCGACATGGAGCAGCACGCGTTCAAAGACACGACGATCCGCATCTTCAAAGACATTCTGAGCGAGGATGAGTTTCGCGATTGGCCCGACGCCGGCATTGCCATTCAGGCGTATCTCAAGTGTTGCCTTGATGATCTTCATGACTTGGCGGCTTGGGCAAGGCGGCGGGGCACGCCGGTGCATGTGCGGCTGGTGAAAGGGGCCTACTGGGATTACGAAACCGTGATCGCCGCCCAGAATGATTGGCCGGCGCCCGTGTGGACGCACAAGCCCGATACCGATGCCAATTTCGAACGTTGCAGCGAATTTCTAATGCAAAACAGCGACGCCCTGCGGCCGGCCATCGCCAGCCACAATGTGCGCTCGATCGCAGCGGCGCTGGAGCAGGCCGAGCGGTATCGCGTGCCCAAGGGGCGGTACGAATTTCAGATGCTTTACGGGATGGCCGACCCCATCAAAAAAACCCTGCTCGACCTCGGCCACCGCGTGCGCGTCTATACGCCTTACGGCCAACTGTTGCCCGGCATGGCGTATCTGGTCCGCCGGCTGCTGGAGAATACGAGCAACGAGAGTTTTCTGCGTGCCGGGTTTGTGGAGAACATTCCCGAGGAGAAATTGCTGATGAACCCGTCAAATGCGCCAAACGTTCAGCCGAGCGCAAACAATGGAAGCGCTGAAAAACCGGGGGCTTACAAGCCGGGAGCTTCAGCCCCGGATTCTTTTCGCGCGCACAACTTCACCCCCGAACCCCCCACCGATTTCGCAAGCGAAGAAAACCGTCGCGCCATGCAGCAAGCGATCGCACAAATCCGAACGCAACTCGGACGCAGCTACCCGCTCGTCATCGACGCGCAGCGTATTGAAGATACCGGCAAATGGATCGATTCGACCAACCCGTCCAACCGATCCGAGTTGATCGGCCGGGTTGCTGCAGCCACCGCGAACCACGCCAACGAAGCAGTCGAAGCCGCACATCGGGCGTTTCAGTCGTGGCGCAAAACGCCGGTTATGGCGCGGGCAGCGCTGCTCAAACGTGTGGCAGCCATCATGCGCCGCCGCAAGTTCGAACTTTCCGCATGGATGGTGCTCGAATGCGCCAAACCCTGGCGCGAAGCCGACGGCGACGTGGCCGAAGCCATCGATTTTTGCGATTTCTACGCCGGCGAAATGCTGCGCCTGTCGTCGCCGCGTCGTCGCGACGTGCCGGGGGAAGATAATTACATGTTCTACGAGCCGCGCGGGGTGTGCGCGGTGATCGCGCCATGGAATTTCCCGCTCGCCATTCTCTCAGGCATGACCGCCGCCGCCGTGGTGGCCGGCAATACCGCCATTATGAAGCCCGCGGAGCAATCGCCGGTGATTGCCTGGAAATTGATGGAAATGTTTGAAGAAGCCGGCGCGCCGCCCGGCGTGGTGAACTATCTGCCCGGCGTCGGTGAAGAAGTCGGGCCGGCGCTGGTACAGCACCCGAAGGTGCCGTTGATCGTGTTCACCGGCAGCAAGGCGGTCGGGTTGGCCATCAACCGCGCCGCCGCCGAAACTCCGCCGGGTCAGCACTTCGTGAAAAAAGTCATCACCGAAATGGGCGGGAAGAATGCCATCATCGTGGATGACGATGCCGACTTAGACGAAGCCGTGCTCGGCACCGTCGCCAGCGCCTTCGGTTTTGCCGGCCAGAAATGCAGCGCGTGCAGCCGGGTGATCGTGCATCAGAGCATTTACGAGCAGTTTGTTCCGCGACTGATCGAGGCGACAAAGTCGCTAAACGTCGCGCCGGCGGAAGACCCGAGTTGCGCCGTGCCTCCGGTGATCGATGAAGAATCGGCCGGCAGAATTCGCGCGATGATCGCCCGCGTAAAAACCGCAGGGGGTTCATGTACAGCGCACGAGGCCAATGTGTACACGCTCGCGCAAGTGGGAAGTTTCGTAGGTCCAACAATCTTTACCGACGTCGACCCGCGCGCCGATATTGCGCAGCAGGAGATCTTCGGTCCGGTGCTCGCGGTGATTCGTGCGACCGATCTGTCGCACGCGCTGGAAATTGCCAACGACACGCCTTACGCGCTGACGGGCGGCATTTACAGTCGCAGCCCCGCCAGCATTGAGCGCGCGCGGCAGGAACTGCGCGTGGGGAATCTGTACATCAACCGGCGCATTACCGGCGCGTTGGTCGACCGCCAACCATTTGGTGGTTTTGAGCTGTCAGGAATTGGCAGTAAAGCCGGGGGACCGGATTATCTTCTACAGTTTCTCATTCCCCGGGCCATCACCGAGAACACGCTTCGTCGTGGTTTCGCGCCCGGTGAAATATAAAAGCCGTCGGGACGATCAGAATTTGGTGCGACGAGCGGCGCAAGACATCGCCCGGAACGGCGTTCTTAAAGCATTAGATTATAATGATTTACGGGATGTTTTGTAGCGTTTCGGTCTGGCCGGGGTTGGGTGCGGGATGTTCAGGGTGTGTTAAACCGTTTCGGCTGATGCAAAAGTCTTACAAAATTTCCAATTTAGGTGTTGACCTCGTGGGAATACTCGGGGTATATTCCGCTTGTCTGCTTGGCGTCGCTCAAGCGCCAAGTTGGCAAATGTGGGAATATGGCAAGGGGGTTTGGTGGACGTAAAGTCCTTTGGAGGTTAGAAGATGTCAGTCTTCATCAAGTCTCTTTCTGCGGCGGCAGTTCTGGCGGCGGCAACGTCCGCCGTCAATGCGGCGGTTACACTCGCTTGGACCGACGACACGGCGACCATTCCGGCGTCCGCGTTTGTCAACTCGGCGACGAATCCTTCAATCAACGGTCGGTTGTCGGGCGCGCCCGGGCAATGGTTCCGTTATCAACTGCGTATTACTCTGAGTGGTGGCGATCAGTTCGGCGGGGGTCGGCTTCGCGCTGCCCTCGGCTCGGCTGGTGCGTTCTTCCGCCAGACGATCACCCAGGACATTCTCGATCCCGACGGTGTTCCGATCGGCACCGAAGTGTTGAACCAGCAGGCCAACCGCCTGTTTCCGATCAACGATCTCAGCGGCGGTGCTGCTGCGGCGTCATTCGGCGTTGCGTATCCTCCGAACAGCTCGACGACCGTCAGCCTGCTCGGTAACCTCAATGCCGATGGCACTGAAGGCCCGAGCAGCGGCATCGTGTTACCGAACGGTCTCAACGGCACAGCCACTGGCACCGACGATAGCCTGATTTCGGTCGTTTGGGGTCTTGCCCCCACGCCCGTTGCCAACGCTGGCACGTTCATCATCGCTCGTCTGACGAGCAATGTTCCGCTTTTGCTTACCGGTGGCGTTGACGACATCATCAGCCTTGGCTCGTCCGTCAACACGATCGTCGGCGGTTCGCCCGGCGCTCGCGTCGATGTCCCGAGCCTGTTTTTGGTTCCGGAACCCACCATGGGCTTCGCCCTTGCGGGTCTCGGCTTGCTCGGCCTGCGTCGCCGCAAGTAATTCTTGAGCGTCTGTCAAGATTTTCCCTTGCCAATTCGACCGGCGGTCACTTAACTGTGACCGCCGGTTCTTGGTTGTTGGGGGCCTTTCTCCCTTATCATTAAGTTAAGGTCTCCCGATAAATCGACATGGTGATATCGCCGATTCGTGCGGACCGCCGGGGCAGGTGATTGATGACTGCGCGAGGAGATTTTTGATTCGCAGTACGCCTACTTCAGGAGAGCCGCGCGGTGGAGCTGGCCAGCAACGACGGATACCTGCTTCAATACTTCGTGGTAAAAGAAAATCCCCTGCCTGGGAATCGAACCCACCGCCAACACCGCCGCCACGGCACAGAACAAGGGCGTGCCTACGCTGGCGTTCGCCCCGGCTCAATGATCGGATCATGCCCCCATCCGGTCTCATCCGCCATCTCGCACAGCATTGTGATGAACTCGCACGCGCGGCAGTATGCCAGCCGAAGATTGTCGCGGGGCCAATTGATTGCTTCCTGGCGTGTCGGCATCAATAGATTGCTCGACGTCGGCACATCGTCAACCTGATAGAAGTGCTCCAACCCCGCGTTGGTGCAGGCCGGGCAGGTGGCGGAGTCGTCGCGGGTGCGATCGAAGCGCGGCACGGTTACTCCATCGCCGCGGGGCGCATGTCGCGGTTATCCAGGGGGAGTTTCTTCTGGTTTAGATCGGCCCACATCGCCGCCTCGCCGTCGAGCGGGCTTTGAATGTTGTAGGCCTGGTACGCCAGCATTTCGGCGATGCGCACAATTAAATCGGCCAGCCTCTCGCCGGCGGTCCAGTGGTCGCCGACGCAGAGGGTGCTCTCGTTGATATTCGGATGAAACACCGGCGTAAGCATCGAGCATTGCGGACTCAGCCGCGGGTAATCATTGGTGAGCTGGATCAACACGCGATGATCCATCCGTTCGATGGGTTTGCCTTTGGGGTCGCGCGAAAGGCTCTTCACGCTGTATTCGACTTCATACGCATCGGGCGGGGTGTTCCTTTTGTTGACGATACGAATGTGATCGCAGTTGCCGAAGATGGTTTCGATTTGTTCTGCGTCGGAGAGCAGGCGACGAGCGCGGGGGGACATCTTAAGTTCTCCGACGTTCTCAGGTCGCGAAGCCGCAAGCGGCACGGGAACGGTGAGCGCCGCGCCGCACCCTTTGCAACGGGCCTGCCGTCCGGCGTAGGCGTCGGGTACGCTGAAGTTCTTTGCGCAGTTGTTGCACTTGAAGGAGATCATTTGCCGATCAATTCCATCGGCGTAATTTGCATCCACCAGTACAAGCTGGCTAGAACACCGCCGACGGTACCGGCCAGCGCAACGAGGGTTGCGGCCAGGAGAATCATCCGGCGCCTGCCGCGGCGCACCAGCATGAAACCGAACGCCACTGCGCCGATAATAAGAGCCGGCGCGCCAAACCCCAGCAGGCCGAAGAGCGATGCAAAAATGGCCGTGGCCAGCAGCGGCACTTCGATGGCGCGTGGCGCGGCAGGGTCGGTGAGAAACTCCAAGTCCGCCGCGTGTGGGGCGGCGTGGCTGGCATCGGCGTCGGCGGGCTGCTTTTCGGTCAGCACGTTCACCTGCGAACACCCATATGCAGCACACCCCTTGTTGTCGCGCCAGCAATCGGCGTGATACGCCACCCCGCAAGCGGGGCAGCTTGTCGAAGGCTCGACGGGCTGAATCTTCCATTGGCACACGCCGCAAATCATGTGCCGCGTGGGCGGCGGGGGAAGTTCGCCGGGGCAACGCACACTCTTGCGGCAATTCGGGCAGATGGTGCTTGAACCAGCCGCGCCGCGCGGGGCCCACAACCGGGCGCCGCACTGGCAATCAAAAATAATTCCCGTTACTTCCCCGGCATCGACGCTGGGCGCTTCGATTTCAAGCTCGGGATCGCGCGCGTGAAACGCGATGGTGGCGGGACCAATGTGAAAGATATCACCGTCGCGCAGCAGCCGCGGTTCGCTCAGCCGATCTCCGGCGATCAGCGTACCGTTGCGGCTGTCGTTGTCGCCGACGGTCACCGCTTCGTCGCTTGCGGGTTCCACCCACGCGTGCTGGCGCGACACGATCGGGTGGTTGATGATAATCTGGCAGTCGGAGTCGCGACCAATCCAGACGCGGCCATTTACGGGCGTCGACCATCGTTTGCCGGCATGTTCGACGATGAGCATGGGCATGGTGCTCGAGAGTTTGTTCGACGGCGATATGAGGATGAATAGAGGATAGAGAATCGCGTTGCTTGAGCAAGTTACGCCGGCTGTACGAACTGCGGCAATGATGCCGCCGGTTGACAGCTTCTTATGCGGCGCGATTCTTCTGATGGAACTCGAACACCGTTCGGCCCACCTGCACGCGGTCGCCGTGGCGCAATCGCAATCGCTGCACGGGCTTGCCGTTCACCAGCGTGGCGCTGCCCAGCGGGAGATTTTCCAGTTCGATCCCGCCGCCCACCAAATGCATCGCTGCGTGGCGTTTGCCGACTTGTTGGTCTTTCCAAAGAAAAATATGACAAGACGGATGCGCGCCGATGTAAGTCGGGTTGCGATAGAGAACGAACTGCTTGCCCGCGATCAGGCCCTCCGTCACCTTCAGCCAGCCCGATCTCACCGCCGCCTCGAGCAACCCGCTGGCCACGCCGGCCACCAGGCCGATGGTGACGATGCCAAAGAACCGGCTGACGTGCTCGTTGAATTTTTCCGCCAGCGGGACGAACAATATTCCACCGATTACCCCGCCGATCAGCCCGCCGATGATGCCGATGCCCAGTCGTTTGAAACTGCCCATCAACACCCCCGGCGCCGCGGCGAGGAATAAGCCCAGCACGCCCCATTCGATTGCTTTGGCGATCATCTCCTGCTGCCGCGATGCCTGCTCGGCTAAGTCGCCCAGCACCGCGGCATGCAGCTTGGGGATGAGCATCGCCACCGCCACGCCGCCCGCCATGCCCAGCACAGCGCCGATGACGCCGTTGATGGCGGCGCGGTTGATGTTGCGTTCAACCAGCGGTTCGGCCATGGCAAGACACACCGCAATCATCATGCCGCTGAATCCAAAGAAAAGGAGGTTGGCCAGGAAGTTGTTCCAGTTGTCGCGCGCGTCGAGTTCCTGCATGCGCGCGTCGCGCTGGCCGGCAGTCAACTTCTCATCAACGTAGAGGGCGAAGTAGGGATTCTCACTGAAATCGCGGCGGATGGCTCTGAGCGTGTCGCGCGCCACGTCGGCGCGCACATCGCCCAGACGCAGGTCTTCCTTGACCGCCTCGTAATCGGCAATCACCTGCCGCGCTTCGGATCGCGCGTCCGGCCGGAAGTGAAGCACTTCGCCAAACGCCCAACCGAGCACGCCGCCGATCAATCCGAACATCCCGAGAAAAAACGCGGCGTTATACCAGAAGGCGCGTGTCGGCCGGGTGGCGACGATTTCCTGGGCGGCATCGTAATGATTGAGCGTCGATTTCACCGCAGCCATCCGCTGCAGCTTGGCATCGACGGCGGGCGCGGTGAGGTCTTTCCACTCGATCGTCAGCGGTTTGTCATCCATGGCGCGTTTGCACTCCGTTGCAAAAGTCCGACAGGCCCGGGTGTTGGCGAGACCGCAGAACGGATTTCGTAAATAATCAGCAACACGAGCAGAATTGCAACAAATACCAGCAGTGTTGCTGCAAAGAAACGATCAAACGTGCTCGGCCCTTGCGACCCTACGGGCGCAATGGCCTGAACGACGGCCCTTGGCGGCGCGGGCTCGGCGAGGGTTGGTTCGCGCGTCGGCACGCCATTGCGCCAGACGAACATTCCCTCATCGCCGCCGATGGGGTCGTAAACGAACGCGACCTGCCACGGCAAGTTGAAGAAGTTCGCCTGAATGAAAATATCCATTTCAGAAAGGAAAATCCCAAATGCCGGGTGAGTGTGATACCAGCCGACGATGCGCTCGTCCGGATAAAGTTTGTCCATTTCCTCGTGAATCTTCGTCCAGGTGGCTGATGTGAAGGTGACGTTGGCCGCATGAGAATGGGCGGCGTCGCCGGCGATGCACGCATCGATCAGCAAGTACGGCCCGGCGGCATCGTGATACATCCGGCCGACCATCACGCCGCACACTTCAACTTTGGTATTGGATTGCCCGTGGGCGTGCATCGCATCGAGCACATGCTGCTGGATGACAACCTGAAACCCCGCGCCGCGGGCGGTTGTTGGCTGGTTCAGGTCGCGTGCGGGCCCTTCCGATGGCGCAATGCCGGTTGCGTCCGGCCCGCCGGGTAAAGTTGAAGTTATTGCGGCGGCGGCGTCGGTCATTCTAAGTCCAGCCCTGTCTGCGCCAGCTCGCCCAGCACCGACGGCGCGTCGGCCGTGAGTTCGAATCCGACCGATTCGCGTTCTCCTCGGGCGATGAGGATATCCATCGCCGGCAGGCCGATCTGCGCCGGCGTGCGATCGAGATAGGGCGAGTCGGCGCCGATGCGATTGAAGGTAAGCACCTGCCGCTCCACGCCGTCACAATTCGGGCAAGCCGCCCGCTGCGATTTCACCTTGCCAAGTGAAGCGAGCATCACCTCTTCGCTGTGGCATTTCGGACAGACAAACTTCTCGAGCACGTCCCGCGTCAACTCAAGTGAAGCCTGTGAAGAACCGATTTCGGTGCGTGCACGATCAAGCAATTCCCGCAACGTGATTTCGGTTGAGGGCGAATCAACTTCTACAAATCGATCGATCGGATCATGGCTCAGGCAATCGGCCTTGCGTTGATATTCGGTCTGAAACGCCTCGCACGAAACGCCTTCAAACACCCAACCCTTGCCCGCCAGCGTCGGCAAGCCATGAAGGAGCTTGACGGCCTCCTGACATTGGATTCCCGCGATGATCGAGCTGATGGTGGGCGTTGTGGGTGTTTTGCCGCCTTCCATTTCGGCGCGCGATAGAAGATTGCATGATCGGCGGTTCTGCAGCACCTGCCAATCTCGCTGGCTCATGGTGCATTCGTAACACGCGCCCTGCGGCGGGGTGAACACGCGTGCGACGCCCTGAATCTGCTCGATCGCGCCATCAATCCACGGCCGGCCCACGCGGTAGCAATTGCGGTTGATGGTGAGCCGGGCAAGGCGGTTATCCAGCCCGCCGAGGACGACATCGGCCCAGCGGAACACGCCCAGACCCAGGTCGTGCACGATATCGCCGTCAAAGTAGCCGACGTTGCAATCCGGATAAATCTGCTTCGCCGCGGCCGCCGCTACTTGCGACTTTTGCTTGCCGGCGTCAGCGGCGCGGTAGAGGACCGAGCGGGAAAGGTTCGAGTGTTCGATGCGGTCTTTGTCGCAGATGAGAATGTTGCCGATGCCCAGCAGCGCCAGGTTTTTGATGATCTCATTTCCCAGCGCGCCGGCACCGACCACAATCACCCGCGCATCGCGGAGCTTCTGCTGATCCCACCAGCCAATGAGCCGAAAGCGGGCGAAGCGGTCGTCGTCTTCGGCGAGGCTAATGGTGATGGGGTCGGGCATCGTGGGTTGTGCGGTTGTGGGTTGTGGGTTGTGGCGGTGGGGTTGTCGGTGGTCAGTCGAAAGAACAACAGTTAATGGCCGGCAATCCACTGTCACCACCACCAACAACCCACAACGAACAACCTACAAACTACGTCCCGCCGTTATTTCCGGTTGCAGTCGAATCACATCCCCACTCTTCACGCCCGCCGCCGCCAGGGTTTGGTCGTCCAGCAACTGTTTGCCGCTGTTGCGGTGGTGAAATTTGTAGCTGAGCAATTGCCCGTCGGGACCGTTTTGGGGGAAGTTCATCTTTTCCAACAGCACGGCGAGGATGCGGTTGATCGGCGCGTCGTCGGGCATTTGAACGTCCTGCCGCTTGCTGCCGGTGGCGTCCCAGATTTGTACGTTGAGCAATCCCATACGGCACAATGTCGGGCCATTTTCGCCCGTGTCAACCTTTCAAAACCCTTCATGGTAACTTGGTTTCCACCGTCGGCGCCGGCGCGCGTGCGCCGGCGTCAGATAATCCACAATTCTCTTGCGGTGGCGGGGAGTGAAGTTGATTGCAAAGTCCGCCCGATTCGGAAAACCGATGATCTTTAGGATATAACTTCGTCACCGCAGCCCGCATGAATTGGGCATTTCGAAAGGGCCGTGAAGGCAGCCAAGGAGGCTACAGCGTGAGCGCAGCAAATCAGATGGGTGGAAGCGACTCGTCGATCGGCAAGATCATCTGGCGCCGCCGCGGCACGGTGATCGTTTGCGCCATCATCGGCTTGATCGCCGGCGGGTTGTATCTGTTGCTCAAACAGCGTGAATACACGGTCAGCAGCAAGTTGATCGTGCGCCAATCCGGTTCGTCGCCCGCCGACGTTTCACAACAGAACGGCGGCGGTGGGTCGCAGCGCACCAACGAGCTTTTTCATGCGACGCAGGCGCAGATCATGCGGTCCACGCCCGTCCTGGCGCTGGCCGCGAGCGTGCCGCAGTCGGACGATATGAAGACTTTCAAGGGCGTGCGGAACAAGTCGGCATATCTGAAAAAGCACCTTGAGGTGACCGCCGGCCGGCAGGATGAAACGATTACGCTCAGCCTGCGCACGCCGTACCCGGAAGAGGGCGTCAAGCTCCTCACCAGCGTTACCGAAGCGTACGAAGCGCGGCAGAACAAAGAGCGCAAAGACGGTTTTGGGGAACTTCGCCAGACATTTCTTGACGAACGCAATCGTCTGGAAGAAGAGACGGCGGCGATAGAACGGAAAGTTACAGCGTTCCGCGCCAGCAACCCCTCGGCACAAGTCGAAGACGCATCCACCGCCGCCGCCAATCGCCGGCTGGATAGTCTGAGCGATGCGCTGACCAAAGCCGAGCTGGAGACGATCAACCGCAAAACCGAATTCACCGCCACCGCCGCCGCCATTGGAATTAGCGATACCGCAACGGTCGACTCGCATATTCCCGCCGGCATGGCGAGCGACGCCGATGTGGCGGCGCTCAAATCCGAAGCCGGCGATTTGCAGCGGAAGCTGAACAATCTCAAGCGAACGTATTTGCCCAGCCACCCTTCGATCCGCCAGGCACAGGAACGGCAGGTGGAACTCAACCTGCAGTACGTCGGTGCCATCAAGCAGCGGTGGACTACGGCGCTGCTTCGTGAGGGGGAGGTGCGTAAGTCGCTCAATGACGAGAGTGTCACCGCGTCTTCGCAGCGGCAGCAGATTAATCAACTGCGCGAACTCGAGCGCAGCCGCGAACGCGTAGCGGCGACATCGGCAGAACTGGATAAGAAGCTTAAAGACATCAGCCTTACCGTCGATGCGGGCTTGATCACCACGCAAGACCTCGACCTGCCCGCAGTCGATGACGGGAATTTCAGCCCCAAAGCCAGCACTGTACTTCCGATCACCGGCTTGCTCGGATTGGTGGCCGGCTCGGTGCTGGCGCTGGTACGCGAAAGCGCCGACCCTCGGCTGGTTTCGCCGGCGGGCGTGCGATCGGCACTCGGTTTGCCCGTGCTGGGCGCAATCCCGATGGCCGGCGGAGGGCGATCGCTCGAATCGTTCGGATGGATCGTGCACGCCGATGGCGGCACTCCCGCCGCCGAGGCGTTTCGCGCGGCGCGCACGTCGCTGCAGTTCGCGCTCAACGAAACCGCCACGAAGCGCGTCATTGTTACCTCACCGGAACAAATGGCCGGCAAGTCGACCGTGGCCAGCAACTTGGCCATCGCGTTGGCCAAGAGCGGCAAGAACGTGCTGCTGGTTGATGCCAACTTGCGCGATCCCGTTCAACACCGCATTTTCGGTGTGAGCGATGCCGTCGGTCTGGTGGATGTGCTTTCCAGCGGCGAGTTGAACGAGCGCGCCATTCGTCGCACGACGATCGAACACCTGCATGTAATGCCCGCCGGAGAAGTGCCCCGAAATGCATCGGAGTTGCTCAACGGCTCGGCGTTTAGTGAATCGCTGGAACAGTTGTCGTTGAAATACGACGCCATCATCGTCGATTCGCCCGCCACCGATGCCGCCGACGATGCCCGGATTATCGCCGCCGCCTGCGAGGGCGCGGTGCTGGTGGTTCGAAGCGGCAGCTCCAACCGCCGATCGGCCGCGGCGGCGCGAGATGGGCTTTTGAGCGTCGGTTGCCGGGTTTTGGGAACAATTGTTAACGGCCATCAGGGATTGTCGGCGGCACCACTTTCGATGCCAATGCGGCCCTCTGGTTCCGATAGCCCTCGGCACGACAAGCTGTTAGGGGAAGAATCTTCCATCCGCGATGAGGACTCATCAATCGAGGGCCGGAGTCGGTCGATCTAATATTCAGGTTGACGACGCCGCCTCGCACTACTTGACCTGAGAGGCAAAGAGTGGCCCCCAGCACCGGTACGCGCGCCGGCCACCTCCTTCATCTCATGCTGCTTACCAGAAGGGCGGAATGAGGAACGCAAGAAAATTCTTTCCGAAATTGTTTGATGGCGTGTCGGCCGTCACGTTTTCCACAGCTTTGTCCACCGCGTAAACGATTGAGAGTCTTTCAGTTACGGAGCATGGTGGATGACTGAACTCGCCGAAATCGATTTTGTTCGGTCCTGACGCACGAAATGGATATATTTCCGCTTGTCGTCGAACAAGAAATTGTTTGGCGAAATTGGAGAACGCTCCCGAGAAGCAAGTTCGATCATCGCCGTGCGAAGCAAGGTAACGCAAGCGGGTACGGTGAAGATCGGCGGCCAGCGACGGCGCCGCAAGGCGCACCATGGTCAACGAGCCACGCACGCAAGTGAGTGGAATGGACGACTGTGGCATGGCCACCCGAGGCGAAGGCAGCCATAAAAGGCGCGCATTCGACGATCCGGGTTAACGTCGCCGCACGTGGCGTATCCGGCCCCGCGGGCAGAGAGTGCCCCGTCGGTCGGGCGCAGCACCCAAGTCGGTTGGAGCAGCGGCGTAAGTCGTTGCGACAACCGGCGGATCCTAGGCAGCAGGGTGTTGGAGAGTCGGAAGTTGGCGCGTTGGTCATGCATGGCCGCCGTGCTGAACGCCGGTTCGCAAGCGAAACCCACGGCCGTCCAGTCGGGAAACCGCTCAGGGCATCTATTGATGCCCGGCCGCGGCGGTAACAGTCGCGGTCAACCGTCTGTGTATGCGTCGCCGCAAGGCACAGCGTACGCTGATTGGGTCGAGGCGGGCCCAGGCCAGGGAGCAGGTCGTCGAGAATATCGATCCGAGACAGGCAATGGCCCACGCGGTCGCGTCGCGAGCGACTTCGTGGGCCTCCTGCTTTTCTGCACGCGCACGCAGCCTGCGATTTCGCTAAACTCCCGCTCATGAAAATTGCAGTCATGCCCGGCGATTTCGTCGGGAAAGAAGTCGTCGCCGAAGGGCTGAAACTGCTCGCGGTCGTCGCGAAGCAATTTGGCTTTGCGTACGACACAACGCATTACCCCTTCGGCGCCGAGCACTACCTTCAAACAAACATCACGCTGCCCGATTCGGCGCTCAAAGAATTGGCGGCGCACGATGCCATTCTATTCGGCGCGGTCGGCGCCGACCCACGCGGCAATGCACGGATTCCGCAGGGGCTGATCGAGACCGACATTCTGCTGAAGATGCGTTTCGAGCTCGATCAATACATCAACCTCAGGCCCACCAAATTGATGCCCGGCGTCCCCACGCCGTTGCGCGCCGCAACTGCTTCTTCGATCGATATGGTCATCGTCCGTGAGAACACTGAAGGGCTTTATTGTCAAAACGGAGGATTCCTTTACAAAGGTACGAAGCACGAAGTAGCCAATCAGATCGAAGTCACCACCCGCCACGGCGTGGAGCGCGCAATCCGGTATGCGTTCGAATACGCGAAAAAGTTCGGTCGCAAGAAAGTTACGCTTGTCGCAAAAACCAACGTGCTGCGGTTTGCGCACAATCTCTGGATGCGGGCTTTTGAAGAAGTCAAAACCGAGTACGGCGATATTGATACGGGTTATGATCATGTCGATGCCTGCACGATGTACATGATCACCCAGCCGCAGCGGTATGACGTGATTGTGACCACCAACATGTTCGGCGACATCATCACCGATCTTGGAGCCGCGATTCAGGGCGGCATGGGCATGGCCGCCAGCGGCAACCTCAACCCGACCCGGCAGGCGGCGAGCATGTTTGAGCCGGTCCACGGCAGCGCGCCCGACATCGCCGGCAAGAACCTCGCCAACCCGATCGCGACGTTTCTATCGGTTGCGATGATGCTCGATTTTCTGGAAAAGCCCGACGCGGCCAAGGCAATCGAAACAGCCTGCCGTGACGTGATGATCGATACTAAGAATCACACTCGCGACTTAGGCGGAACGGCGACGACGACGCAGTTGACCGAGGCGGTGATGGGGAAGATTACATAGCGACCCATTCCTGGATCGGTTGGGCGGACATTCTTGTCTGCCATCGCGTTCCACTCGATACGCAATTGCAAATGGCATGGAATGCCGTGGCAGACAGCAATGTCTGCCCCACCGAAATCATCACGCCTATCATTCACTCTGATGCCAACCCTCTTCGACCCCTGGACGATCCGCGGCGAAACGTTTCGCAACCGCATCGGCGTCTCGCCGATGTGCCAATATAGCTGCATCGACGGCATGCCGACCGACTGGCATCTGGTGCATCTGGGCAGTCGCGCCGTCGGCGGGGCGGGGGTGGTCATCGCCGAAGCCACCGGAGTTGAAGCGCGCGGGCGAATCAGCGAGGCGTGCGCGGGGATCTATCGCGACGAGCACGTGCCGTCGTGGCAGCGGGTGACGCGCTTCATCGCCGAGCACGGTGCGGTGCCGGGGATTCAACTGGCGCACGCGGGACGCAAAGCCGGGTGGTCGCGGCCGTGGCCGACGTATCGATTGCTCGACAAAGAGGAAGGTGGTTGGACGCCCATCGCGCCGTCGGCCGACGCGTTCGACGCCAAACACTTCACGCCGCACGAGATGACCAAGGGTGACATCGACGCCGTGCAGTCGGCGTTCGTGACCGCGGCTAAGCGTGCGGTGGCGGCGAGGTTCAAGCTGATCGAGTTGCACGCGGCCCACGGGTATTTGTTCAACAGCTTTCTGTCTCCGCTGTCGAATCATCGCACCGACGCGTACGGCGGAAGTTTCGACCATCGCACTCGAATATTGGTCGAGTCGGTCGAGAAGGTTCGCAAGGTGATTCCGGATGCGATGCCGCTGTGGGTTCGCATCAGCGCGACCGACTGGGAACCGAACGGCTGGCAGATTGAAGATTCGGTCGCGCTGGCTCGCAAGCTCAAGCCGCTGGGCGTGGATGCGATCGATTGCAGCAGCGGCGGGAACTCGGCGACCGCGAAGATTGCCATCGGCCCGGGTTACCAGGTGCCGTTCGCCGAGCAGATTCGTCGTGAAGCCGGCATCGCCACGGCGGCGGTGGGCATGATCACTGAAGGCAAGCAGGCCGCGGGCATCGTGGCCGAAGGGCAGGCCGACGCAGTGCTGATCGCGCGTCAGTCGCTGCGCGATCCCTACTGGCCTACGCGCGTGGCGCACGAGTTGGGTGTGACGTTGCCGGCGCCGTTGCAATACCGGCGCGCATGGAGCTAATTGTGCCGCGAAACCGCAAGCGACCGCGACCGCCAATTGGCAAAGCAGGCTTGCGGTTTCACGGAAACAGTCGCGTGTTTTCCTAACCCAACCTTCGCACTTCCCAAAAATCTTCCAGCGAAAGATGGCGGTGGCATCGCGCGGTCGGGGTTTTTCGCGCGACACTTGGCG
>CAZXLA010000074.1:0-16022 GCA_964641895.1 uncultured Tepidisphaeraceae bacterium
ACAACGGTCGCCTGCCTGGCCAACCTGCGCAGTATCGGACAGGCCATCCAGATTTATGCCGGCCAGAATAAAGGGATGCTTCCGTACGGCTATTGGGACGGCCAAGGCAGCCCAGACGGAACGACAGTGTCAGGCGGAAACAATGCCGCCGACTGGCAGTTGCTCCTTATGAGCAACGCCCTCGGCAAGGGTGGATCAACCTATGGAACGCAGGGCGGGGCCGAAAACTCCAAGCTGCAGGCCGCGTTTGCCTGCCCGGCAGCCAGTGAAGACAGCGGCAACCCCGCCGGCGGGCTATCGCGCAAACTGCACTACTCCTCGCACCCACGATTGATGCCCAACCTCGATAGTTACGATCAATCCAAGCCCGCACCGCGTCCGCTGCTCGCGGGGTGGAAACTGGGCAAGATTCGCCGTTCGACCGAAATCGTAGTGATCTTCGACGGCGCGCAGTACTTCAATGTGAATTACGGCAACGCTTACGCCGTCGGTGACGGCATCGATAACGACGGTTTATCGAACGGCGGCGTTATCGGCGGGCGTCAATACAACTGGCTGCTCACCAAGCCGGGCATTGACCTTGGCGCCTCCGTGGTGACCCGAAACAAGGATTATTCGTCCAACGGCGTCAAGCCGGACATTCGCTGGCGCCACGGGAAGAACGATACCACCAACGTCGCCTTCGCCGACGGCCATGCAGAGAGCCGGCGCCTGAAGGTGGGTAATTCCGATCTAACGCTACGAAACGTCTACATCGGCCAATGATCATTCCATGTCACCGCGCGGCGGGCCGGCTGAGGTTGAAACTTTGCCAAGAGTCCGTCTGCGGCAACGGTGGTTGGAGAATGTGACTCGGGGGCGGAGATTCGGGGGGGGTCTTCGTCTCTCGCGCGAACGCGATCATTCTGTTCGACTTATGTTGTTGAAGGTCGCCTGTCTTGAAACAAGATCACGCCACAGTATCTGTCGAAGGATCGTCGCCGGTGGTGCGATCGGTTGCCCGTCATGACGCACCGCGTCACGATGCGGCCCCCCATGATTCGCCCCCCCATGATTCGCCCCGTCATGATTCGCCGCGTGAGGGTTTCACCACGCTTCACGGGCGCGAGATGTATTGCATTCCCGCGTTCGACACGATGCCCCCGTTTCTGATGAACATCGTCAGCGACAGCGATCTGTGGATGTACGTTTCAAGCACCGGCGGGCTTACCGCCGGACGAAAGTCGCCCGAAGCGTGCCTCTTCCCCTACGAAACTGATGATCGCCTGCATCATCTGCGCGGCGTAACCGGGCCGATTACGCTCATTCGCGACGATGATTCCGCCGCAGCATGGGAACCCTTCGCCGGCCCGGTGCATTCGGCGGCGGTCGCACGCAATCTTTACAAGTGTACCCTTGGCAACACTGTGATTTTCGAGGAAACCCATCACGCGCTGGGGCTGACGTTTCGATATGCCTGGCAGAACTGCGACGAATTCGGTTTCGTACGCACCGCCACGCTCATTAACAATTCGGCGCATCGTTCACGTTCGATCGAGGTCGTTGATGGCCTGCTTAACGTCATGCCCGCCAGTGTGCAGCTTGACGTGCAGCAAGGCTCGAGTTGCCTGGCCGACGCCTACAAAGTGTGCGAGGTGGATCGCAGCGCAAAACTCGGCATTTTCTCGATGAGCTCGCTCATTACCGACCGCGCCGAGCCGGCGGAATGTCTTCGGGCCAACGTCGTCTGGTGCCGTGGGTTGAGCGGCTATCGGGTGGCATTGTCGGGCCGGCAAATCGACCAGTTCCGCCTCGGTCACACGGTGCATGCGGAATCTAAGATGCGCGGGCAGCGTGGCAACTTCATCGTGGCAGCGCAGATCGAACTCAAGCCCGGCCAGGCGATTAGCTGGGATATCGTCGCCGACGTGAACCGCACACAGCGTGAAGTGAGTGATTTACACGCCTTCCTGCTGCGCGAACAACGGCCCAATGCGGTGGTGCGCGATCGCGTGGAAGCGGCGCGGAATAACCTGGTGAAGATCGTCGCCGGCAGCGACGGCCTGCAAACCTCGGCCGACAAGACGATGGCCGCCCACCATTTTGCAAACGTGCTGTTTAACACCATGCGCGGCGGCTCATTTGCCGACGGCGGGCGAATCATACGAAGCGACTTCGCACGATCGGTGCAAACCCGCCATCCTGCTGTCTACGCCAGGCATGCAACGCTGATCAATGGCTTGCCCGAGCAGATCGCCGTCAATGACCTGCTAGCGGCGCTGCGTGTCGCCGGCGATGTCGACTTGTTGCGGCTCGGTCACGAATACCTGCCGCTCACCTTCGCCCGTCGTCACGGCGACCCCAGCCGGCCGTGGAATCGGTTCAACATTCAGTTGCATGATGATGCCGGCTCGCCGGTGCTGGCGTACCAGGGCAATTGGCGCGACATCTTCCAGAACTGGGAAGCGCTCTGTCTGAGCTACCCCGACTATCTTGAAAGCATCATCGCGAAGTTCGTCAACGCGTCGACCGTGGACGGCTTTAACCCGTATCGCGTCACCTACGAAGGCATCGATTGGGAAACGCCTGAAACTGAGAACCCGTGGGCCAACATTGGCTATTGGGGTGATCATCAAATCGTCTACCTGCTTCGCCTGCTCGAGCTGTCGCAGCGATACCACCCCGGGCGAATTGCATCAATGCTGGATGAGGCGATCTTCGCCTACGCGAATGTGCCGTATCGCATCAAGCCGTATGAATCGCTGGTAAATGATTGCCGTGACACGATTGAGTTTGATTCGGCCCTTCAACGTCGGATTGAGCGTGACGCCGCTGCAAACGGAACCGATGCGAGGTTGCTGCACGACCGCGACGGCGCAGTGCTGCACGTGACGCTCGCCGAGAAGTTGCTCGTGCCGGTGCTTTCAAAGCTCTCCAACCTTGTCGTGGGTGGGGGCATCTGGATGAATACGCAGCGGCCGGAATGGAACGATGCCAACAATGCCCTGGCCGGCCACGGCCTTTCGGTCGTCACGCTGTGTTACCTGCGGCGGCACGTTGCACTGCTGATCGACCTGTTCCAATCCAGTGGAACCAGATCATTCGCCATTTCGACTGAAGTGGCAATTTGGCTGGGTGAAGTAGAGTCAACACTCAAAGAACACGCCAATCTGCTCGATGAGGACGAGATCGCCGCCGTTGATCGCCGGCGCTTGCTCGATGCACTGGGCAATTCTTTCTGCCGCTATCGCACGAAGGTTTATGGTGAGGGTCTGGGTCGGCCGCAACGGGTGACAACGGAACAGGTTGTCGCAACACTTCAATTGGCCGAGCGATTCATCATTCATTCCATCCGCGGCAACCGGCGCGCTGAAGGGCTTTATCACGCCTACAACCTGATCAAGCTCACACCTGATGGCCCGGCGGCTGACATCGAACGGCTCCCACTCATGCTCGAAGGCCAGGTGGCCGTATTGAGCAGCGGTGTGCTGTCGGCCAAGGAGTCGCTCGATGTCATTGAGGCGCTGTTTGCCAGCGACCTGTATCGCGCCGATCAGCAGAGCTTCCTGCTCTATCCCGATCGTCCTGCGGAGGCGTTTTTACAGAAAAACGCAGTTTCGATGGGAGAAGCCGACCGCGTTCAACTGCTGCAAGCCATGCGGGCCGTGGCCGACGGACGGATTGTCGTCGCCGACCACGATGGCACGGTGCGGTTCAACGCCGACTTTCGCAACGCAGCCGAGTTGAAGCGCCGACTCGATGAAGTTGCACGCGAACCGCGCTGGGCGGCGCAAGTCGAGGCCGACCGCGCCGCCGTGCTCAATTTATATGAAGCGACCTTCCGCCATCACTCCTTCACCGGCCGATCGGGGTCGATGTTTGGCTACGAAGGGCTTGGCTGCATTTACTGGCACATGGTGGCCAAGCTGCTTGTGGCCATTCAGGAAGTGGCCGTCGCGGCGCGAGACGCCGGTGAATCGCCATCGACGCTCGGCCGCCTGGCCGACAACTACCACCGCGTGCGCCGCGGGCTGGGGTTCAACAAGACGGCGCGTGAATACGGCGCGTTCCCGACCGACCCGTATTCGCACACCCCCGGCCACGCCGGCGCGCGGCAACCGGGGATGACCGGTCAGGTTAAAGAAGAAATGATCACGCGCCTGGGTGAACTGGGCGTAAAGGTAGACGGCGGAACGATTCAATTCGCGCCGCGCCTGCTGGACCGGTCCGAGTTCGCCGCCGCGCCGTCGCGATTTAATTACATTGACGTCTCCGCCGCCCCCGCCGCCGTCAACTTGCCGGCCGACGCGCTAGCGTTCACGTTCTGCCAGGTGCCGGTCGTCCTTCGAATTGATTTTACCGAGCCGAGGATTGTGGTAGCGCGGCGCGATCATCAACACGAAGTGATTGCCGGCGATCGGCTCGATGCCGAGGCGAGTGCCGCTATTTTCAGCCGCAGCGGGGAGATTGTTCGGATCGAAGTAAGCGTGGCGGAGTCGATGCTCCGTTGCAGTCGGGAAATGGTGCCCGAATTTCACCAATTGTCGCCCGAACCCGCGGTGCCCGACGTGGCAGGCGACGGTTTTGTGCGTGTGTCCTAAGTAATCTGCCGCCGGCGGCAGGCGCGGAGCCTGATCGTCGTCGAGCGAGGAGAAAATCATGGATCGTCGTCTTATCGTGGCCGCTTTGGCCGTACCGTTCGCACTCACGACCGCCTTTGCCGCCGACCCGGTTTTGGTGGATAACTTTAATAACGGCGTGGTGGAAAACACCGACTCTACGCCGGCCTTCTGGACACCGCGCCTTTCCGGCGGTCTGGGTACTGCAACCGAGTCGGGCGGTTCGCTGCGGCTCAACGCCGGTGGGTCGCAATACCCGCACGCGCAGATTGCCAGCGCGGTGAATTCGGACTTTAACTTTTTCCGCGCGCCGCTCGTCATTTCAGGCACTGGCCTAAACTTTACCTCGACCACCAACAGCCTGAATAAAGGCATCTTCAGGCTGGCGCTGTCGTCACGGCAGCTTTTTGATGCCGCGCCCACGCCCCCCGCGCCGGCCGGCGTGGATGACTCGGAATATTGGGCAGACGACGCCGTAGCTCTGCGTATCGAGTCGGGCAACAACACGCCTGGTCAATATCAGGTGGCGCTGGGCGTGAAGGAAAACTACCCCATACACAACACTGAGTACGATGGCTTCCAGTTATTCAATCCCGGCAACAATTCCGGGGCGCAACGCCCCGGGCCGATACGCTCGTTTCGCCTGACGTACGGAGCGAAGTTCTGGGATCTCAAGCTGGTACACGATACATCGCCAACAAACAGTACCCCTGTCACCGCGCAGTTCACTGGCGGGGTGGATCAGTTCCTCGTCAACTGGCATGACCCATCGGATACCGGTGCAACAACCGGTGATTCGTCGGTGATTCTGCAAACGCAGCTCAACAACGCCGGCGGAACAGAACAGGGCACTGCGGCGCTCGACCAGTTCACCGTCGGCCAGCTTCGGCAGGGGTGGCAGGGCGCGTCGGGCGCGAATTGGAGTGACCCGGCCAGTTGGTCGGACGGTGATATTTTCCACGTGAACGGCGACGCCACGATTTCCAGTGTGCCCAATTTCGTCGGCGCCAACGTGAAGTTTACCAACGCCGCGTCCCCCACCATCGTCACAACCGATCTCGATCAAACCGTTGGCGCAATGCTCTTTGACAGCGCGCAGAGTTTCACGGTTCAGCCCGGCGGGCTTGGCCAAGGCACGCTTCAAATGGATACGCGGTGGCTCGCCAATGAAATTACGGTGCTGCAGGGCAGCCACACGATCATCTCGCCGATCAATACGTATAAGGATCTGCGCTTGGTGGCCACCAACCCCACCGGCGTGATCACGCTGGCCGGGCAGGTGAGGGATCTTTCGGGTGCCGGCACCCTGGCGCTGAGCAAGAGCGGGCCGGGGACGGCGCAGATGCTCAACGTGCGTTTCTTCAACGTGGCGATCGACGGCGGAACGCTGCGGATTCTGCCCGGAGCAACCAATAATTCCCCGGAATCGGCCAGCGTTATCCAGAATCTCACCATCGCCGGCGGCGCGGCGGCGCCGACCGCCAGGCTGGATCTGACCAACAACGCATTGAATCTCGATTACAGCGGCGCGTCGCCGCTGAATGACGTTCGCCAACTTCTGCTCGCCGGCGCGACGACCGGCAACGGCATCGTGTCGTCGGCTTCCACAGCGCGGCTGAAACTCGGTTACATCGAAGGGTCGCTGCTGCCCGGCGGTTCGTACGCCGGCCAGTCGCTCGACGGAAGCAACGTGGTCGTCGCACTGACGGTGGGCGGCGATGCCAACTTCAGCGGGTCGGTCAACCTCGACGACTTTACCGCACTGGCGGCGGCGTTCGGCGGGTCAGGCGTATGGTCGAGCGGAGACTTTGATTACAACGGCGTCGTGAACCTTGATGATTTCACGGCACTCGCCGCCAACTTCGGCCAGTCGGCCGGCGACCTCCCGCGGGCTTCGGTTCCCGAGCCGGGCGCGATTGGTCTTGTTGTGGGCGCGATGCTAACGACGCTGCGTCGCCGGCGCGCCTAACGTATTGTGTGCCTCCTCCGCACGCGGCGGCCGGGTGTTGCCCGGCCGCCGCGTTATTCTTCATGTTCTTTTGTCGGAGCGCTTCATGCGACGAAATCTCTGCCTGCTCGCTGCAATCTCGCTGACCGCCAGTTCGTCACTCGCCCAGGAAATTTTCCGGGATGATTTCAACGGCGGGAGCGTCGATTTATCGAAGTGGCAGGTGATGACGCATATCGTCGGCCGATCACAGTTCGGCAACACGCCGGTGGTTTCCGGCGGCTTCGCGCGGCTCAAGCACGATACCTACAACGCCTCCGCCCCAGGCGCGCGCTTCCGCGGGACCGAGCTGGCGACCAATGCATTTCTGTCGCGCGGCGCCACCGGCATCGAGCTTGAAGCGCGCGTGCGCAGCAACGCGATGACCAACGGACTGGTTACGTCGTTCTTCACATACATCTCGCGCAACTCCGGCGGAACGGTGTTGTGGGATGAGATTGACTTCGAATTCCTCTCCAACCGCACCAACGCCGCCGCCGGGAGCGATCCCGTGCTTGTCAGCACCTACAATGATTTCAATCTCAGCACGCAGCCCTACGGCGATGAAGTCACGCAGTCGAGCCGTGAATACACCATCAACGCTCTCGACCTGACGCAGTTCAATACGTTCCGTATCAAATGGCTGAACAACCGGCTCGAATGGTACGCCAATGGCCGATTGCTTCGGACGGTAACCGGTTCGCTGGTGCCCACCGATGCCACCCGCGCCCGCTTTAATTTCTGGGCGCCGGGCAACGAGTGGGGGGCGGCGTATTCGTCGGCGCTCAACCCTACCAGCAACCCTGCCAACAACCAGTCGGCCTTTTACGATGTCGATTGGATGGTCGTCCGCAACGCCCGCCCGCCCGTCACGGCGACTAGCGCCGACCGCGTGTTTACCGATCGATTCAACAACGGCCAGGTGGCCAACGCCGATTCGCAAACCGGTTTCTGGACGCAGCGCAGCCAAGGCGTGAGCACGGTGGCCGAGTCGACCGCCGAACCTCTGAAGCTCACCGCCGCCGGCGGAGGTTATCCGCACGCGCAGATCGCCAGCGGCGTCCGCAGCGAGTTCAATCTGTTTGAATCACCGATCGAAATCGAAGCCACCGGCATCGATTTCACCTCGTCCACCAACAGCTACAACAAAGCGTTTCTGCGGTTCGCGCTGTCGAGCGAAACGCTTACGCAGGGAACGCAATCGGAATACACCAGCGAAGATGCCTTCTCTTTGCGCATCGGCGCTGATCAGAGCGTTGCGCTGGGATACAAGGTCAACGCGCCGAATGTAAATACTGAGTTCGAAGCCACGAACCTGCTCAACCAGACCGTGAGCGGCCCCGTGCGCCGGGTGACGATGGTGGTCAACCCGACGTTTTACAAACTCACGATCGAACACGATCTTTCCCTGGCCGACGGCACGCCGACCGTGACCGAATTCAGCGGCAACTTCTCCATCAACCTGAACGACTGGCGCAAGCTCGCCGCCGCCGCAACGGGCGATTCGGCGCTTTATGTGCAGAGCCAGCTCTCCAACGCCGCCGCCAACGAAACGGCGACCGCGTTCGTCGAGAGTTTAGCCGTGAACGCCATCAAGCCCATGTGGAACAAAACCACCGGCGGCGATTGGAACTCGACCGCGAACTGGTCGCGCAGCATGACGCCGAATTACAGCGGCGCTAATGCGATTCTGGGCAGCGCGATCGTGGGATCGCAAACGCTTTCGATTAATTCGCCCGTAACGATCGGCAAATTGACGCTCGACAGCGCCGCGGGCTACACCCTCGCCGGTTCAAGCACACTCACGCTGCAAACCCCCGCAGCGGCGGCGAAAGTGAATGTCATTGCCGGCAACCATCGGATCGATGTGCCGGTCATTACTTCGATGCCTGCGCAGTTCACCGTTTCGCCCGGCGCTATGCTCACCCTCGGCGGTGGCTTCGATGGGGCTGCCGGGTCGTCGCTCACAAAAACCGGTTCGGGAACCCTCGCGGCGAAGTTCGTTCGCGCTAATGGGTTATCGATCGACGGCGGCGCGGTGCGCATCGAGCCGTCGGCGATCGCCAACGCGCCGACAGGCGCAAGCGTGGTGCGATCGTTAACGTTTGCCGGCGGCGCAGGCGCGCCAACCACCTCGCTCGATTTAACCAACAACGCGTTGGTGATCGATTACGCATCCACGTCGCCGATCGACGATGTCCGCAACCTCTTGTTGGCCGGAACCACCGCCGGCAAGGGAATCATCTCGTCGCTGGGCAGTGCGTCGTTGCGGATCGGTTACGGCGAGGCCGCGGTAGTCCGCCCCGGCGGCGGCGCGTTCGCGGGGCAGACCGTCGACGCAACCGCCGTCGTTCTGGCGTTCGCCTATGCAGGGGACGGCAACCTGGACGGAACAGTAAACCTCGACGACTTTACCGCGCTCGCCGCCGCGTTCGGTACTTCGGGTGCCGGTTGGACGCAGGGCGATTTTGACTACAACGCGTCGGTCAACCTCGACGATTTCACGGCGCTTGCGGCAAACTTTGGCTTAAGCCTGCCGACCGCCGCCCGAAGCGCCATCCCCGAACCCAGCGCGCTCGGGTTTGCCGCGGGGCTTTTTGGTCTGCAAGCATGCTTCCGGAAGCGGAAACGTTTTCGAGCGCACCGTGTCGACTAATCGCTCGCGGTCCGGACTGACGTTGTTGCCGGCCCCATCCGCGCGAAGCGTCGATTGCGATGCTGGCTCGACTCGGATCCCTCAACCGGAAAACGCCACAACAAAGAGACACCGTTGCAGACCAACTTCGTCTTACTCTGATAGGCGCGATCCCGCCACTCAAGGTCGGACCACTCATCCATGTTGAACGTGGTAATGTTTGACAATAAGTTCCCAAGCCTGTCCACTCAGGCATGATGCGCGTGTTCTCATGGGAACAAGTGATGGCCCAACCTCGGAAAACAGCCCATTTTGCCAGCCTGAGAGTACTGCTATACGAATCTGTATGGAGATTCGCGGCCGAAGCGTTATCATATTAGTAGATTGTTGACGATCAGGATCATAGTCGCGGTCACGCTTCTCGGCATGTTGTCGACAGTTCTTCGGGCAGCAGACCTCGGTAACCGCCGAGTCAATTCTTCTTGCGACACGGCAAAATGCTGTGCTGGCGATCAGAATCCGGAGCCGAAAGGGCATTCGGACGGATGCGATTGCAAGCAATGTCCGTTACCATGCTGCCGCGCGGGCTTGGTTTTCGCTGATTCAATTCGTGGTCATCCTGCTCCCGCGCGTGAAATCGAGAACCTGACGATTACGCTGCCGCCGTTGCGTTCCCTCAGCAGCATTGACGCCATTTTCCACCCGCCGCGCTGATCATTCCGTTATCGCAGCGCTTCTGCGCGCTCGTTCAATCAAACTGGTTTTTTCCCAAAGGTGACTTCATGCAAGTTGCCGATCGTCCGTCCGGCGACGTTCGAACTTTGTCGCGGAACGCGGAGTCGCTAGAGCGTACGGTGATTCCCGCGCCGAAATTTCCATGGAAGACGCGCTTGCTGCTGCCGGGCGTCGTTTTTTTTGGAATACTGGCTTTGGTTGGCTACACGGCCAAGGATGCGCTCTGGCCGGCGCGTTCGGTGCGCGTTGTGCCGGTTGTCGTCAAGGCCGGAAGCGATGCCGCTGCGTCCACCACGATCCAAGCGCCCGGCTGGGTGGAAGCGGATCCGTATTCAGTCGCCGTCAGTGCATTAGCCGACGGAATCGTGAGCGAAGTGCTCGCATTGGAAGGCCAACAGGTCCGCCGCGGCGATGTGGTCGCGCGGATGATTGACGACGACGCACGTCTGGTGCTGGCACGAGCCGAGGCCGAGTTGGAGGAGCGCCGCGCACGGCTCGATGCCGCACAACGCACCTGGGACAACCCGACCGAAATCACGCGGGCCGTCGCAACGACCACGGCGCTGGTTGCCGAGACGCAAGCGGAACTGGAGAAGTTGACCGCCGAGATCGCGGCCGAAACCGCCAAGCTCACATCGCTGAAGCTGGAAGCCGAGCGGACCGCCGACGCATTCAAGCAGCAGGCATCAAGCGAGGTCGAAGTCGTTCGACTGCAACAGCAGTATCAGGTGCAAATTGCCACCGCTGACGCGATTCGGGGACAGCGGGCCGTCTTGGAGGCGCGGCTGTCGCAGCACCAAGCCGACTTGGTGGCGGCAAAGGAGAATCTGCGGCTTCGCATCAACGACACGCGCGCGCTGGCTGAGGCCAAGGCGCAGCTTGCTTTGGCAAAGGCTATGCGGGACGAATCGGCCCTGCGTCTTGCGCGGATGGAAATTCGCGCGCCTGCCGACGGAATCGTCATGCAGCGGCTTACGTCGCCCGGCGCCAAGCTGGTCATGAATATGGATCATGTTTACTCGGCGACGGTGCTGCTTCTGTATGACCCGCAGCATTTGCAGGTGCGCGTCGATGTCCCGCTTACGAACGCGGCGAAAGTCGGCGTCGGCCAGGAAGCGAGAATTGTCGTGAGCGTTGCGCCCGACCGAACTTTCAGCGGCAAGGTGACGCGAATCGTCAATGAAGCCGATATTCAGAAGAACACGTTGCAGGTGAAGGTCGCCATTCTTGACCCAATCCCCGACTTGAAGCCGGAGATGCTCGCCCGCGTCCTGTTCCTGGTTCGCGGGCCGGCGACTAAATCAACCTCGTCGCAAACAGTTTTCGCGCCGGTCGAACTGATCGAACGAGATGGCGATCAGGCTTACGCGTGGATTGTCGACGGGCGAAGCGGTATTGCGACTCGCCGCACGCTTAAGCTTGGCTCATCTGAACAGAGCGGGTGGGTCGCCGTGGCGTCCGGATTAGTGCCGGGCGATCAGGTTATCGCCGACTATTCCTCCTTGCGCGAAGGTCAGCGTGTCCGCGTTGCCGGCGAGGCGCGAGTTTCCGAAGGAGGCAACCATGGCGCTCATTGAATGCCGCCAACTCACGCGAGAATACCGCCGCGGTGACAATATCATCCGGCCATTGGATCAACTGGATCTCGATGTCGCCGCCGGAACGTTTCTCGCTCTGATGGGACCCAGCGGAAGCGGAAAGACAACGCTGCTTAACCTCATCGCAGGGATCGACGGGCCGAGTTCTGGCAGCCTCAAGATAGATGGTATTGAGTTGGCTGACATGTCGCGTTCAAAGCTCGCTGCCTGGCGCAGCGAATACATCGGCTACATTTTTCAGCTCTACAACCTGGTGCCGGTGCTGACGGCGTATGAAAACATCGAACTTCCGTTGCTCCTACACAACATTTCCGCAAAACAGCGCCATGAAAAAGTCGCGATTTCGCTTGAACTGGTCGGCTTGGAAGACCGGCATGACCACTATCCTCGCCAGCTTTCCGGCGGGCAGGAGCAGCGGGTGGCCATTGCGCGCGCGATCGTGGCCGATCCTAAGATTATCGTCGCAGACGAACCCACCGGCGATTTGGATTCGCACGCCGCGGCGCAGGTGATGTCGCTGCTGAAGCAATTGCACGAAGAGCTTGGCAAGACATTGATCATGGTCACCCATGATCCAAAGACCGCGTCCGCCGCCGACAAGGTTCTTCATTTGGAGAAGGGCCGTCTTGTCGACGACCCGATCACACGAGTGGGTATGCACGTAGCCTGAGGAGTTGGACGATGCTCGCACCAAAATACATTCCGCTGGTCTGGAAACAGGTAGTTCGCCGGCGCACGCGAACTTTGTTGACACTGGCGGGCGTGGCGACGGCGATGTTTCTGTTCACCGCTGTGCAGGCCATGCAGAACGGAGTTCGCAGCGCGACGCAAACCACCGCCAAAGACACAACGCTCGTCGTCTATCGCCAGAACCGGTTCTGCCCAGCAACCAGCCGGCTGCCCGAATATTACGGGGATCGAATCACAAAGATCGCTCACGTCGCCAGCGTCGTTCCGATGAAAATCGTCGTCAACAATTGCCGGACGAGCCTGGACGTCGTGACTTTTCGAGGCGTGCCGGAGGAAAACTTTGTTGCGTATGCGAGCGGTTTGAAATTGTTGGAAGGCTCAATCGAGCAATGGAGAAGCCGCACGGACGCGGCGCTCCTAGGCGAAACCCTCGCCGGCCGCCGCGGGCTGAAAGTGGGCGAACGTTTCGACGCAGCAGGCGTTACGGTGTACGTCGCCGGGATTGTCCGCTCGCCCGAGCCGCAGGATCAGAATGTCGCTTATGTGCATCTCCAGTTTCTTCAGCGGGCCAGCGGCGACCGCAAGCTTGGCGTCGTGACACAGTTCAACGTCAAAGTTGACGATCCGCAGAACCTCGAATCTGTCGCTCAGGCCATTGATGCCGAGTTTGCGCGCGATCCGGAACCGACGCAGACGAGCGCCGAGAAGGCCTTTGTCGCCCGCGCCGCTGCCGATGTCGTCAATCTCGTCGGCTTCACCCAGTACCTCGGATGGGGTTGCCTCGCGGCGGTGCTGGCGCTGGTCGGCAACGCGATCGTCCTGTCGGTGCAGGATCGAATTAAAGAACATGCAGTGTTGCAGACGCTCGGCTTTCGCAGCGGACTGATCGCGCGCTTGATTATCGCGGAGGGGCTGCTCTTGGGCCTGATGGGCGGCTTCATCGGAATGGCAATTGCGCTGGCGGCGGTGCATTGGGGCAATTTCAGTATCTCAAGCGAGGGATTGAGCGTTCAGATGAGTGCCGGAATTAGAGTTGTTTTGTTCGGCTTGCTGGCGTCGGCGGCGCTGGGGGTAATCGCCGGGCTGGTGCCGGCAGTTCAAGCGTCTCGCCGAGAGATAACGGCCTGTTTCCGTGCTGTATGACGTTGAAAGTACCGAATGCGTTTACTTCCCTTTGATTACGCCGTCCGCAACCTCGCCCGCGCTCCACTGCGCCTGGGCCTGAGCCTGGCAGGCAGCGTGCTGGTTGTACTGCTCGTACTCGCGGCGGGCGCTTTCGTTCGTGGTATGGATCAGAGCCTCCAAGTGTCCGGCGGTGAGCGCAACGTCATTCTTCTTGGCGCAGGAAGTGAAGAGAGTTTCGAGCGCAGTGAAATCGCGCCGAGCGTGCCGGGTCTGGCATTGGCGAGCATTCCGGGAATCAAGCAGCGGATTGGCGTGGCCTACGTGTCGCCGGAAGTCTTTCTGATGACGACGTTAAAGGACAAACCGGATGACGAATCCGGATATCAAGTCATGCTGCGCGGCGTGACGCCGACCGCGGTGCTCGTGCATGCGCAAATGCGAGTTACCGAAGGTCGTTGGCCTGATGCCGGGAAAGATGAGATTCTCGTCGGCGCTCAGGCCGCCACAATGATGGGCTTGGCCCTTGAACGGCTGGCAATCGGAAAGACATTTACGTTTGACAGCCGATCATGGACGATCGTCGGCCGATTCGAGGCGCCAGGCACCGTTATGGAAGCTGAAGTGTGGGTGCCGCTGAGCGACCTTCAGATCGCCGCTAAGCGCGACAATCTGTCGTGCGTCGTGATGACGCTCGACGATGCGGAGTTTGATGACGTAGATGCTTTTGCCAAGACTCGTCTCGACCTGGAACTGGTTGCCATGCGCGAGACGGCGTATTACTCAAAACTGCGCGCCTTCTTCCGCCCGATCCAAATGATGGTGTGGATTACCGCGATATTAATCGCCAGCGGCGGATTGTTCGGCGGGCTGAATACGATGTACGCCGCGTTCGCTTCGCGCATCCGCGAGATGGGTTCGCTGCAAGCAATCGGCTATCCGCGCTACGCGCTGGTCCTGAGCCTCGTGCAGGAGTCGGTTCTCGCCACCGCCGCCGGCACGCTCATTGCCGCCGCGATCGCGGTGCTGCTGTTGGATGGCCTGACCGTGAGTTTTTCAATGGGCGTGTTCGGTCTAGCAATCGATTCAACGGTGTTGCTGACCGGTTTGGCAGCGGGTTTGATTCTGGGCGTCGTAGGCGCGTTACCGCCGGCTTGGCGGTGCCTTCGGCTGCCCATCAGCGAGGCGCTTAAAGCATTTTGAATGGAGATGTCATGAAGAAAGCAATTGTTGTGTTCGGTGCGTTGATGGTTGCCGCGATGATCGGTGCGTGCGAAAAGCAGGCCGCCGCGCCACAAGTGAAGTCCGAGTCATTGCCGGCCGGATTGATCGTAAATGCACCACCGACCGGCGCCGTCGATGTCGTGGCGTTGAAAAAGTCGCCGCAAGATGGCTCGACGGTGGTAGTTAAAGGCAAAGTTGCAGGGCTGCAGGAGCCAATGTCGTCGAATCGCGCTATCCTGACGCTCGCCGATTCCAGCTTGCCGACATGCGACGCAACGCCCGGTGACAAGTGCGAAACCCCGTGGGATGCTTGCTGCGAGCCTGCCGCCGAGATCGCCGCCAAGACGATTTCTGTGCAAGTCGTCGGCGCAGACGGACGACCGCTGCAAGTTGGCCTCGGTGGAAGCACCGGAATCGCTCCATTGAAGAGTCTCGTCGTCGCCGGCACCGCAAAGACCCTCGCCGGAAGCAATGCAGTGGTTATCCAAGCGACACAGATATATGTCGCCCCGTAGCTGCTGACGAAACTCGCGTGCGGTGTGGCTCAATTTGACGTGATCCGAGCAAGAATTTTTCACGATTACTTCCAGCGTACGTCGATTGCCGGCCGAGATTAACTGCCGCGACGCTCGACCGCCATGTGAGTGAGAAAAGCCGCGACATCCGCCCTGCGCAATTCCACCGGCGTGCGCCAACCGCCGTCAGGCGATCGGTGGAAGCGGAGAAACTGTTCGACCCATCGTTTGTATTGCTCGCGCGTAGAGCGAGCCAGATGGGCCAGTCGGCAGGCACGATCGAGTCGTTCAAGCAGCTTCACGCCATCATTTCAGGGTGATGTATGAAACGATCAAGATGTTTCTGATGCCGACCACCCATTTCCATTGCCGCAGCCCCAGATCGGAGATATCGTAACTTATGAGCCGTGCGGCATGGCCGTGCGGACAGGATGAACAGTGGTTATGCGGCGTTGGCTCCTCAACATCCTCGCGACCGTCTCACTTGCACTCTGCGCGATCAGCGTTGGTTTATGGATCTGGGGCTACCGTGATGTGCGGTACCTATACGCCAAGTTCGCGAGTGGGCATTACGACGGCGATCGCTCGTGGAGCGGCTCCTATCTCGGTGTTTTTCGAGGACAACTGTTCTTTGAGCGCGAGGGGATCGGTTACACAACCCGACCGACGACCGCGCCCAACGGTCGCTGGGCAGCGGAGGATACGGCTAATGTTCGGACACCCGCGCTTCGATCTTTCCCGTTCGATGGGCCGCTGGGCTTTCATTTCGTGCACGATCGCGCAGTTAGCGATGTCGGGAGCGTGCGGATAATCCGGCTCGCCGCCCCACTATGGTTCCTCTTACTCGTCTTCTCTGTTCCTTTCATGATTCGCGTCGTTACACTACTGCGCCGGCGAAGCCCGGTGACACCAACGCCC
>CAZXLA010000075.1:0-15825 GCA_964641895.1 uncultured Tepidisphaeraceae bacterium
CAGCGGTTGGACGATTTCGACCCCGACGCCAGCATTCTCGAAGAACTCGCCGCCGGCCGGCCGCCCATTCCAGAACAAAAACTCCGCGACCTGCTGGGCATCATGCTCTTTAGCGGCGATACGGTCGAAAAACCCATGCACATGCTCAGCGGCGGCGAGAAGGCGCGGGTGGCGTTCTGCGAACTGCTGCTGGATGAGCCGAACGTGCTGCTGCTGGACGAGCCGACGAACCACCTGGATATCGCCTCGGCCGATGCGTTGGAAAAGGCGCTGGCGGACTTTCAAGGAACAATCCTGAGCGTCAGCCACGACCGCTATTTTCTGGATCGATCGACGAGCCGAACGCTGGTGCTCACGCCGCCGAGCATGATTGATTTTGACGGTCGCATCAGCGCCTTCCTGCAAAAGCAACGCGACGACGCAAAAGCCAAGGCGGCGGCGGCGAAAGCGAAATCGTCGCCCAGGGCGAACCAATCCAAGCCGCAACCCAAGCCGGCATCGGTATCGCCCGTTTCCAAGCCGCCGAAGGACAACCCGTACAAGCGGCCTTTCGGCAGGCTATCGACGCCGGAGGTTGAAAAGAAAATGCAGGAAACCGAGCGCGCGATCGCCGTTGCACAGGAGAAATTTTCTGACCCTTCACTGTTGCGCGACGCGTCGAAGACCCGCAAGCTGCAGGATCAGTTCGACGAACTTCGCGGCACGCTGGCGGCGCTGGAAGCGGAGTATTTCACGCGTGAGACGTAAATCGGAACCGGGGTGTGATGCAACGTTGGGGAGGGTTTGGGGGGGGTGCCACGACGTGGCGTGCACGAGCGCCGCCGGTTCGCCAAAGTTTGATTGGGGCACGCCAAGTCGTGGCACCCCTGTAAGGATCGAAGTGGCGTCCTATTTCACCCCCACCTGCACCAGCATGACGTTGTTGTCCGAGTCTTCGCCTTCCCAGTACATGTAGAATTCGCGGGATTCGCCGGTGGGTTGCAGGCCTTTGGCGAAGAGTTCGGGGAAGAGTTTCTGGTAAGCAAGGCCGATCGATTTCAGGTGCCCGCTGTGCATCACGGTGGCGCACTTGAACACCGGCAGGTCTTTCACCTGCCACTTATCAAATCCTTCGGTGCCGGCGGAAACCGTCATGCCGATGGAGAGTTCAAATTCCTTCCCCGGTTCTATTGAAGCGCCCTGATAAATGAACGCCACCATGCCGTCGGCATCGATGTTTTTTTCTTTGACGGCTTTCATCAGGTCTTCAATGATCGGGCCGACGATATCCATTTTCTCGTACGTGGTTTTGACCGTGGTATGAAAGAATGTGATTGCCCCCATGTCCTGAACGCGCACGGGGGACGTGGCGTTCTCTCCCACATCGGCTGCGGCGGGGTTTTCTTTGGGTTCGGCCAGTGAACGCGTCGCGATGAGGCCACCGACTAGGGCGATGGCGGGGACGAGAAAACGAAATACCTTTTGCATGATGACTCTCCAAAATAATTTCAACCCCACACGCCGGGCCGCTGGCACCGTTTACGCAGCAGGGTCGGCGCCGGATATTACCAATCTTCGATTGAACGATCGAATTGTTTCAGGAAAGTTGCCGCCGGCAACAGAATTGTGAGGATTCGCCGGTATTGGAGCCCCCGATTCACGAAAACTTCCGCCGATTTGTCGCGCCGATGGTGATGCTGATGGCCGTCATCGCCCTCTATCTGCCGCCGGGAACGGCTGCGGGGCGTTTTGAATTGCTCGGCACCGATTATCTGATGCTGCATCAGCACCGGATCGACTTTGCCCAATCCAGTTTGGCAAACGGCACGCTGCCGGCGTGGTATTCACGCGAGCTTTGCGGGTCGCCGTTCTGGTCGAACGTGCAGAATTTTCCGTTCATCCCCACTCGTCTGGCGCTGCTGTGGCTCGCGCCGGCGAATTTGTTTCCGGGCTCGGTGATCGTGTCGGCGGTGCTGTCGGCGATGTTCACATTCTGCTTCGCTCGGCGACTAGGCATGGGTTCGGTCGGCTCGGCGGTGGCGGGGTGGACATTCGCCGCCAGCGGGTTTTTCGCCTCACGCATTGCCGCCGGACATTTGCCGTTGCTCGAAGCGTATCCGGCGCTGCCGTTGCTGCTGTGGCTGGTCGACCGCGCCGCCGAACCCTTGACATCGCGCCGATGGTTGGACGCGCGTCTGATCACATTAGGTCTTGCGACGGCGGCCGTGAGTTTGGCGGGGCATCCACAGCTTTGGGTGTACGCGTTGTGTATCGCAATCTTGTACGCGGTGGTGCGGTGCCGGTGGCGACGATCGATTTGGGTGATCGGCGCGCTGCTCGCGGGGTTGGGGTGTGCTTCGTTTGCGTTGTGGCCGATGGCGCAGCTCATTGGCCGCAGCACGCGCGTGCTTCCGCTCGTTCAGGCGACCAACGATCTGGCCATGCCGTACGGCCGGCTGCTGGCAGCGTTTGCACCGTGGCGCGACGGGTTCCCGCTTTTCAGTCCATACGTCGAGTCGCAGCCCTTGAAACACTATCCGCATGCCGGCTATTTCTGGGATACGGTTTGGTACATGGGGCTTCTGCCCTGGGTTGCAACGCTTTCGCTGCTGGTGCTATGGATTGCGGGCAAGGTACGCGGCGATCGACGAACCTGGTTTGTGGTAGCGATTTCCGTGGCCGCGTTGGCACTGGCGTTGCCGTGGGTACGCGACGTGTTGCCGGAAACGCAGGGAACCTTTCTGCGGTCGCCGGCGCGGCTGGTTTACATCACCGTGCTGGGACTTTCGCTGGCCGGCGGGGCGGCGGCTTGCAGGCTCGCGCGATGGGCGACGCAAGAGTCCGGCCATCGGCTCGGTGGGAAGATTGCACTTGCCGCGGTCATTCTGCTGCACGGGATCGATCTCGGGCGGCACGACCGACACTTTATCATTCCCAGTGACGAGCCGTTGCACATTCCGCCCGACGTGCAGCGACAGATCGTCGAACGCGTTGGCACCGGGCGCGTGGCGATCGATCTGACCATTCCTGTTTCAATCAACCGCAAATTCGATGACGTGAGTTTCTTTGATTCCATCATGCTGGCACGCAGCTATCGCGGCATTATGGCCATGAAGGGCGCGCCGGCGGGATACAACAATCAGGCGATCCCCGCGTTCGCGATGGACGCGCGGATTCTTCGCACATGCGGTGCAGGCGTGCTCATGACTTTCGGCGAGCGCGCGCGGCTGCCGTTGTGGCACCAGATTGATGCCCTGAAAGTGTACAAAATCGAAGGCGCCGCGCCGCGGGCCAACTGGTTTCCGCTTAGCCTCGTCGCCGCCGGGAGTGATGCGGATGCCGAGCGGGCGCTGCGCGAGAAATCATTCGATCCGACGCGATCGCTCGTTGTTGAAGACCCTTCCGCGCCTCCCGCGACTCGGCCTTCAGAGGACCGGCCAATCAATGTGAACTATGAGCGGCGCAGCAGTGACGCGATTTCGATCGACGTAAATGCGCCCGCGGAAGGTTGGCTGGAAATTCTCGAAGCCTTCGACCCCGGCTGGCAGGCGACGATCAATGGCAAACCGGCGGCGGTCGTGCCGGCGAATCTCATGTTCATGGCGGTGCGCGTGGGGGCGGGGCCGCATGTGATCGAACTGACCTACCACACGCCCGGTCGGGATTTTGGATTGCTGCTGAGCGTTGTCGGGCTGCTCGGTTTGGTGGGCATTGCGCTGGTTTCACCCAGGTTCGATCGTCAGCCCGCGATCGCGCAGAAACTGTTGAATGAGCGGCTCGATCCGCGCGCGTAGCGCCGCGTTCGCGTAGCCGGCCCAGTGGATGCCGGTGGTCACATCCAGCGGGCCATCCAGCGGGCGGCCGAAGCCGTCGGTCAGCACCGCGCCGGCTTCTTCGGCGATGAGCATCGTTGCGCAATCGTACGGATGACAACTCAGGCCTTCGGGCTGATTCTGGATTTTATAAAACAGCGGGCGAAGGTCGGCGTTGAAGCGATCGTGGCCGACGATGAGTTCATACCATTGCCCGCCGGTGCAGATGTATTGGTCGTCAAAGACCGTGGCGCGCGTCACGTCCGCCGGGCCAATGAGGTTTTTGACGATGTGCTCCATCAACTCGCTCGCCAGCACTTTGGTGCCGGGGAAGAAGTTGCTGATCATCGCGAAGCCGTGATCGATTTGTTCCGCCCGCGAAGGTGCAAGCGGCACCGGGGCAGTGGCATCGTTGCGCAGATCAACGCGCTGAGCATGCGCTCCATGGCCTTTGATCGCCCACAGCACATCGGCATAACCCATTTTGCTGGTGGGCAGTTCGGTCATCACCGCGACTTCGATATCGCGCAGCCGCGTGTTCGGGCCTTTATTGGGCGCAACCCCCGCCAGCGACCACGCCGGCCGCTTGTCGTACATGATCCCGCGCGTGCCGTCGATGGGATCCATAATCACGCGAATGACCGCGTCTTGTTCGTTACTTCCCTGCGGGAAAATCTTCGAGCCTTCTTCGCCGTGCTCGTTTTCAATCCCTTCAGCAATGAGCACGAGCGGCGTGGTTTTGGCCCACTCGGCGCAGAATTCGTCAATGATCGGCTCGACCGCGGCATCAATCTTATAAATCGTATCGGCGGCGGTGGAGTGGCTGACTTCGTGCATGTCCTGCCCAATGTCCTGCCCGCCCCTGCCGGCGAGCAACGTCTGGCGGATGGCGCGCTGGAGGGCGGTGAGGCGGGAGAGGATTTGATTATGTTCAAGGCTCAATGCTGATGCTCTGGTCTTTCTTACCCTGTGGACTGCGGCGAGTCGAACAAGTCGACCAAGCCCTGCGCGAGGAAGACACGATTGCGTTCCGCCCCCGTCACTCTGCGAATGATCCTGGCCTTGAGGAGTTTCTCGACCAGCTTCATCGCCGAGGTTTACCCGATATCAAGCACTTCGGCGACGCGGTTAACGGTCACGGCGGGTTCGGCGAAGAGGTGATCGATCAACTTCGGCAGCAGCGCCGAGGCTCGCGGCGTGCGCACCTGTTGCTGGTAGCTGTCGCGCAGAAATTCGAGTCGTTGCAGCCGACTGATGGCATCGTTGGCTTCGTCGATCAACCCTTTGGCGAAGAACTCGATCCAGCTTTCCCAGCGCCCGTGCTAGCTGACATTCAGCAGGTGGTCATAGTACCGATCGCGTTGTCGCTCAAGGTACGCGCTGGGGTTGAGCAGCGGCATCGGTAGCACGCCCTGATGACAGAGAAACAACAAGATAAGCACGCGTCCGATACGGCCGTTGCCGTCTGCGAAAGGATGAATCGCTTCGAATTGATAGTGAATCATCGCCGTTGCACGTTGACGCGTGCATGTGTTTGCGCGCCGGCGTGGGTTCCTTCGATTCGGCTGGACAGTTACGCTTCGGGACGCAGAAAAAATCGAACCAATGGCTGAGGGTTTCGAACCCGCTCCCCAAGCCCGGCGAGCCGACCAAGCAAGCGCTCTGCGGTCGTACCCACTTGCAGCAAGTTCGGGTTCCAATCCAACTGCGCAGGCGGTAGCTGCTCAGGAATAAACGCCCGTGCACCATCGAGCCGCTTGACCAGTTCGCCGGGAGATCGATCTGTAAACTCTTTCCGATTCAATACGAACACTTAACTTTGATAAAGTGGAATAGCGATTGTCGTTATTTCACTTAACCCGGCCTGTTGGGTTAACCCCTGCCGTACCCGCCCACCACGCGCCCGGCGAGCTGCCGGCGATTTTTTCCGGGGTCAGGCCGGTGTGGGTCTGATAGTCTGCCATAATCTTCTCGATCGCCGCGTCGGCGGTCGGGGTGGCTTTGCACAGCACCGCCACCGTCCCGCCGCTGCCTGCGCCGGTGATTTTGGCGCCGTACAGGCCTTGGTGTTCGTTCCTGCGGATTAAGTCGACTAAAAGATCGCACTCATCGGCGCCGAGCAGGGCTCTGTTGGTGTATGAGTGATGCGATGCGTACATTAAATGTCCACATTTGTTGAGCGCGTCTTCCTGTTGCTTAGAATCTTGCGCCGATTCTGCATTCGATCCGGGGCTGAAGCCCTCGGCTTGTTGAAGTAATTCAACAAAATGATTCACCCGCATCGCTTCCAGCACATGATGGTCGGCGGCGGGTTGAACGTGGTAGTCGATGGTCGGATCGACCGTCGTCGCTGTGTCGATCGTCTTGCCGAACTTGCTCAGGAATTCGCTACCTCGAATGGATTCCGGCAAATGCGGGCGAAAGAGGTTCTTGTAGTCTTCGCTGCTTAGGTTTGCGAGGTAGCCGCGCATCGGGTCGCCGGCGAGCGTTCGGCCGATGGTTGTGCCGATGTCGCGCATCTTCTGCAAAATCATCGCGTGGGCCATGAAGGCGGCGCAGCGGGTTTTGCCGTACATCCCGCCGCCCACGCTGTGCTTCACATTACTGTTGATCCCCACGACGCGCACGCCCGGCGGCAGCTTTGCAAAGCCTTTCACATCGTGCGGCTGGCAGTGCAGCTTGAGCAAGGCGTCGGCCTGGCCGTAGCAGCAGGTCACCTGATCCATGATGCCGCAGGGCGCGCCGACCACCGCGTTCTCCACGCGTTGGCACAACACCGCCAGCTTCATCGCATCGACTTTTTCGCGCAGGTTAAAGTGATCGACGAGGTTCATCATCGTCGCCACTTCGATCGCGGCAGAACTTGAAACGCCCGCGCCAAACGGCACATGACTCAGCAGCGCCAGATTCAACCCGCTTGCGGCGTCGCGAAATAAATCAACATAATTCGCCTCGTGCAAAACAAACAGGCAACCCATTAAGTACCCCGCCCACCGCCGCCCGTATTCCTTTAACTCATCCCGCAACTGCTCGATCGAAAGCCGCGCCAGCGATTCAACAGGCATGCTGAACGTAAACGGCCGATGGTCATCAAGCAGATTGAACGAAAACACCTGCACAATCCCATCCGTCCGAGGCTGCAACACGACGGCGGCGGCGCGGTCGATGGGCATTTCGCAGACCAAGCTGCCGGTGTAATCGGCGATCCCGCCCATCACATCGAGCCGCCCGGGGGCGCGGCTGACGCGCGCGGGTTGGCTTAAATCAATGCCGGCAGCAGGCTCGCGGCGGATGCGGCTCAGCAAGGTCGGAACCGGGTCGAGTTCAAGAAGCGGTATCGGTGAGGCGTTGGCGGACACGGGCCGACTCCTTCGTGGTAGGCGGGGTGGTGGGCTGGGTGGCGCCCGACCGCCGGGGGAAGTTGTCGCGCCGGGCTTCGAGGATGAGGCGGTCGAAATAGCGCCGGCCGTCGGGGCTGTCGTATTGCGCGGTGAGTACGTAATCAACCGAAGGATCAGGCCGCGGGAGTTCGAGCGGGAACGTGTACGACCGGCTGGCGCGGTTCCAGCGGTCTTGCTGGTCTTCGGTCGATTGCAAAGCGCCCATCCACGGGTTGGCCACGCGGCGGCCGCGCGGGTCGGGCTGGTTGGGAACGAAGCTGTAGAGTTCGAACAACACTCGGCCGCTGGCCTTGGTGGGGTCGCCGAAGCTGTCTTTAAATTCCAGCATGGCCTCGATGCCGTCGGGCTCGCCGTCGCTGGTCCAGTCTTTGAAACGGGTGAAGACCGGGTGAACGCGCATGCCCGCCGGACCGAACTCCGCGGGGGTGGGCGTTGCCGGCGAATCCAACGACCCACACCCACTCATGAGCACCGCGCAAAGAGACACGGTCAGACCGATTCGCATGAAAGGAATCTAGGCGGCGCTCCGGGCAGTGTCAACGCGAGGCCGCAGCAGCAGATTGCACTGGCCCAGGCGTGGCAGTTGTGACAGCGGGTCGCGCAGCGGCCGAAGGCGCAAGCCGATTTTCCACACGTCGTAACGCGGCTGGATACGCAAGACGCGCCGAATCGCCTCTTCAACCGCAAAGCCTGCGTTGGCAGCGGTGGTGGGGTTGTGCTCGATGACGATCATCGGCGGAGTCGCATGGGTGAGCTGACCGTGCATTCCATCGATCACCAGGGGTTCCGCACCTTCGACATCAATCTTCACCAGCCGCGGGGTGACGTTGGGCAGTAAGGCGTCGAGCCGTTGGGTGGCGATGGTTGATGATTTGGTTTTTATATCAGCGCGCAGAAACACCGAACTGGTCCCGTGGTTGTCGCCCGACGCTGCATCAACGTCAGGGTAATAGATCGTGGTCTCACCCGCCCGATCGGAAAGCGCCATCGCGTACGCCTCAACTTGCGGCGGATTGGCATTGATCGCCAGATTTTCACTGAGCCGACGAAAATTGTCGGGCTGCGGCTCGAACGCATACACCTTTCCCGCCGCGCCAACTCGGGCTGCGGCGATCAGCGTGATGTAGCCGATGTTGGCGCCGGCATCGACGAACACATCGCCCGGACGAAGCAGGTTGCGGATCACGCGGACGGTGTCTAACTCGTAAAGCCCGTGGGCCATCGCGCAATCGGGATACACGGCGGCGTCCAAACGCAGGCGGGTGGCGAACGGGGTTTTGTAGATATCCACCCAGCGATCGGTGGGGCGAAACTTGCGCGCTAAACGGGCCAGTCGGTAGCCGCCTCGCTCAGTCGGGGCGATGCGGCTGTAGCCCCTCAACGCCGATTCAACAACCTCAAACCAGTGCATTGTTGATGGAGTGTACACCTCGGCCGTGCATCGTGCGAGGGCGCGGAAGGGGTCGCACGCGATCGACACAGTCTGACTTCGCACGACTTGGCGTGAGAGCCAAATCGGGGCACCCGTCAATGGCCCGTTTCTCGTTCCATCGAGCCTGCATATGCTGCGGCGGCGATGGCGCGCACGATGTTCTGCGGGTCGACGATCAGTTCGATCTCGTCGCCTTTAACCGGCTTGCCGTAGCGCGTGGGCTGCAGCACCTGAATCACCCGGCGGTCGTCGTTATCGAGCAGGGCGCAGCGCACCACGTGGCACAACGGCGCAAGCGGCGTGTTGGCGGTGTTCACGACGGCGGCGGTGTGCTGCTGGCCGTTCTGGAACAGCGAAATGACCCGGCTGCGTTTGATCATGGCGATCAGCAGAAGCGGCAACGCGGGAAGAAACGTGATGCCCGGCCCCAGCCAGCGCAGCGCAAAGCTCGGCGGGGTGATGCGGGCGGTCCAGCGTTCGGGCGAATCGGGATCAATCCGGATTTGAAACACCTTGCCGGAAATAATATGTCCCGAAAGACCTTCCAGCGGGCCTTCAACTGAATAAAGTTTCCCCTGGTGCGTGTATCGAACTTCAAAGACGGCCCCTTCGATCAACAGGTTTCGGCCCGCCAACTGCAGGCCGTTCGTTTCATAAGCCTGCGCATCCACCAGCACGCTATTCTGAAATAGTTTTTTCTGTTCAATCCAATTGACGACCTCAATCGTCAGAACTGCCGCCGCAGCGACAAATGTGGCGACGGCGCACACCCACCAGAGCCGCACGCCCGATTCCATCCACGCGCGACGCCGTACCCGCGCGGTAATGGGGCGCGGCGGCGAGGCGAGGATTACGGGGGCGTCAGGTTCCATTGTTCAAAGAGGATTTTGGCAGAAAGACGAGTCGAATTCTACCGTTAACTCAACGCAAATCTACCGCAAAGGCGCAAGCGACCTCTCGCGCCAAATGGCAACCGCAGCCGCTTGCGCCTTCGTGGCGAGAGCGCTGGCGATATTCGGTGGCCGGCAAAACTTCGCCGTGGTTACTCAAATTCAAACGGATCATTCGCCATCACCACCGGGCGGTTTTGTCCGACATTCAGCAGCAACCCGACGGCCATGAAACTCGCCAGCAGCGAGCTTCCGCCGTAGCTCACCAAGGGAAGTGTGACGCCGGTGACGGGCATCAGTTTTGTCGCAACCATCAGGTTCAGAAATGTCTGCGAAGCGAACATCGCCACGATGCCTATCGCCACCAGCCGGCCGAACGGCTCGCGGGTGCCGCTGGCGATTTCGATCCCGGCGATGAACAGCACCACGTAAGCGATGAGCACGACCGCCGAGCCGAAGAAGCCGAATTGTTCGCCGATGAGGGCGAAGATCATGTCGTTATGCCCCTCGGGCACACGGCGGCCGATCGGCACATTGCCGGCGCCTTTTCCGGTCAATCCCCCGGAACCGAGCGCCACCAGAGCCAGTTGCTGCTGCATTCCCACTCCGGTGGCGACGCCGGCGGAATCATCGGCCTGAAACATCGAGAATACCCGTTGCCGCTGGTAGTGTTTCACGAACATCGGCAGGTGCCGCAGCACCGGTATATTGGGGCAGGTGCGGCAGAGCGTTTTTTGGCCGGTCTGTTCGTTGATCGGCGCATGATGCCCGCTGAACCATAAAATTGGCGCGACCGCCAATCCCAGGCCGACGACGGCCGCCAAATGACGCACCTTCGCTCCGGCGATAAACAGTAGCGCGAAAAGCGTGGGGATAAAGATTAGCGCAGTTCCCAAATCGGGCTGCTTGAGGATCATCGCCACGGGAACCAGGCACAGCGCAAACGGCGGCAGCAAGCCGATGAGCGTTCGATAGTTCGATCGAAATCGCAGGTAGCGCGCCAGCACGAGCACGAAACCGAGCTTGAGCAGTTCCGCCGGCTGAAGGCTCACGGGGCCGAAGTTGATCCAGTTGAATGCGCCGTTTTTCTCGCGCACGCCGGGCACGCTGATGACCTGGCCGAGCAGGGTGTAGCCCGTGAGGATGATGGCGAGGATGAACAGCCCCCAACTGAAGCGGCCGATCTTGCGATAGTCCACCCACTGAAACGCCACCATCGCCGCGATGCCTATGAAGACGAAGATGAGTTGTTTGGGACCTTCGCTGCTGCCGTCGGCGCGGGTATCGGCCCAGATGGAAATGACCCCCAGCGTCGCCAGCACGGCGACGGCGACGAGGATCGGCCAATTCGAGGCGGCGGAGAGCTTTCGCCACACGCCTCGGAACGGCAAAACGCTTTGGAGGGAGACGGCTGTCATTACAACGGAGTCATTTCTGGCGTGGAACGTAGCCGTGTTCGACGCAGGCATCAAGCAGTTCGGCCGCGACCGGCCCCGCCGCCGCGCCGCCGCCGGCGCCGGCGTATTCCACCAGCACGGCGAAGGCGATCTTCGGGTTTTCCGCCGGCGCGAAGCCCGTCATCCACGCGTGGTGAAGCTGTGTGCCGGCGGTGTCGCTGGCGCGATACCACGGAAACTCGGGGTTGGGGTTATTCCATGTGCCAGGTTGCGGAGTAACGCGGTGCTTCTTTCCGTCGGCATCCGTCGCCCAATATCGGAACCTGGCCGCCTGCGCCGTGCCGGTTTTGGCCGCGACGCTGACGTGCGCCTTGCGCAGCGAATGACCCGATCCGGCTTCGCTCTCAACAACGTCTCGCATCCCTTTGTGGGCGACGTTGATTGCTTCGGGGTTCAGTTTCAGATCGATCACATCCGCGTCGGCACGACTCGGCGTGAAGTTGCCGCTTGGTTGCCAGGGGGTGAGATTACTGCCGTCGCGCACCAGCTTCGGCCGCATCCAAATGCCGCGCCGCGCGACGGTTGCAGTGGCGTTGGCCACCTGCAGGGGCGTGGCGAGCACGCTCACCTGCCCGATGCCCGCCGTCCAGGTCGCAAACACGCCCGCCGCCCCGCGGTATTGCCGGGGGAGCCGGCCGGGCTTTTCGGCCAGGCCGATACCGCTATTGCGCCCGAGGCCGAATCGCTCCATCCACGCGCTGAGGCCTTCGGTGCCCAGGCGGTCGGCCATGTTTTCGAAGTAGACATTGCAACTGCGCTCGATCGCGTCGTGAAAATTCAGCAGACCCGTAGGATGCGGCGCGGACGACGGCACGTCGCGATGCGTATGCGGAAATGAGTCGATGCTCAGCGTCCAACAACGCCCGCGATCCTGCTTTTTGTTGCGGATGACCAGGTATCCGTTGCACTCGATGCGGTCGTCAATCGTCGCCACGCCGGCGGTCATCGCCGAGAGGCCCACCACCGGCTTGATCGTGCTGCCCGGCTCGTACTGGCTCATCAGGGCGCGATGGAACAGCGGAATGTTGCCTTCATCCTCGCGCAACTGCGAATACTGCTCGGAAAAAGTGTTCAGATTGTAATCGGGATACGACACCATCGCCCGCACTTCGCCACTGGCCAGATCGATCACCACCGCCGAGCCGTGCATGGGGGAAACTTCATACTCGCCGTCGCCCAGCGCCGGGCTGGGGATTCTCACACGCGTGAACATCTCGCGAATCTGCGCCTGGAGTTCGATGTCGATGGTCGTCGTTACAGGTTGACCGGGTGACGGATCGACGCGCGCGGCGCTGGCCCAATCGCCCGATAGCTGGCTCTCGGCCCCACGCGAGCCGCGCAACTGCCGCTCGGCGAGCGCCTCGATGCCGTCGCGGCCGGCCAGATCGTTGGGCAAATACGCGCGCCGGTCGTTGTTGGCATCCGGGTCGATCGCCATCGGCTTACGCTGCACGCGCGTCAGGTAACCAATCACATGGGCAGCCTGATTGCCGTACGGATACGCTCGGTGTTTGCTCGGCTGCAGCATGAGGCCGGGATACTTATCAAGATTGCGGCCCAACTCATTCTGCGCCGCCGGCGTGAGCGCGCGGACGATCACGTGCGCCGACTGCTGCTCGTAGATCAACTCGTTGTCAAACTCATCTTCGGTGGGCGTGTCTTCCACCCCGCCGGCGAGCCAGCGGGCGTACCAGGCGGGCTTCTCGCGCGATCCGGCCTCATCCAACGCGGCACGAAACCGACTTTGAACGATCCATTTCTTCTTTTTGCGCACCTCGACTTCGACGTTCGTGCGGGTGTCCTGGATCTCGTCCACCGTCACGCCGCCGGCTTCGGCCAGCGCGGTCCACATGGCGGTAATGTCGGCGGTGACGGCGACTTCTTCGGTGTCGCGAAACTTGCGCTTGCCGGGAGCATCGGCGCTCAAATACGCCGGGTCGCCGCGGGTGCGCAGCCGCTGAATCGCCAGCTTGGCGATCCACGCCTTGACCGCCTTTTGCGAGGTGTCGCGCGTCACCGCTCGAAAGTCGACCGCGGCATCAATGCACGCCTCGTCCGCGGCCAGCACGCGCCCGCGGACGTCGAGGATCGGCCCGCGCGTCGTCGGGATCGACCGCTGCTGCGTCATCGCCTTCTGCGCCAACTCCGTGTAATAGCTGCGCGCCAGCACCTGCACCTGCACTAACCGGCCGAGCAGGATGATGCTCATTACGGCCAGAACGATGCCCATCGATTTGAGTCGCCGTTCAAACATTATGTCCACCGCCGCGGCACGCGCATGCCCAGCAGCGGACGCAGCTTCAGCAGAAAATAGATCAGTGCCGGCGCGAGCAGGGCCGTCAGCAGTGTGCTGAAGAACGCCGCGCGAATGCTCAGCGACGGCCCGAATATCCAGGAATGAATCAACAGCAGCATCCAAGTGCCCAAAGAAGCCAGCAACGCGACGGCAGCGTGGGTGAGCGGGTGATCGCGGTAGAGCATTGACGATGTGGTTGAGATCGCCATCGCAATCGACCCGTATGAAAGCGCGTAGAGTCCCAGCGTTTGTTGAGTGAGCAGATCCTGCATCAGCCCGAGCACGAAGCACGCGAGCAGCGCTACATCGCGTGTCGCATAAAGCGCGAAAAACACCGCGACGATCAGCACCAGATTCGGCGCAGCCCCGCCGAGGTGGACGTAACCACCCAGCCCGACTTGCAAGCCGACGGCGAGGTAAGCCAGGAGGATGTGGGGAAGTAAACGCATGTCTCTTATTGTTCCCTCTCCCGGGGTACCGGGCGAGGGAGTGGTTATTTATCCATCACCATCACCTCGCGAAGTTGTGTCGCATCCACTGTCGGGCGGATGAGCACTTCGGCGAAGAGAATACTTTGCCGCGATTGTTTGACCGAAACCACGCGCCCCACGCGGTACCAGCGCAGGGCGTCGGGCCAGGCGGTGTCGTCGAGCACGAGCCAGTCGTTTTCTTTTAGGCCGGCGGATTCCACGTCTTTCCATTGCATCAGCTCCGATCGCATGACGCTTTGGCCGCTGCCCTGCACAAGCGTCGGCGGCAGATCGAACCGGCGGAATACGGGCTTGCCTTCGGCATCGGGCTGGTAACGACCGAAGGTGCCGGTGAACTTCGATTGCTTGTCGGTCATCAGCAGCACCTGTGCGCCGCCGGTGCCCACACGATCGATGCGGCCGATGATGCAGTCGCGCGTTAACGCGACCATCCTTGTCTGCAGCGAGCCCGCCTTGAAACCGATAATCGCCAGCGAATCGCGCGGGCCGGGGTCGCCGCCCATGACGGTGTAGCGCGAGCAGCGATCGCTCACCTGCCCGAGTTCTTCTCGCTCGGCGGCGCGGGCTTTGTAGTGTTCCAACTGCCCGCGGACGTTCGCCAGCAGCACACGAAGTTCGTCGTTCTCTTGATAAACATTAGCCAGCTCACGCGGCTGCTCGGGCGACGCCTGATCGGTCGCCCGCGCCGGCCACACCGCACCATGCAAAAGCCCGGCGGCCCATCGGGTGGGGACGGCGACCGGCGCGAACAGCGACTGAACGTTCGCGCGCCCGCGATCGGAAACACGATTCGGCAGGAAGAACGCGGCGATGAACGCGAGCAGCATTCCGAACGCAAAAAGTTGATATGATCGGATTGTGGTCATCCTGACCGTCTCTCGTCTGGCGGACATCCTGCCCGAGCACGTACTTCGTCACGGGCGAGACGCCCGTGGTACACTCACCCGCCGTCCTCATCAGATTCCAGCGTGTCTTTCCACAGCTCCAGGTTTTCCAGGTAGACCGCCGTGCCGCGCGCCACGCAGGTCAGCGGGTCCTCGGCCAGGCGAACATCCAAACCCGTGGCGTTGCTGATGACGGTCGTGAGCCCGCGCAGCAGGCTGCTGCCGCCGGCCATGGTGATTCCGTTGTCGACTAAGTCGGCGGCCAGTTCGGGTTCGCACTGTTCCAAAGTTCGCGTGACGGCCTGAATAATTTGCGTTACCGGTTCCTGCAACGCCTCCCGAATTTCTTCCGCGGCCACGGTCACGCGCCGAGGCAGGCCGCTGATCATGTCCTGGCCTTTTACTTCCATGGTCGGCTCTTTGCCGTCGGGGAACGGCGCCGCCGAGCCGATTTCGATTTTGATGCGTTCGGCCATCTGCTCGCCGACGTTGAGGTTATACGTGCGCTTCATGTGGCTTTTGATGGCGTCGTCAAAATCGTCGCCGGCGACGCGCACGCTTTCGCACACGCTTACGTCGGCCAAAGAGATGATGGCCACTTCGGTCGTGCCGCCGCCGATATCGATGATCATGCTTGCGGTGGGTTCGGTCACCGGAAGGCCCGCGCCGATGGCCGCGGCCATGGGTTCCTCGACTAAGAACACCCGCCGCGCGCCGGCCCGCTCCGCCGAATCAAGCACCGCGCGTTTTTCCACCGCGGTGATCCCAGAAGGGATGGCGATGACCACGCGTGGGCGAATAAACCCTTTGTTGCCGTGCGCCCGGCGAATGAAATAACGCAGCATCGCCTCGGTGATCTCAAAATCGCTGATCACCCCGTCTTTAAGCGGACGAATGGCGGTGATGCTGCCCGGCGTGCGCCCGAGCATCTCCTTGGCCACCAACCCCACCGCGTTGCCGTTCTGCAGCACGCGATTGGTGCCTTTTTTCACCGCGACCACGCTCGGTTCGTTTAGAACGATGCCTTCACCCTTGATGCACACCAGGGTGTTGCACGTGCCTAAGTCGATACCCATATCGACGGAAAACATACCCAGCAGCGACTTGATGAACACGCTAAAGATCTCCGAAGGTGTGCGTCGGCCAACATTGCGTCCTGCGCTCCGCGCTTCGCAATCATGCT
>CAZXLA010000076.1:0-15819 GCA_964641895.1 uncultured Tepidisphaeraceae bacterium
GTTCCGACGAGTGCTCATTTGTTCCTTCTTTCCCGATGCTGACATGAAAATCCGAGCGGCAAGCATAGCTCACCCGCAGAGAAACGTCGGGGTCAAGCAGATTCTGCTCGCGCGACGACAGGCCCAGGGCAATCGCATGTAACGAGCGGCGAGCGTAAGCGACCCGATTCCAGCAGCACTGCGACCGATTCCCGCAGAACTACTCCGGTCGCTGACGCGCGCGGCTCGTAAATCGGGGCACATGCGATTGCCCTGGCGTCGGCCCCGAATTGCTGGCCCCTCGCGCTCGCCGACGGCGCTGGTGTGGTATAGTAAAGTTCCCCTCAGCGACAGACACGCCTCTTCCACCGGCCGTTCGCTGGCGTTTGAACACTGAACTCGGAGAAAATATGTTTCAGTTTTCGCGAATCGCGTCAATCCCCCAACTCTCGGCCCTGCTTCTGCTCGGCGGCGGCGGGATGGCGCACGGGCAGGCGTTTCTCAGCCTGACCGGTACGTTTTCAAATAGTTCGCAGATACTCACTGTGGTGACAACGCCGACTTCCAATTCAACGTTCCTGGAGGTCGTTCGCACTTACGGCAGTACCGGAGGCGTCAACAAGGCAAGCGTGTCGGTTGCCGGCGGCGGACATGATTCGGTCATTACGGTGTTTGACTCCGTCGGCAATCAACTTGCCGCCAACGATGACGCCAACGGCCTTGGCGGTGTGACCGGGCTTGATTCGTATATCGGTCCGTTCGGCAGCGGCACCGCGCTGCTCGGCGCGCTTTCGGCCGGATCGACGGCCGTGCGGCTCAATACATTTAGCAACAACCTGCAGAACGGCGCGTTCGCACTCGATATATCGACCGCCGCGTCATACCAATATGCGGCCCCGCAGTTGCCTGTCGGCGGCACGATACATCGGATGGCCGTCGGGTCGGGATTCACTAACTTAAACAGCACGTTGGTCATCGCCCCCACGGACATCATTACGGTGGGCGCCAATGCCAGCGTGCTGGGCAACGGCAAGATGATCGTTCGCGGATCACTCTCTGCGGCATTCCTGGAAATTGGCCGATTCAGTTTCAGTACACAACCATCGACGACCGTATTCGAGCTCGACGGCGGGCAGGCCTTTGCCGCCACGATCAATGTGTTAAATCCCCCCGCCCAACCAACCGCCGTCGCAATCAAATCGGGCACTCTGACCAGCAGCGGCTCGATTACAATCGGCGGCGACGGCACGATCACATTCGAACAAACCGGCGGCGCAGTTGCGGCACAGACCGTCAACATCCGCACCACCGGAAGCGCGCCGACGAACTACAATCTGCGCAATGGATCATTCACCGCAAACAATCTTTTGTTTACGACGAACGGCGGCCTGCCTCGCTTCACTCAAACCGGCGGAGCCGTTTCGATTGCCAACTTAGTTCAAGTGGGTGGTACGGTCGGGGTGTCGGAGTATCGGCAACTTGGCGGAGCGGTGCAGGCGGGTTCAATTGCCATCAATACCAATGGCAGGTTTATTCTGGATTCAGGAACGCTCACGACCGGAACAATCAGCGTCGCCGGCGGCGTGTTTCAGTGGGATAGCGGCGCGCTCGCACTCGGGGGCGATTTGTCGGTCGGTGATTTTGGCGCGCTGTTTAATGGGATTGACGTCGTCGCCAACAAGCGACTCGATGTCGCCGGTGCGTTGAGCATCGCTCCATTCAAAACCGTAACCATGAGTGGCGGAAGGTTGTCTGTCGGCACACTCAGCCCGGCGGCCGGCGCGGTGTTTGCATGGAACAGCGGGACGGTTGAGTTCACCGGCGGCGAAGGTTTGATCATCGGCGCGGCCGGCCCGCTCGGGTCCACCTATGCCGCGGGGCCGGCGCGAACGCTATCGGTCGTCAACACGCTTACAAACCAGGGCTTGATCCGCGGCAACGGCAACATCGCGGCGGGCACGCTGCTCAACACCGGCGAAGTGCGCGTCAGCACCGGCGAACAATTGCGCATCACGGCACCTTCCACCGGCACGGGCGGCGCGCTCAACAACCTCGGGCAAATCAACCTGCTGGGCGGGCTGCTGGAAACGCAATCTTCACTGGAGAACGCGGTCACCGGGAGAATCAACGGTCGAGGCACGATCAAGGCAGACGCTGCTTTCATAAACGACGGCACGATTTCGCTGTCGGCGGGCGTGAGCGACGTCTTCGGCAACGTCACGCAATCCAGCAGCGGAAAAACCATCGTCACCGGGCTGGGCAATGCCACGTTCTACGACAACGTCACGAATCAAGCCGGCAGCGAATTTCGTGTCAGCTCTGGTTCGGTCGCCACGTTCTTCGGGACGGTCAGCGGGCTCTCGCAGTTCACCGGCACGGGCACGACCAACTTCGAAGGCCCGGCGAGCTTCGGACGCATTGCCAAAGGTGGATCGTCCTACGTCGGCCCCGCCGGAACGCTCAACGCCGAGGCGATCATCGACGGAAATCTCATCGTCGAAGGCGAAGCATCCATCGTCCCCAACGGCACGAATGCCGGAACCAGTCGTCTGGAAAAACTGTCGATCCTCCCCGGCGGGCGCTTCGATCTCGCGAACAACGACATGATCATCGACTACACCGGCGCTTCCCCGCTGACCACCATCCGCGGCTACCTGCTCACCGGCCGCAACGGCGGCAACTGGCTCGGCAACGGCCTGACCAGCTCCGCTGCCGCCGGCAGTTTGTCGACCGCGCTGGGATTCGCCGAAGCCAGCGAGATCGGTTCCCCCGCGACGTTCTTCGGCCAACCGATCGACACCACCACCCTGCTCACGCGTTACACGCTCATCGGCGACGCCGACCTGTCCGGCGCCGTAAGCCTGGACGACTTCACCGCCCTCGCCGCCAGCTTCGGCCAACCCAACAGCCGCTGGAGCCGCGGCGACTTTAACTACGACACGTTCACCAACCTCGACGATTTCACCGCGCTCGCGGCCAACTTCGGCTTGAACCTGCCGGCTGATCTCCCGCGCGGGGCGGCGGTGCCCGAACCGGCCGCCGGGCTTGTTTTGATCGCGCTGGCAGGATTGGCAAGCCGCTCACGCCGCCGCCGCCGATGAATGGAGTTTTGAACCGTTCTCGAATTGTCGGCGTGGCGGGAGTTTTTCGATGCCGCGCCGCGCTCCCGGCCGAGCACCCGCATATCGCCACGGCCGCGGGCGATCTGGCGTTGCTGCTCCAAATGCAGGGCAACTTCGTCGAAGCCGAGCCGCTTTACCGCGAGGCATTGCAAATTCGCGCCGCGTGCTTTGGCGAGCAAGGCGCACCGACCATCCGAACCGTCGAACTGCTCGCCAACATGCTCGACGAAACTCACCGCCCCGCCGACGCTGCGGCACTGCGCGCGACAACCCAGCCGGCGCGGTAGTGGTTCCGATACAATCTTCGCACCATTTTCATATGGTCAGGTGCATCCGCGAACGGTATAATTCCGCAATGCCGGAAAAGATTTCCATCAAAGGCCACTTCGACGGCCGAGCGGTCGTGCTCGCCGAACCGGCATCTCTGGTGGTAGAGCAAGAGGTATGGGTGGTGATTGAGCCTTCACCTTCTGAGCACGAGCAGCCAGCAACGCGCAAATCGCTCGCCGGGCTTGCCAAGGGCATGTTTGAGATGCGCGATGACTTCAACGACCCGCTTGACGCGTTTGCGGAGTATCGATGAAAGCAGTGTTGATCGACACGCAATCGCTCATCTGGTTCGCCGAAGAAGCGGCCGCACCACCGCCCCATCTTGCCTAAATTGATTTTTCCCTTTTTTCTAGTTTTTCCCGCGCCAATCGTCTATTTTAGCCGCAGCGCGGATTTTCCGCGCAGAATACTCGGCGTTAATTGCGTACATCCAAATAGAGCAGAGGCTTCGGCAACTACGCGACAAGGCGTCGTGCAGTTTGGTCGTGGCCGTGTTCGTCGCCCATTTTACGGTGCCGCGTAACCCGGCGCTGGAGGAATTTGAACATGCGAAACTCTCGGAAAATCATCTCGGTAGCGGCACTGACCGCAATGTCGATGTCGTCCGGCGTCGCGAAGGCCGACTTCTGGGGCGGCTTCTTCTCGGGGCAATGGACCCTGGGCGGAAACTGGACGGACCTTTCCGCGCCGGGGCCGGCCGACGCTGCCAACTTCCAGGGTCCCGCCCCCATCAATAACACCTTCGTCAACCTCGACGCCAACCAGACGGTTCTCTCGATGTTTGTCTCGGCTCAGGCGGGCGTCGCCGACTTCCAGTTCAGCCGCACGAACAACGCGGTCCTGACTGTCACCAATGGCCTGACGAACAGCGCGCCCGCCGGCGAGAGCAACTCGACGCTCTTCAACGGGTTCCGCGTCAACACCGGCACAGTGACGTTGCAGGGCGATTCGACGCTTACGCTTTCAGGCGGTGCTGTGGCCACCTCGACCGGCGAACTCCGCATGCGAGAACAGGCCGACCTGATCATCGGGGCGAGCACCTTTAACGCCGGCACGCTCGTCATGACCGCCGACAACACGCTGGTCGTGAACTCGGGTGGCGCGATGAACATCACCGGCGGCGGCTTCGCCCAGGTGCTCTCCGGCACGCTGACGGTCAACGGCACCGGCACGCTCAACGTCGGCGGCATCCTGAACGCGCAGGGCACCGGGTTCGTGCAGTTCAACCGCGAGTACGTCGTGCCCGCCGGTCGCGGCTTCCAGGCGATCGCCGGTGGCTCCGTCCGCTCCACCTCGTTCATCGACGTCGCCGCCGCCGGATCGGGCACGATGGCGATCAGCGGCGCGGGATCGAACATCGTCGTAGGCAGCGGTGGGTCGGCCGTCACCGACTGGGGTGCCGGCGGCACCGCCACCATCACCTTCGATAACAGTGGCACCGGCGACTTCAACACCGGCCTGCGCATCGGCAACGGCGGCACGGCGCGCGTCAGCGTCCTCTCCGGCGCGTTCCTCAACGTCGATCAAGGCCTCCAAGTCGCCGGCCAGAGCAGCATCACCATCAACAGCGCCGGACTGACCAGCACCGGAACCACGATCATCGGCGGCGCCAGCACGATCAACCTTCAGTCCGGCTCGCTCAACTTCAACGGCAATGGCACGCTCGGAATCGCCTCGACAATTAATCATTCCGGCGGCGCGCTGAAGCTCGGCAACAGCGGAAGCACGTTCACCGTCGACGGCGGGATCGTCAACAACACCGCCGGCGGGCAATCGCTGCCCAACGGCGTGACCCTCCGCGTGCTCGGTGGCGGGAAGTTCTTCAACAACAGTTTTTACGACATCGCCACCGGCAACGCGACCGGCACGCTGCTCGTCGCCGACGCCGGCTCGGACTTCACCACCGCCGGCACCACCGACTGGGGCTGGGACGGTGGCAACGCCGCCACCGTCAACTTCTCCAACGACGGCGCCGGCACGTTCGGCACGCTGCGGATGTCCAACAGCGGCGGTGCCACGACGCTTACGCTCAACAGCAACGGGCGGTTGAACACGACTACGAGCCTCATCACCGGCAACTTCGCCGGCACGTCGGCCGTCCGCATCAACATCGCCGGCGGAACGCTCAACAGCATCGGCACGGCTAACTTCCTCGGCGGCACGACGGTCAGCCTCTCCAGCGGCGGGCTGATCCTCAACGGCAACAGCACGTTTAACACCGGCGCGACCCTTAACAAGTCCGGCGGCGCGCTCAACCTCACGCCCGGCCGCACGCTGGCGTTCGCCGGCGGCGCCGGCTCGATTTCCGGCAACTACGCGCTGCCCAACGGATCGACCCTCCGGGTCAGCAACGGCGGGCGGCTCGATCTGGGCAGTTTCCTGGATATCGCCAACGGCGCCGCCACCGGCACGTTGCAGGTCGACGGCGCGAACTCGCGTTTCACCGCCCTCGGAACGTCTGACTGGGGTGCAAATGCCGGCAACACCTCCACCGTCACGTTCAGCAACTCCGGCGCGGGAACATTCAGCTCGCTGCGCCTCTCCCGTTTCGGCGGAGCGAGCAACCTGAGCATCAGCACCGACGCCAGCCTGACCGCCTCAAACTTCGAAGCCGGCTCTACCGGCGCAACCGCGAATATCCAAGTCAACGGCGGGTCGCTCAATAGTCTGGGCCAGGCCATCTTCGCGAACGGCGCCAACGTCAGCGTCACCGGCACCGGCGTGCTGCGGCTGGGCGGGAACAGCACGTTCCTCACCGGTTCGACCTTCATCGGGTCGCCCACCGGCGGGCTGGAACGCGCGAGCAACACCACGCTCGCGTTCGACGGCGGTGTGGGGACGTTCACGCCCACATTTGATATCGCCGACGGCCAGACGATGCGTGTTACCAACGGCGGGAGTTTCACCGCGGTCGAGCGGCTGAGACTGGCCGCGTTCTCCGGCTCGGGCACGCTCTTGGTCGACGGGGTCAACTCGAAATTCCAGACGCTCAACGCCGCCGCCAATTTCACCAACCTGGCTCAGAATATCGGGACCGACGCGACGATGACGATTTCCAACAGCGGCATCGCGACCTTCGCCACCGCCATGCATTTGGCAAGCAACGGAGGAAACGCGACGATCAACGTCCAGAGCGGCGGCATCCTCAACACGCCGGGGATCTTTACCACGTTCAACCCTGCGCCCGGCACCGCGGTCATCAACGTCAACGGCGGCACTCTCCGCACCACCGGCGACTCCAACCTCAACAGCGGCGCGACGCTCAACTACGCCGCCGGCACCGTAAACATTGGCGGCACGCTCGGCGTCGGCATCGTCAATCCCAACGCCCGCGTCCTGCTCACTCCCGGCGGAAACAAAGTCCTCCGCGTCGGTGGACTGAACATCCCCGCAGCCAACCTCGGCCAGATCGATCTGTCCGACAACGACATGATCATCGACTACACCGGCGCAACCCCGTTCGATACCATCCGCGGCTACCTCTTCACCGGCCGCAACGGCGGCGCGTGGAACGGAAACGGCATTTCGTCCTCCACCGCCGCACTCAACCCCACCACCGCGCTGGGCTTCGCCGAAGCCAGCGAGATCGGTTCTCCCGCGACGTTCTTCGGCCAACCAATCTACACCACCACCCTGCTCACGCGTTACACGCTCATCGGCGACGCCGACCTGTCCGGCGCCGTAAGCCTGGACGACTTCACCGCCCTCGCCGCCAGCTTCGGCCAACCCAACAGCCGCTGGAGCCGCGGCGACTTTAACTACGACACGTTCACCAACCTCGACGATTTCACCGCGCTCGCGGCCAACTTCGGCTTGAACCTGCCGGCTGATCTCCCGCGCGGGGCGGCGGTGCCCGAACCGGCCGCCGGGCTTGTTTTGATCGCGCTGGCAGGATTGGCAAGCCGCTCACGCCGCCGCCGCCGATGAATGGAGTTTTGAACCGTTCTCGAATTGTCGGCGTGGCGGGAGTTTTTTGATTGATCGCGCTTCGCAGTCGCGCAAACCGCCGGCCGGAATACAGCGATGTGACGGGGAAAAATTCGCGGGTCGCATCCGGCGACGGTGCAGGAGGCAATCATGGCGCTGAGGCCTCGGTTCCTCCAGCGAGGGAGTTGTCTCGGAATAGTCTCAGAAATTCAATCGGATCCAGAATCTTGACGCGCGGAAACTGCCGGCGAAATTGCTTTGATACGCTGTCGTGCCCCTGCATCAGATCGAGCAAGTCTTTGTCGCGCGTCACCAGAAATTCAGCTTTGGCAGCAGCAACAAGATTAATGTACTTTTCGTCACCCCTATCTCGCTCAAGCACAAACAAATTCGGCACGCCGCGAACCAGTTCGCTGCGATACGCGATTTTTTCGAATGAACGCATCTACCCGTTGACCGGTTAGCGCCGGATTCTTGTCCCGCACAATTGAATCGGAAAGTATTCGACGTACCTCGCGCAGAATGGGTTTGCTCAGATACAACGTAAGGCGATTCTGCTCGACGAGCCGCAAGCACTCTGCCCCAGGTCCGTTTTGGCGCGCGGCGGCCTGCAGAAGTACATTGCAATCGAAAACGACTTTCGGTCGCATCGAAGTCATTTGTCATCAAGGGTTCGTTTGCGGGCATCGTCAAACAGCGCATCTACCTGCTCGTCGGTCATGGACTCAAAGCCGGCGCGAATTGGCGCGAGCAATTGGTCGAACGAACGGTCATCCAGCGCATCGTCAGCATCAATAAGCCGACGCACAAACTCTTCCGGTGTTGTGCCTAAAGCGCGCGCTTTTTCTTCCGCGACGCGAAAGTACTTTTCATCGAGATTGACGGCATGAGTTGCCATTCACGGATTTTACGTCGGCAAATGAGAATAGCCAAGAAATTTGAGTTTTCAGTGACTTGCCGTCAAACAAAGTACCAAGCCCCGCCGCGCCGACTCGCCCGCGTCGCGATGGGGCCCCTTGCCTCACGAGTCGGGAGCGGTAAAGTTTTCTTCGAATTCGTGCGGCAACTCTGGAATTCGTTGTAGAATGCGCCGCGAACATCCGAAAAGTCGTGCGTGTCGGGGTCTATCTGAGGAGAATACAATGCGTTGCCAGTCAGAGGTCGCGGGGCGTCGTCGTGCCAGTATTACCTTCCGCGGCGCCAGGCGCGTTTTCTTGGCGGTGGCGGCCATGCCATCGGTGGCGCTTGCGGGGGCGAGCTTCACGTCGGGGACCATACTTTTCACGCACGATCCTGATCTTGGTTCGGGCACGCCGGCAAACCTTGGGTTGGTGCTGGGCACGTTGCCTTCATCGGCGTCGCTGCCCGTCTCGCCGACTTTTCAGTTCAGCCACACGGGGGTTGATCTGAGTTCGAGCAGCATTGCCAAAGGTTCGATCGGCTTTGTCACCAACTCCACCACGGCGACGGTCACGTTGGCCGGCGGAACGGGGGTCACCCAGAGCGATCCGGGAAACAATTTCAATCTCGGGTCGTCGCTGCGGATGGACCTGGGCAATCTGGTCTACACCGTGACCTCGCCGGGCTACGGGCCGACTGCCACGGGATATTTCTCAGTCACCACCGCCGGAAGCGTGGGCGCGGGTGGGTCGGTGAATTTTTCCGCCACCATTAACTATCTCGATCACATCACCGGCCTGCCGCTGCGCGCCCCGGCGTCGTTTAACCAGACGATCACCACCGCCGGCGCGTTCACGCGAACGTTTACAAGCTGTCTGGCGTTCGCGCCGTCGACGCTCGCCACCGGCCGGAAGATTCGTCTGACGGGGTTTATCGAATTCCGAGCAATTAACGACGTCACCCCGACGCTGCTGGAGCCGCTGGCGGTGGATGTCGGCGGCGCGCCGCCGACGGCGGAGTTCGTCGGCACCGATGGCAACTGGAACGATCCGACCAACTGGACCAGCGATATCATTTCCGGAGACGTCCCGAACCATACCGGAGACCGGGCCTACTTTGCGCCCACTTCCGATGCCGCCGTCAACCGCATCGTCACTCTGACAACGCCGGTGGAGCTTGGTACGCTCAGTTTCTTTGATGTGTTTGGCGGCAGCTTGACGATCGCCGGCGCGCAGCCGCTGGTGCTCAGCGTGGATTCGGATCATGCCGTGATGGAGCAGCGTTCGGCCCGCGGCGGTGGTTCGGTTGACGTGGCTACGCCCGTGTCGCTGCTGGATCCGCTGGATGTAATCGTCGAAACCCCCGACAGCATCACCATCTCCGGCAACATCTCCGGCACGAACACGCCGATCACCAAATCCGGCCCGGGCAAGCTCACGCTCAGCGGCACCAACACGTTCACCGGGGGGATCAACGTCGTTGAGGGATCGCTGGTCATCGCCAACCCCGATGCGCTGGGCGTGGGGACGGCCGGGCTTACGCTTTCCGGCGGCAACGTGTCGTTCACGTCGGCGAACACCACCACGCTTGGTTCACAAATCCGGGCGCAGTCGGCCAAGCCGGCAAACATTTCATCCACCGGCACGCTGAATCTCAACGCATCATTGACGGGCGGGCAATTTCGCTTTGACGTCGCCGCCAATCGCGCCCGCATCCTGGCCACCAGCCCCGTGACCGGCCCGCTGGAGCTGGCGCGCGGAACGCTCGAACTGGGTGGAAACGGCGCACTGCCTAATGTCCCGGCGGTGCTCAACAGCGGCATGATCGAGCTTAACAACGCGCCGACCGCGATCGGCAATCGCATTAACGATGCCGCGACGATCATCTCGCGCGGCGCCTCGCTCACGCTGATCGGTGCCAACGGCTTCAACATTAACGAAACCGTCGGCCCAATCGTCCTGGACGGCGGCTTGAATGTCTTCACCATCACCGCACCCGCCGGCACACAGACACGCCTCATCGCCCAGACCCTTCAACGACAAAACGGCGGCGTGGCGTTTGTTCGCGGAACCAATCTCGGCACATTCGGCGCTTCCACCGCCGCAAGGTTGCTGCTCAACGCCCCGCCTCCACTGCTCGGTGGCGGCGGCGGGCCGGGGTCGCAATCCATCAGCATCCTGCCGGCGATGTATGGCAGCGCCAGCAACGTGGCCGCGCCGGGCACCACATTGAATAGTCTGGTGACGTATGACCCGATCTCCGGCGTTCGGCCGCTCGATCTCAACACCGAGTATGCCGGCAACCTGCCGTTGCCCGGCCAGCCGGTCAATGTCCGATTGACGAGCATCAACGATCTGATCGCCCCGACGCAGATCAACGCCCTGGTGCTCGGCCCCAACGGGTCGATTCAGGGTGCCGGGCACACGCTTACGATCCAAAGCGGCATGATCCTCAACACCGGCGTCAACAACACCGTGGATTGCGATATCGCCTTCGGCCCCGCCGAAGGCGTGCTCATTACCGGCCAGCCGATCATCCTCACCGGCAAGATCAGCGGCACCGGCGGGCTGACCAAGGCAGGACTAAGCGACGCCACACTGACCGGCGCCAGCACCTACACCGGGCAGACGACGATCACCGGCGGAACGGTCAACTTCAACGGCGATGTCATCCCCGGCGTGCCAGGACCGCTGGGCATTGATAGCAGCCCCATCATCCTCTCGGCAGGAAACGACGTCGCGGTCAGGCTCTATGCGCTTGCCCCCGCAACAACCACGTTTAACCGCGATCTGATCGTCCACGGAAACTCCAACGGCACCACCGGGTTCGGCAACCTTGGCGTCACCGGGCAAACCGTGATCATGAACGGCGCGATCTCGCTTGATTCTCAACTGACGATCGAAGGCGATCCCGGCGCGCTGATTGTCTTCAACGGCGTGATCGGCGGCCCCGGATCGCTCACCGACGATTTTGCTTCCATCCAAACCCTCAACGCCGCCAACACCTACACCGGAGGCACGATCATCCGCGACGGCATTTACCGCGTCGCAAACAACCAGGCGCTGGGCACTGGCAGCGTGACCTTCGGCAGCACCAACACCACCCCCACCGGCGCAATTCAGGCCGGCGGCGGCGGGAGATTCGGCACCCCGACCACCATCGAAAACCCCATCTTCCTCGAAGCCGACCCGACCGTCAGCGGGTCGGCGCCGATTATCTTTAATGGCCCTATCGACTTAGGCGGCGCGCTCACCCACAACATCACCAACACCGCCGACACCGAATACGCCGGTGGATTGACCGGCGGCGGGTTTACCAAAGCCGGCGCGGGGCGACTGATCCTTAGCGGATACAGTAATTACAACGGCCTGACCACCGTTTCCGCCGGCGAGTTGGTCGTGCGCAATATCAAGGCGCTCGGCAGCCCCGTCGCCGCCACCGTGGTGCAAACCGGCGCCAAGGTCCGGCTCGACACCGACGGCCGAACGGTCGAACCGATCACGATCAGCGGCGCCGGCGCCGACGGGCTCGGCGTGCTGCAAAGCACCGGCGTGTTTACGTCGGTCGCCACACTCACCATCGCCGCCGACAGCGTGGTGCAGGTGGATGCAGGCTCGCGATTTGATGTGCTCAATCTGGCCGATTTCGGCGCGGCGCTGAACGTCGGCGGCGCGGGAACGATGACGGTCGATCGCATCCGCGGCGCGGCATTGAATGTATCGGGCACCACCGTTTTCCAGATCCGCAACGATCCGGCCGGCACGTCCATCAGCCGATTGGACACCGAGTCCACCGCCCCGGCGGCGGCGATCGACCTGACCAGAAATGCGCTGATCCTGAATTATACCGGCGCGTCACCGCTCACCACGATCCGAAGCCAGATCATCAGCGGCTTCAACGCCGGCGCGTGGAACGGCACCGGCATCCGAAGCTCCACCGCCGCAACAGAACTCGGCCGAGCAATCGGCTTCGCCGAAGCCACCGCCTTGGGTTCCCCGCCGACATTTCTGGGCGAACCGATCGACGCCACCACGATCCTCCTCCGTTACACCCTCACCGGCGACGCCGACTTATCCGGCTCGGTCAACCTCGACGACTTCACCCGCCTCGCCGCCGGGTTTGGATCGATCGGCAGCACGTGGACCAGCGGCGATTTCAACTACGACGGCGTGACAACGCTCGACGATTTTACGGCGCTGGCGGCGAATTTCGGTTCATCGCTGGGGAGCGATCTGCCACGGGGGGTGGCCGTTCCTGAGCCTGTGCTCAGCAGCAGCGCGTTTCTTCTGCTCGTTTCACTAGCCCGCCGATCGAAGCGATGAGGATTACACGGTCGTAACAGAATCGAGCCTTTTGCAGCACCGAACTGGAACCACCGATAGACCTCTATAAACACGGATCATACATGTGCGAGCAGTCAGTATCCGTGTGCATCGGTGGTTACGAAAAATTTCAATTTCAAAAACCGGCATTTTCCTCTCCGCGCCTCGTCGGCGCGAGGTTATGCTCTTGCGTCACCCGCGTCGGGGGACGGGCTGAATCATTTGGGAGAATGCCATGCCGAAGCGGACGGGCTGTCGGGCGCGTTTGATTTTTTGCTTCTCACTTGCTTTGTCGATTACGACGCGCGCTTCTGCGCAGACGCTCGTCTGGAACAACGGTGCCGGCGGGGTGTTTGGCACTGCCACCAACTGGACGCCAAACACCGTCCCCGCGCTCTCCACCCACACGGCGGTGTTTAACCTCGCCGCCAACTACATCGTCACGCTCAACAGCAGCCCCAGCTTTGGCACGCTCGCGATGCAGGCCGGGTCGGTCGCTTTCAACGCAACCGGCCGCACGATGACCGTGACCGCCGATGCCGTGCTGTCGCCCGGCCGAACCACGACCTGGAACGGCGGCACGCTCACCATCGCCGCCGGGGCCGATCTGGAAGCCAACGGAACATTCAACATCGCCGCGGGTTCTTTCGTGCGGGCCGATCAGGTGTTCGCCGGTTTGTTCGGCCAAACCGGGCACATCAACATAAACACCGCAACGCTTCTCGCCAACGGTAACGTGCCGCACTACATCGGATGGGGCGGCGCGAGTATCGGGCGCATGCAGTTTTCAACCAACGCCGTTGGCACGTTCAACGGCGGGCTGGATGTGGGCGAAACCGGCTCGGCGGCTTCCGGGCGACTGACACTTCTCACCGGCTCCGACATCACCACCGGATCGCTTTCCGTCGGCAACACCACCAACATTTCTCTGACGCAAGGCGGCGGCGCGATTGTGATGACCGACGCCGGAACAACTCTCACGCAAACCGGCGCGTCGCCGCTCACCGTCGGCGGCGGGACGCTGATCATTGATAACGTAAACGACGACATTAAGCGTTCGGGTGAAATCATTGTTGAATCCGGCGCGGTCTTCACATCGGGCACCGGCCCCATTCTTGTCCGCGGCGGGGGGAACATCGAAACGGTTTTCAGCGCTGTCAACCTCAACGGCGACGTGCTGATCGAAAACACCGGCCGGATTCGTTCCAGCTTCGGCAGCGTGCTTACGTTTTCGCCGACGCGCACCGTGCGCGTCGAATCGCGCAGCGAAGAGATTGGAATCTTCAGCATTGTCGACGCGCCGGGGCTTTTTTCGGGGAATGTCAGTTCCGGCGGAACGCTTATCATCGGCGATGCCGCCTCGGCCGACGGATGGGCGGAATTCCTGGGAACGTCAACCTTTGGTGCAGTCACCAGCGGCAATGGTGGTCAAGGTTTGCTCAACCTCGGTGGCACGGTCAGCTTCGCATCGCTCACCGCCGGCGCGCAAGGCGGGTCTGACGGCGCTATCAGCGTCAACACCAACCGCACCGCTATCTCAGGGTTGATGGTGATCGGCGACTTCGGCGAGGGCCAAATGCTCGGCGGATCGGCCAGCTTTACCACCAACGGCGTCATCATGGCGCAGCAACTCAATAGCCGCGGGGTGATTGAAACTTCGGGCATCTGGGCCAACACCGGCACGTTCATTGCCGGCGGCGCGGGGTCGGCGGAACTTACTGTTCAAGGCGGAACATTTTCGACCACATCGCTCGCTGTCGGCCAGGGCCTCGGTGGGGTCGCGCGATTTGAGGTCGGCACCGGCACTTCCAACACATTTGCGACATCGTCCAACACGTTTATTGGTCAGGGCGGATTGGGAATCATGGTCGTTCGACCGCGCGGCACATTTACGGCGACGGGGCCGGTGGTCATGGCCGCAAGCATTTTCGGTTCGGGACAGCTATCAATCCTCGGCGGCACGCCGCAGGTCAACTCTGCCACGTTCGAGGCCGCGGGGCAGCGCATCACTGTCGGCGCCGCCGGCGATGCAACAATCACCATCGGAACGAACGGTTTTCTCAACGTCGGCACGCTGCAGGTCGGTTCCAATGCCGGAGCGTTCGCCATCGGCAGCGGCACGTTTATTCAATCCGGCGGAACGCTCAACGCCGCCGCAGTCAACATCGGCACCACCACCGCTTCCACCGGCCGATGGTTCCTCTCCGGAGGCGAAGCCAATGCCGGCAATCTGCTCATTACGTCCAACGGCATCCTCGCAATTACCGAGGGCACACTCACCACCACCACCGCAACCAATGACGGATTTGTGACGATGGGCGGCGGGCAGATCAACGGCGCGTTCACCAACAATCGTTCGTTCGCTTACAACGGTGGATTGCTCAGCGGCACGTTCGGAAATTCCGGCACGCTCAATCTGAACACGCTCTTGCCGCCGGGCACGGGCGTGATCAACAACAACGTCGGCGGGCGAGTTATCTCTTCTGGGCTTGCCGTCGGCGGCGCGGGGACCATCAACAACTTCGGAACCTTTGGCGGAACCGGAACGTTCATCGCCGGGGGCGCGCTCAACAACAACGGCACGCTCAGCAGCGCCGGCGGCGAGTTTGTCATCGCCGCCGCGGCAACTTTCAGCAACGGCTCGGCCGGACTGCTGCGCAATGCCGCGCTCTCGACCTTGCGCATTCTTCCCGCCGCCTTCACCAACTTCGGCAGCGCCGAAGTAAACGCCGGCGGCGGAATCGAATTTCTTTCGCCGCTCAATGTCCCGACCGGCGAATCAATCCGGATGAACGGCGGCGTTTTGGCGACGGCGGGAACAACCACCATCAACCTTGGCGCATCGCTCGTCGGTCACGGGCAGATCAACACCAATCTGCTGAATCGCGGCAGCGTTTCACTCAACGGCACAACTGAACTCCACGGCGTCCTCACCAACGCCGCCGGCGGAACGATCACCGCGCGCAACGCCACCACGATCGTGTACGGCACTGCGACCAACGCAGGCGTGATCGTCGCGGGAACTGCCGGCACGATCATTTTTGAAGGCGGCATTTCATCGACGCTCCCCGACCCCGGCCGCTTCACCGCCGATCCGTCCGGCCGCGCGGTTGCAAATTTCATCCGTCAAGGCACGCTCACCATCAACGGCGCCGCTGCGAATGCCGGCGAGTTCGCGCTGCGGCGTATCAATGAAGGCGGTTCGATCAGTCGCCTGCAGTCTCTAATTATCGCCGGCA